>CALUOV010000231.1 GCA_944322275.1 uncultured Bacteroides sp. | reverse complement strand
TTGACATGTGCCAGCACTTCAGAGGCTGGGATAGCTTCTTTGGCCAAATCACCCACTTCTCCGGTTATCTTCACCTTGTTTGACGAGGAGGACACTCGTCGGGATGCTACGTTGAAAGCCGCTTACGAACTTCTGTCGGACGGAATTTATCAGTATAGAGGGTGCTTTGCATACAAGTATAAAGGCATTACACAGGAGGGGGATTCTTACCGGACGTTTGCCGACGATTATCCCGTCTACCGCTATGCCGACCTGCTTCTGCTTCGCGCAGAGGCTTTGTCTCTAACGGGCGGTGATCCTTCGGAGGATATCAACCAAGTGCGGAGACGTGCCTATGGCGAGCGTTACGAACCTTCCACAATGTCTTACGGGCACATGAAGGGTGATGAGGACGGCATTGACGAGGTGCTTTTGCGCGAGCGGATGAAGGAATTCATGTTCGAAGGTCAGCGTTGGTATGACTTGCGTCGCTTCGGCACGGACTATGTGATGAAATATTCATCGCTGACGAACGAAGCCCATCTCCTTTGGCCGCTGGACACCAATACGCTAACGGACAATCCGGCCTTGGAGCAGACCGCAGGATATTGATGCCTTAAGCGTCTAAAGCCCTGCGTGCGGCTTCGGCTCCGCTTTGTATGATGCGGCTGGCATGGTGGAATTCCATCATGTCATAGTCGCGGGCGGATAGCTCGATAAGTAAGTCGGGAGGGAATCGCTGAAGATCGGAGCGGGTGATTTGCTGCATCATCAGACGGGATGATTCGGACAAAAGCTTATAAGGATTCATGTGGTGTGGCTTTCCGTTATCGATAGGAGAGTTTACGTCAACAGCCACCAGAAGTGCTCCCGGTGTTCGGATTGCATGACGTAAGGGCAGCGGGTTGAGCAGTCCTCCGTCTACCAGAATGCGCCCTTCGGAGCGGACTGGGCGAAACAGCATGGGGATAGAAATGGAGGCGCGGATGGCATGAAAAAGGCTGCCGTCTGTAAACTTCACTTCGCACTCATGGGCAATGTCCGTAGCCAAGGCCGTATAGGGGATGGGTAAATCCTCGATAAGCACATCGGGCAGGAGCTTTTTCAGCTCACGGATAAACCGGTCACCTCTCACCAGCCCTTCACGACTTAAGGAAAGGTCGGCCAGTTGCCACATTTTGCGCTTGTCCCAACTACATAGCCACTCTTTGCATTCTTCCAAGTGTCCTGTGGCATACATGGCGCCTACCATGGCTCCCATGGAGCTGCCGGTGATGGCCGTGATTTCGAAATCGTGTCTTAAAAGCTCTTCTATCACTCCGATGTGGGCAATGCCCCGGGCACCGCCCATGGAAAGAACCAAGGATATTTTTTGTTTGCTCATTGTAGATGATATTTTTTCATTTTATTTTCGAGCCATAAAATTAGTGATAAATAAACGGCTTTTTACTATATTTGCGGCCGTTTTTTGGAAACGTTTGTTTTTGTTAGTTTTATAAGGAAAATGAATGCTCATGTGAAAGGGGTTGCTTACGGTGCGACGGCAGCCGCCAGCTATGGTTTGAATCCCCTATTTGCCTTGCCTCTCTATGCAGTCGGTATGAACACGGACTCCGTGTTGTTTTATCGTTATTTTTTTGCTTTGTTGATGATGGGGGTCTTGATGAAGGTAAAAGGAGAGTCGTTCGCTTTGCGCAAAGCGGATATATTGCCTTTGGCGGTGATGGGACTGCTCTTTTCTTCTTCTTCTCTTTTCCTGTTCGAGAGCTATAATTATATGGATGCGGGCATCGCTTCCACGTTGTTGTTTGTCTATCCGGTGTTGGTGGCCATCATCATGGCCGCATTTTTCCACGAAAAGGTGTCGGTTGTGACCGGATTGTCCATTGGTCTGGCCCTTTGGGGCATCTCCATGCTTTATCAGGGAGGAGACGGTACAACGCTGAATTTGACGGGAGTCTTGTTCGTATTCCTTTCCTCGCTGACTTATGCCGTCTACATTGTGGGCGTAAACCGCTCTTCGTTGCGCGAGCTTTCTACAACGAAGCTGACTTTTTATGCTTTGCTGTTCGGCATTTTGATTTATGTGGTCCGGCTGGACTTTTGTACGGCACTTCAGCCTATTCCTGAGCCAGTTTATTACATTAACGCTGTGTCGTTGGCATTGTTTCCCACCATTGTGTCTTTGGTGACCATGACATTGGCCATTCATTATATCGGCTCTACGCCTACGGCCATATTGGGGGCATTGGAGCCTGTGACCGCTTTGCTGATAGGGGTGATGGTATTTGGCGAGCAATTCACTCCGCGTATTGCGTTGGGCGTGTTTATGATTTTGGTGGCTGTCACTTTGATTGTGGCAGCCCGTCCTTTGTTGCAGACGGCCCGAAGATATGTGCAGATTGTCTATCGGCATCGGGGATTCCGGTAAGCTCCTTTTCTAATATTTTGACTATGGCATGACGGATGTTGGCTTCAGCCGCCTCTTTCCGCATGGCTTGCTGTAAGGGCATGTCGGGCGGGGTAATGGCGCAAAGCCGGTGAAAGCCTGCGCTTAGCAATTCTTTCCGGTTTTCTATTTGTCCGGCTATCAGGAGGGTAGGGATGCCTGCTTGCCGGGTTGCCCGGAGCACTCCAGCGGACACCTTACCCATCAGCGTCTGTCTGTCGGCTTTGCCTTCGCCGGTGATGACCCAGTCGGCGTCTCGTATTAATTCTGCGAAATGATTGGCTTCGAGCAGCAGGTCGATTCCCGGGCGAAGGTCGGCTTTCAGGAAAGCGGCTAGTGCGCCACCCAGTCCGCCTGCCGCTCCGGCGCCGGGTAGGGAAGCAATGTCTCGTCCGGTGGTGTGGGCGATGATTTTTGCCCAATTTTTC
>CALUOV010000230.1 GCA_944322275.1 uncultured Bacteroides sp. | reverse complement strand
TACAGAACGGAAAGATTTTGTTGTTCAATATACGATTACATCTGATTATCCGAAAGGCGATTACGGAGAAGTTCATCAATGGATTAAACCCCGTAAGGTTTTCAACTATTTTACGATTCGGGCTTATTACCCAAGTAAAGACTACATCTATCTGAAGGCCAATAAGGGAGAGGATATCTACCATTATGCGTACAACAAGAAAGACGGAACGGTCAGGCGGGCGGTACGCCAAGGCGAGTTGGTGGAGCGGAAATTACCTTGGTTCAGGCAACCTTATATCGGTTTTATGAACGGCATACCGGACGCTTTCAGCAATGACATTTGTGGAGGAGACTTTCAAATGGACTATCGCTCGGCTGGTTATTGGGTAGACGTCATAGAGCCGGATCCGGAAAAAATAGCCGATAGAATAAAGGACATAGAAACATCGGAAGCTCTGAACGCATCGCAAAAAGAAGAATATCTGAAAATTTTGCGGGAAATGAATGAAGACAGTAATCAAACGTTGGTTATAGCTAACTTAAAATGAGAGTGTAACATTCAAACACCACAAATATTGCTTGAGGTAACAGATTCGTGCAATTTAAAATGCACCTATTGTACATGAGGGGATTTATTCAAATGGAACGAAGAGCGTGACAGCAAAACTTTAGTATTAGACTATGCAAAAGTTGCTTACATATATTTTTGAATTAAAATCATTTAATGAAAATCAAAATACAATGAAAACAAAAACATTTTGGCCTTATTTAATCGTATTGCTTACAGTTATATCTTGTTCTCCTTCACCCCAAAAAGAAAGAGAAGGGAATGTTACAATGGCTTCTGTACGGGAAGCGTTTCAAAATCTTTCTACGTTGCCGATTGCAGAGGAAATAGAAAGCGTGGAATATCTCCCATTAGAAATAACCGACAATGATGAATCATTAATAGATGGAATTGTGGATTATGCTGTCACGAGTAAATACATTTACGTCTTAGTAGGCAAAGAGCCTCGCATTGTCCTATTTGATCGACAAGGAAAATTTGTCCGTACTTTCTTACGACAAGGACAGGGGCCTAATGATTTTCGCGGCATGATTGGTTCACTTCAAGTGGATGAAAAGAAAGATAATTTGTACGTAATAGGTAGTAAAATAGGAGTCTATTCTTTGGATGGAGTATTTAAAAAGGATATATCTTTTAATCGAACGTTTATATATGCGCATTATTTAGACTCTAATTATATTGCGGCTATAGGTACTCCGTTTATACCCTTTAAGGATGGACTTGGGATTGGAGTATTCAATGAAAAGGGAGATTCCATTGTAAGTAAGAACAACTTTTACTCGGACTTGGTTCCTAAAGATATTTCAGGTTTTACATTCGGTATCGCAGCGTCACCATCAGATAATTTTAGAAGCGTTCTGTTCAAAATGGCGGCAAATGACACTATATTCCGTTTGTCGGCAGAAGGAATAAGTCCGGAACTAATTTGCAATCTGAATAATTCAAAAGAAGAAATAATAAGAGGGCTTAATATCCGTAAAGTTACTAAGTTTCCTTCCTCTTATGATATTTTCGTCAGTGATATGTTTGAAACGAATAAGCATTATTATCTTCGTTTAATGAAAGATGAAAAATATTATGTCGCATCAATAGATAAGAAAAATGGGAAAACTATAGTTGAGCAATGTATAAATCCTATAGATGATATATATACTTTGGCGGATGTAAATATTCAATTAGGCTTGACGGGAAGTAGAGGGTGGCGTAGCTTTCCCATATGGGGACGTATGTTAAGAGAAAACAATACTCTGGTGCAAGTAATAACTCCTTATGAACTGGATGTATATCAAAGCAGCGGAGAAATACGTATTCCCGATGATCTTATAAACAAAATAAAGGGAGATAATCCCATATTTATATTTTATAAATTAAAAAATTAAAATATTTTTACCATAAAAAGAATTACCATGAAACAATTACATTCTTTACTTCTTGTCTGTATCCTGCTAATGGGATGTAACTCCCCGAAACAGCATGAGCAAAAAGAAAGTACTTTCCCAACAATCAATTTGTCAGAAAACCATGTTCAAAAGGTACAATCGCTTCCATTAAGTGATGCGGTTCAAACCGTAGACATTGTTCCGTTAGAGGTGACTGATGAATCTATTTTAAGTAACATAAGTGATTTGCAAGTCACAGCATCGGATATATGGGTAAAGACCTATAAAGACGAAGCCATTTTTCGTTTTTCCCGTTCCGGCAAGTTCTTGAATAAAGTCGGTAAGATTGGACAGGGACCGGAAGAATATTTACAATTAATGGATTTCTTTGTGGATGATGAAAAGAAAGAAGTCTGTATAATTTCGATAATATCCGGGGTTAAAGTGTATGATTTTGAAGGAAACTATTTGCGTAGAAGAGCCGCTGTTCCAATCGATAAAATAGTCAATGCAAGTGATGTTCAGGTTGCATTCTCTCAACAACAGACATTTTTGAGCCAAAATATGGAAATAGTGCGTCCTATATCAGAAGATTCCTTATGGTCTGTCGCTTTACTTGATGACGGTTTTAGAATACTGAAAATATGGAAAAATCCGGCATATATAGGACGTGAAAGTGATATTTTGGAAAATCGAGGGAGACCCGAACAATATGAAATGGTCAATTTCTGGTGTGAAAACGAGACAAAAATAGATATGTATAATCATGAATTGACTTTTAAATTATCTGACACAGATAGCATTTATAGATATGATGACATGAAGCAAGATTTGGTTGTAGAATATGTCATTTCTTCCGATTATGCCAAGGCGAATTATGAAAAATCACACTTGTTTGTTAGAGATCGTAAGTATTTTAATTATTTTGCAATATGGGATTTTTGCCAAAGTAAGGACTATCTTTACATAAAGGCCAATAAGGGAGAGGATATCTACCATTATGCGTACAACAAGAAAGACGGAACGGTCAGGCGGGCGGTACGCCA
>CALUOV010000229.1 GCA_944322275.1 uncultured Bacteroides sp. | reverse complement strand
GTCAGGAACGGCTCGGCCTCGGTGTCGTAGCCACGGAAGTCTCCCAGACGGTAGGGGAAGTTGATGCCTCCCGTGGGCTTCTGGTACACCCAGTCGTGGGAGCAGGCCTCTTTTATCTGCTCGCCCCATGCCGAACCGCTCTCGGCTGCTTCCATGAATCCTGGCGCAAGGCCGTAGTCGCCGTTAGAATGGTTCTCGTAGACGTTGCTCCCATCTCCGTTGTCATACTTGGCCTTGCATATCTCGTTGCGGTCGCCTGCCACGGTCTGGAAGCAGCACACGGGCTTATACTTCGCCCACTTGTTTATCCTGTCGCTCGTGCACAGCCGTCCCACATCCGTAGTCCCAACGCCAAGCGTCTGCGCCACAAGCGAAACGGTGATGCCTGTATTCGGTAGTTGTGCCATTAGTCAGTTCCTCCTTTCTGTTCGAGTTGTTCGTTGAGTTGCTCTATCTCCGCCTTCAGCCACAGGATCTCAGCCTGAAGCACGGCGGTGATGCGTGAGTAGTTCAGGCTGAGGTAGCGGTCGGGCGTGTCGTCCTCCATTACCAAGTCAGGGTACATCTCCCTGACAGCCTGTGCGCTGAATCCCACTTCCCTCCTTCCATCCTTAACGAATGTGACGGGTGTCAGCATACCGTTGTATTCCAACGGCCGTATGTCGGTCTTGAGGCGTTCGTCAGAGCTTTCGGTGACACTGCCCGTTGCTCTAATGCTTCCAGATACGTCCAACTTATACGAAGGAGACTTTGTTCCGATGCCCACATTGCCGCCAAGCTCTTGAAGGATTAGCGAATATCGGGTGCTTCCCGTCCGCCTGGAGCATTGGATATGACCCGAACCTGCTCCTGTCACCCACATGTACATACCGTAAGCACGGTTATCCTCAATGATGGAGAACATCGGAGAACTGCTCATGGAAGCGGTATCACCGTCTGTCCGCTCCAAATCACACACCGTAAGCGATTCCACTTCCAAATCGCTCGGAACGGAGCCGCCTCCCGTATCAATGGCGTCAATCAGACTATCCACCTGCGTTTTGGTATAATAGGAACTAAACTTGTTGTTCAAGACCCGTCCCTGATTGGCCGACAATGCCGCTGTGGTGCTCGTAGATGTCAGGTTGTTGATAACGCTCACAGTGCTTCCTCCGGTGTCTATGTCGGCTATGAGGTCATCTACCTGCGACTTCGTATAGTAGCCCGTCAGCGTACCCTCCACGGTCAGGTCACCCTGTATGTTCACGTCTCCGTAGCGGTCTATGCTCATAGATGATACCGTGCCGTTGCCCATCCACATTTTCCCTTCGTAGGCCTGCACGTACCAGCTCAGGCTGTTGTGGTAAAAGCCGATGTAGGGGTTGGTGCTGGCGGTGCGGATGTAGGCCCTTACGGAAGAGCTGAGCACTCCGGACGTCTCGCCCACATCGAAGTAGTCGTATCCGTCGAAGCCTCCCCCGCCGCTTCCGGAACTGCCAAGCCCGTAGGCCGACACCTCCTTGTCGCCCACAAAGGGAACATCGCAGTGTAGGTTGCCGCTGGAGTCGAAGTAGAGAGCCTCGGCCAGGTCCTTCCACGAAATGATGTCCGAGCTGGTGACACTCTGTCCGTTCACGTTCAGCTGCGTGGCCCGCGCCGTGCCCTCCACGTGCAGTTTGTAGGAGGGCGACTTGGTGCCGATGCCCACGTTGCCGCCCAGCTCCTGAAGAATGAGGTTGTAGGTACTGGGACTGCGTCCATCCTCACGTCCCGCCTGAATATGTCCGTTACCACTGCCCGTCACCCAAGCATAGAGGCCATAATTCTCTCCGGTGTTGGTGATGCGCAGCATGGGCGAGCTGCTTAGGCTGGCCGTGTCGGAGAACGTCCGCTCCGTGTCGGATATTCGGATGGAGGTGCACTCCGTCAGGTCGCCGTCCACGTCCGCCGTGCCGTTGAAGGGCTGTCCCCAGATGTAGCGGGTGGTCTTCAGGCGGGTCGCGCTGTAGACGTTGCCGTTTATGATGTCGTCCAGTAGGGAATCCGTTTGCGACTTGGTATAATAGCTTGTCAGATAGCTCGAGATGCGGCTGTCCGTCTGCGACTTGGTGTAATAGTCGCTCAAGTCCACGGTGACATTCTCCAGCATCTCCTTCAGTACGCGGCCTTGGTTGGCCGACAAGGCGGCATCCGTGCGGGAGGAGGTAAGGTTGTCGACAATGGTAATCACCCCAACATCACTGGACTCTCCGACACCGTATGCGGATACTTCGTGCTCACCTATCAGGTTAATCTTGACGCGCAGGTTACCTTCCTCGTCAAAATAGAATGCGGTATTCCAGTCGGTGACCACCTTGTTCCAACTGGTTACCATCAGATCGGTAATGATATCTAGAACTTCCTTGTTGTCATGAGTATGTAGGGAGTCCTCTATCATTTCCCTTAGAATCCGTCCTTGATTGGCGGAAAGAGCAGCATCCGTGAGAGTGGATGTGAGGTTATCAATAATGGTGACAGAGCCCTCACCTCCTCCACCTCCAATATCCCCACTTTCTCCCAATCCGTAAGCAGACACCTCTTTGTCTCCAATCAGGTTGTAAGACGTGTGCAAGTTACCTTCTTCATCCAGATAGAACCAGTCCTTCATGTTATTGAAAGTAAGCTCCAGCTCCTCGAAGTTCGACTTGATGCGCTCGAAGTTGCGCTGCAGCTTCATGCGTGCATCGTAGCCGGTATCGTGCTCACCGTTCCAGGGGATTATATTTTCAAATTGATAGTCCATTACTTCAGTTCCAGTTCGTGTTCGTTGAAAGTCAGCAGGAGCGGCTGCCAGCAGGAGGCGGTCTCGCCGGTGTCCAGGTCGGTATAGTTCAGCATGTAGTCCGCATATTGGTTACGCTCCTTGCGGCTCTGCTTACCCAGCCGTGCGCGGCGCACCGTGACGATGCCCTCGCTCTTCCTCCGTGCGATGCTGTAGCTCATGAAGGAAAAGCTGAAGGGAATGTGCCGGCGGCTCAGTTCCCGCATGCGGTCGATAGCGAGAATGCCGATGCCCATCCGCGTGAGGGAAAAACGTGGGTAAACCGTTCGGGCACATTCCTCCAGGCATGG
>CALUOV010000228.1 GCA_944322275.1 uncultured Bacteroides sp. | reverse complement strand
ATAATTTCTTAAGATTTTTAAATTATAAATATCAGTTCTATAACTTCTGTTATTTAATAGTGAATGTCTTTCAAACAAATCAAATAAAAAATTCATAGAAATTTTCTTAAAATCCCTAGATATAACCCCATTCTGCTGTTGCTGCACTTTAAACATAAATTGACTCTCAAGCTTTTTAGCTTCTTTTTCAGTAGTTGCACCAGCACACAAATAATGATGTCTTTCGCCATCTATTTGAAATCTGCAATAATATTTACCATTCTTTTTCTTGTAAACAGTCATATTATTTATTTACCACCTCATGAAGCGTTTTCAACCCATTGATTAAACTTATCTTCTTTCACAAAAACAGTACCACCTATTTTAAAAAACACATCTTGTGGGATATCGCCTCTTGTTTTCCACGTCCTAACAGTACTTACAGGTTTATCTAGTTTTTTAGCAAGCTCTTGAATTGTTATTAAATTGGACATAAATTGTTACCTTTCTTCATGAAATTTTGTAAAGTAAAAGGCAGGTTAAAACCTGCCCTAAACTTCAAAATTTAATTTAAATAATTCACACTTTTCCACATTAGAATCTTGCATTGCCATATAGACAAAATTTGTTTCTATAGCACCTATCAAAGGACAAATATCTTGATTTGCACACATATAGCATTTATCAGCTTTATCTAAGTATACATCATTTAATTTGACCTCTTCATTGTATACAGCTTTCATAATCTGTCGTAAAACTCTTCTTCAGCTTGTTTATCTTTTGAAATATAATCTGTATAACTAAAATTAGGTGATGTTTTTGTTGCATAAGCCATCATCAATCTGCATAATGCATGGTCAATATGATCATCTTGGATATCACCGGCTAAATGTGCAATAATGTGAATTAAAGCGTGGTTAATATGTTCTTCTTGAGGGATTAATCTCCAATTATTAGGTTCATATCTATTCGCACCATATTGTAAAACTTTAGCAATCCTTGTTATTTGTTTAATATCGTCTGTTTCTAAGCAATCAATAGCCTCTTGTAATAAAGTTTTTTTATTATCTGAAAGCATAAAATTAGCAATATTACGAATACAATTATAATAAGGAGTTTCTTTATATGACTCGGTACAATAACCATCTCTATCAAAACAGCTATACTGTTCAAGTTTATTAGATGCCCAATTATATAAAAAATTAGGGTCAAGTAAATGCATTGCCATAGGAGCTTTAGATTGTTTACCACCTTTTTCATTGGTTACTATTTCAGCATCCTTGCCAACACCTTCAATCATCACAGTATTCCCCATATCATCCTCTATCCATTTATTTTTATTTACTGAATCGAATTTAAAATCATATTTTTCAGGCATTTATAACCTCAATTTTTTACTTTAACTACTTCAACTTTACCTTTATCAGAAGGGTATATTTGTTTAAGTGCATTTTTCTCTGTTTTATAAAAACGTGCTTGACGTAGCAATTCTTCAGGAATATCTCCACCATAACTACCTCTTCTTAAATAAGGCTTTTTATCTTTTATGTTTCTGATTATATAAACAATGGATTCCATAGCTTAACTTCTTTCTTTTTAAAATCATAATCTTCAGCTCTTAATATCCTTGCACATCTGGCATTATTCAATGCATCCTGTGCAGTCATATTATTAGCTTCATAAGTTTTAACTACTTTATTCCACATTTCTTGCAATGTAGTGTCTTCAGGATATCCTAATATCTTTCTTGCTCTTTTATCTCCTATATTTTTACAACCTGTGTAACCATCTGTTGTATCACCTATCAATGTTTGATACATAAACCACCAGTCAGCTTCTTTTTCTGTTGTAACTATTTTTTCTAACTTACCGGATGGTTTTTCTTTAGCTAATATGCAAGGAATTGTTTTAAAATCTTTATCCATTGACCATATTATTTTTTGACCTTTTATAATTTTCTCTGACGTTGCTAAGATGCCTATAACATCATCTCCTTCCAGAGTAGGTCTTTCATAAGTTTTATGTTTCTCTAAAAAATAATTTCTTAAAAATTTATACAAAACAGGTTTTATAGTTTTTCTGTTTGCCTTATATTCAGGTAGTATAGTCTTTCTAAAATTATTTTCTGAATCACTTAAAGCTAAAATATAATCGTCACACTTTGTTTTTGTTAATAAACTATCTATCTTTTTTTCTACATAATCAATAGCTTGTTTTTTATTACCATACGCCATAATCCTACATAGATATTCAGGATTATCTATTGTTTCAATTTCTATAATCTCTTGAGATGTTTCAGCAGCTTTGTATACCAAAACATCAGCATCTATAATTAAAGTTTTAGACACTATTATTCCTCTCTATATTTATTCAAATACATCATTGCTCTTTTAAGTAATAATGTTTTCTCTTCAAAAAAGCCTAAACCTTTATTACAGTTAGCGCATAAAAGACCACGAATAACCCCTGTATTGTGGTCGTGGTCTACTGCAAGCAATTTATTATTAACAGCAGGTTTACCACATATAGCACAGGTGCCTTTTTGTTTGTTAAATAAATCTAAATATTGTTCTGGCGTAATACCATATCTGTTTTTCCATTTTCTATCTCTATCACATATTTTGCATATTGCCTGTTTAGGGTAAAATTCAGAATCTCTAAGAACTTTACCGCAATTTTTACATTTTTTTATGTTTAACTCCTAATAACTCTAAATATGCTTTTAAAGCCGGTTTTCTTGCTTGTGTATAATCTTTTCCTTGATTCATATAAAATCCAATTAAATAATTGTATAAATTTAACTTGTTATATCCGTTTTTTACTAATTTATTTGTTTTCTCCATTTTTTAACTTTTTCTTGGTTTTATCATCCTCACTCCAACCAAACATCTTTTTTACGTTTTCTGATAAAGATATTTCTTTATTTTAATACATTTCAGCAACGTAATAACACTCACGAACCGATGGATAAGTATCTAAACTACACATCTTTTTTCTCTTTAACCCCATTAATAATATTTAAAATTTCATCAAGTGAGTCATATCTTAGTTGTGTTCCATCTGCAAAAGTATGAACATCTTTTATACAAATTTCTTTAATCTCACTTATAATATTCTCTAATTCAATTTCTCTTGGAGTTTTAAAAACACCAAGACCACAATCTATATTTGTCATTCCGCAATGAGGACATAAAAAGTTACTCATCCTCTTCCCCTTTCGCTTTGTTTATGATGTCTAAAATCTGTACATAACTACTAT
>CALUOV010000227.1 GCA_944322275.1 uncultured Bacteroides sp. | reverse complement strand
ATGCATCGTCCGTACTAAAGCATGAATAAGGCAAAAAAGAAATCCCGGCAAGGTCGGGCCTTGTCGGGATTGTCTCTTTCTTTTCAATTAATCCTATGTGGATTAATTGTTATACTCTTGGTCAGCAACGATAGCTTGGATGATAGCGGGATCGTATGTCCAAGACTTGCTAACTGTCACCAAGTTGTTGTTTTTAACATAATTTCTTGCAGACTCTATATTCAAACCTGTTTTGTCCGAATTAGCCACAGCTGTTATCCATCTCTTCACAGCTGCCAAATCCCAGTTCTGAGCGTCATCTGCACCATGCTTGAAGCCTTCACCCAAAACAGAGGTCCAATCGTCTGTCCGATTGATAGCCTCATCACCAAAGATTTCGTAGATAGCATCTGTTACGAATACCTGGCTGCAAGCGGGAGCGTAGTTTGTGGTAGAAGTACACAATACAACTGCTTGCAGAGTGCCGAGTAGGCTACTATTATACTTCACATTCTGAGTAGTTGCCACTGCAGTCTTGAAGGCATTGATAGCGTTCGTTGCTGCAGTCACAGTCTTTCCTGCTTCGTCCTTAGTGTCTTTATAGATTCTATCCGCACCGTCTGCAGGAGCCTCCCATGTCAGGTTTTCTTCCACATCTTCCAAGAATGCCAACACATCCTTATCCTCAGTCAACAGATTATTCACAGCATCCTTATAACCTTCAAGTAATTTCGCAGATGCATTTTCTTTCTGATATGCTTCGAAAGCTTTCTTTAAGTCATTCTGTGCCTCAAAAGAAACGCCTTGGTCCTCCTCTTTATCATCTGCATTGTTTGCTTCATAATAATCTTCAAACAAATCAGCGGCTTTTACTGCTTCATTACCTGTACCTTTCACACCATTCAGAATGTCGTATCCCAGGTTAGCAACGCCGAACTTCAAGTCTGCACGTCCATCGCTTGCCCATGCTTTCACAGCAGCGTTCAAAGCTTTCTGGTATGCGGCAGCAACATCACCCTTATACCAAGTGATTTCACCATTACCGTTATCTTCTACCTGGCCACCGTTCTCGGCTTCAATCTTTTCGGCTATGAATTCACCACCAACCAGGATGATACCCTTGTTGTCGATAGCCGATCCGTTTACAGTCAGTGTGACGTCTTCGGGAACCGTGATCTGTGCGTTCTTAGCAACCGTTACGGTATTCACTTCCAGGGTGGAAGCCAATGTAGTTGTACCGGCCTCTACAACCAGTTCACCGATAGCATTAGGCTTTGCGTCCTTGCCCAGTGTCACCTTCGCGTCATCGGTGAGAGTCAGTGTATTGATGTCACCATCCGTCACTGTGAAGTCACCTGCCACGATTACACTGTTCACCAAAGACTCCTTGAAGCTCTCTGAAGCCTTGTCAGTAGTCAGCTCGATGATGCCTTTCCCGCCGTCACCGATAGTCAGATCTTCCGTATCAGCTGATGCTACGATGATCTTACCGTCTGCGTTTGCAGTGATGTAAGTCAACACGGCTTCCGTAGCATCGATTATAGCGGGGTTGTCTTCTCCATCTTCTCCGTTCACAATCTTACCAGCCTCGTTCTTGCAAGTGATGGTACCTTTGTTTACAATCAAAGCGTTGTTAGTAAACGTACCTCCCTTAGCCAGAATCTTGCCATTGTTGTTGATGGTCGGAGTGTTGACAGCTTCATCACCTTCTTCGTAATCATCTGCATATTCGCGTGCGGCGTTGGTGAAATCATCAGTTGTATTGATGGTTCCGTTGTTGTTGATCACACCGTGGTTACCCTTATTCTTAGCTATCTCATCGATAGAGATTTCACCTTCATTTTCAACTACGCCTTCTTCCTCGTTGTAGAGTTTAAAGGCAGCCTTTGTTTCTTTCTCAATCTTCAGTGTGCCGTAGTTTGCGATTCTCTGCGCTCCTTCATATACCACCACCTTATCGTTTTCATAAGCCGGAGTGATAACCATTGTTCCGTTGTTGTCAACTCTATAAGCTTCGAATCCTTCTCCGGTAGTCAAGGTAGCGCCTTCTTCAACAGTTACAGTTCCATTCACGGTAACATTGCTTATTGTAACATTGCTACCAACTTTTACATCGCTATTTACTGCGAAGATGGCTACCTCAGGCATTTCAGTGTCGGAACCGAATGCGAAGTCGTCACCGATAATCTGAACATTCAACGGAGTGGAAACGAAGTTCTTGGAGCTTCCATATTCGCTTACCAAGTTGTTCCAGTCGTCAACAGTAGTTACGATGTAGTTATCCTCGCCGTCCTCCACGTTGTCCTTTTTCAAAGTAAGCGTGTAGGAAGAATTACGAGTGAAGATTCTTGCTTTTGTCTCTTTATCGGTTGTCTTCTTCCAGTCGATATTGGCTTCAACATCTTCCAGTTTCAAGATACCGTTATCGGTATAGATATACAGGTTCAGCTGGCCATTAGTGCCATCATAAGCCTTGATATCTTCGCCCGGAATCATGAAACGTACGTCCACATACTTATTCTCTGTGTTACCGTCACGTTGGAATTCCGTGTCCTTCGGCAACTTGGCGATGATGTACTTGCTGTAACCGATCTCACCGTCCGTAACGTAAGCCTTGTCATCCTCGCCCAAGATAAGGTCGCTGGTCTGCACCTTGCTCCAGTCAGTAGTCTCCGTCTTGTCATCCAAGAACGTCTTGTCTTTGTCGGTAAAGAGGTTATATACTTTTTCATGAGCAAGACCGCTCTTTACAACAAAGCCCTTCTTGCTGTTACCGGTATATTCCAAAACAACTTGAGAAACGGTGCTTACCTTTTCACCGTTATCGATGTTGATGCGGAATGTCGGATAAGCGAACATGTTGCGCATGTAAGCCTGTACGTTGAGATCTTCCTCTTCCAGCAATGTAGAGTAGATAGCCATGTTGCCATTCTCGATAGCCGCGTTCAGGTCAACATCACCCTCTTCATCGGTATATAGTTTTTGAATAACAGGCAGTTCATAGTTCACGGCATAGCGTTGGATGTTTGTGCTGTTATAAGGATATACAAAAATGTAGTGACCCACGCCGATAGAGTTGATGGTAGTCCATGTTCCGGCAGTCGCGTCATAGGTGAACGGATTGCATACACCGCCCTGCGATGCAATAATGTCCCACTTAGAAGGATCCTTGGGATTATTGCTGTCAAACTGGTCGATGATAGCGGCACCGATCCGGTCGCCGTTCTCGTAGTTGAACTTCAGTCCGGCGGTACCCTCCTCCACGGCATAGCGTGTATCGGCACCATCGACT
>CALUOV010000226.1 GCA_944322275.1 uncultured Bacteroides sp. | reverse complement strand
GTTCAGCCTGCAAGGTAAACCCTTACTCCGTTATGTATTAGACCGTCACATCTCCGGCTTCCACGTGGAGGAGGAGAAAGGTGTCATTTGGGCTACGGACGTGAACAACGACCAACCGGTGTGCAGGTTCAAATTAAATGAAGAATGAAGAACTGATAATGAAGAGTGAAATGAGGATGTGTCAAAATAGAGATTGGATACAACGAAAATCATGAGGATTACCTCCTCAGATATAAAAAATGACTGATGAAAATCTTCCGGAAAATACTCTGCACCACCATAGACGTGGCTTTCTACGCCTGTCTGCTCATCCTTGCCTGGGGGTTCCTGCAAGTGTTCGTGTTCACTTCTTTCAAAGTGCCTTCGGACTCGATGGAGCCGGCGTTGGTGCCGGGCGACAATATCCTGGTGGACAAGGGCAGGACGGGGGCAAGGCTGTTTCACCTGCTGAAGGCGGCAAACAAGGAGGAGTTTGCCATGCATCGGATGCCGGGGTGGAGGGACTTCCGGCGAAACGATGTGCTGGTGTTCAACTTCCCGTATCCGGGACGGTGGGACACGATCGCCTTCGACCTGATGCTGTACTACGTGAAGCGGTGCGTGGCAGTGCCGGGCGATACGCTGGAGATACGGGACGCACACTTTCGCATACGCGGCCTGCATGAGACACCGGGCTGTGTGCAGGCACAGGATGAACTGCGGTTTTTCCTGCGGGACGACCGGGATGGGAAGTCCGGTATTTCGCTCCGCGCTTATCCGTTGCGGGAAGAAGTGCCCTGGACCATCGGTGAATTCGGCCCGCTGTACATCCCAAGGCAGGGAAGTGTGGTGGAGATGGATTCGCTGAACGTGATGCTGTACCGCAACGCGATAGAATGGGAGCAACGGAAGAAGCTGCGGATGCAGGGGGCGACAGTGCTGCTGGGCGACAGCGTGATAACCCGTTATCGCTTCCGGGAAGACTATTACTTTGTGGCGGGTGACAAGGCGCTGAACTCGCGCGACTCCCGCTACTGGGGACTGCTGCCTGAACCGTTCATCGTGGGGCGGGCGTGGCGAATATGGAAGTCGGTAGACCCGATAAGCGGGAATTGGAGATGGGGCAGATTTATGAAGAAGATTGAGTGAATGGGAATTTAACGATGAGACATGTAGTAACTTTGGTATTGCTTTTTGCCGTGACCCTGCCTCTCGGCATGGTTCTGATTACTTCAGCCGACTTGCCGCCGGGAGAGACGGTGAGTCAATGGGTGTGGTTTGACCGGACAGCACCCATTGCGGCGGTATGCATCGGACTGGTCATGGTGTCGTGGCGGAGGAAACCGTTGCCCGCATTGGCGGAAGTGCTGCAAGGCAGTCTGCTGATACTGGGCGGCATGGAAGCGGTGTGGGGACTGCGGCAAGTGTTCGGCTTCGCGGCATCGGGGCATTCACTGTATGCGCTGACGGGGTCTTTCTTCAACCCCGGACCTTATTCGGGTTACCTGGCGATGGTGTTGCCGGTATGTCTGCACGGATATCTCACGGCTGACGGGAAGTGGAAACGGAGATTATGTGGCGGGGTAGGGCTGCTGGTGCTTTGCGTACTGCCTGCGGGCATGAGCCGCTCGGCCTGGATAGCAGGTGCGGCGGCGTGTCTGTGGGTATGGATGGCCAACGGAAAGGCGAAACGTCTACACCATATTATATATAATAAACTCTGGAGGGGAAGCGTGTGGAAGAAAACCGGGATAAGTGTGGCCGTACTTTGTGTGACAGTGCTGCTGACCGGTATGTTGTTTGTATTGAAGCCGGACTCGGCGAGTGGCAGGCTTTTCCTGTGGCGGATGAGTGCCCGGGCAGCTATGGAGCAGCCTTGGACAGGACATGGTAGCGGCAATTTTGCCGCCGCTTACGGAGAGGCTCAGGAAGCTTACTTCGCTGCGGGAGATTATGAACCATGGGAAGAACGGGTGGCCGGCAGTCCCGAATATGCTTTCAACGAATACCTGCAAGTGGCGGTGGAACAGGGAGGACCGGTATTGACGGGGCTGTTGGCGCTCATCGCTTTCTGTCTGTATCGGGGAACCCGGTTGGGGCGACATGGCATCTGCGGAAGCATCGTAGCGCTGTCGGTATTCGCCTTCTCCTCTTATCCGCTACAGATTCCCGCTATTGTCGTGACGGGAACGGCTCTGCTGGTGGCATCGGTACTGAAAGGAAGTAAGGCGGAGTGGTGCGTCGCGGCCGTGGCAGTCGGGATATACGGAGGAGTCCGGATGAATCGTGACCGGTGCATGGAGCAGGCTTGCCGGGAATGGGTGCAGGCACGGGTGCTGTATCAGACAGGAGCCTACGCCGCGGCTGAGGAGGCTTACCGTCCGTTGTATCCGTTGCTGAAGGAACGGGGAAGTTTTCTCTTTGAATACGGACACGGACTGCACCGGCAAGGAAAATACGAGGCGGCGGACAGCCTGTTGCAACAGGCCGCCAGGCGAAGCAATGACCCGATGATACTGAACATATTGGGTAAGAATGACCAACTGCAAGGCGATTGCGAAGAAGCGGAGCGGTGGTTGGTGCGGGCGGTACATCGGTTGCCGGGGCGGATCTATCCCTACTACCTGTTGGCCAAGCTCTATGCTTCCGATTCCTGCCGGGACAGTGCCCGATTTGAGGCGATGAAGCAAGTGGTGCTGACCAAAGAGCCCAAGGTGATGTCTACAGCTATAAGGGAAATGCGGGAAGAAATAAAAAAGATAAATTGGAGACGGAGTGTTGAATAAAATGAATGCTGATGCCGGAATGTACGGTTCCCCGGGATTTCTGATGCCCGGACGCTGTTGCGGGATGTTTCTAACATAAAGGGGGAATGTTTCTAACCTTCGGCCCTTTGGTTAGAAACATAGACCTCTCAAGATGGTAACAGACTGCGAGGCAGAAAGTACTGACAGGTGAAAAATAATAAAAAATACAGGCAAAAAGGTTGACATGTTGAAAAAAATATATCTTTGGGGTGAAATATAAACAAATTACGAATAAATAAGAAAGTATCATGAAAGACAGAATTTCGAAATATGCCTGCGGCAAGTACGTATGGATACTGCTTGTGCTGCTATCCTCCTGCTCGGGAGACGGGAGCGACCAACCTGCGGAGGAAGAGCAGGGCATCGTTACGGCACTGCCTGAACAGAAGAACACGGTAACCGTGATGGAACTGAAACGGAGAAACTTTGACCACGAACTGGTGAGCAACGGCAAAGTAGAAGCCAGGCAATACGCCGACCTCAGCTTTAGGGTCACTTCGGAACCCGTCGCCCAAGTGTATGTGAAGAAC
>CALUOV010000225.1 GCA_944322275.1 uncultured Bacteroides sp. | reverse complement strand
TGCGTGTATCGTGGCTTTCTTTTGTGTGTTTCTTTCGGCTGACTACTTTTTGACTACTTTTATATTCGGCAGTCAAAGACGCCCCTGCTAAGGGCGTAGGGTCTTAACGGGCCGCGAGGGTTCAAATCCCTCTTACTCCGCCAAAAAGCCGGAAACTTACGTTAATGCGTTGAGTTTTCGGCTCTTTTCTTTTGTTTGTCAGTTTTTTGTGCAACTTCAAAAGGCCAAAAAAGCCTATAATTTTTGTGTGGTGTTACCGATGGTGTTACCGATGGTGTTACCGATGGTGTTACCGATTTGGCCCTTTGCACGTTAGTACATTTTTCACTATTTTATTGTTATATATTTGTGCATCTTTTTCTGCAAAACCTATTGACATTATAGCTATATCGCTGTATAATATAGACATAACAAGGGAGGGCAAAACAATGACCAATGCGAAAGAACTCGTCGAAGCCATGAAAGAGGCAGTTAATAACGGTTATATCGTTTTCGGAATCCGCAAAATCGAAAATGAGGCGGGAATCTTAAAAGTTGGAGATAGCGTGCCCGATAGCTACAACTGGGACCACGAAAATGACGTCAGCACCCGTGAAACAACTGGCGAAACGCTTCCTGGCGCATGCGCCGTCGAAATTAACACAAGTCGCTTGTGTATCGACGGAAGCGACGACGAAGACGTTGAAGAGGAAATTTCCAAGGCAGTAAAAAAATCCTCTATCTATTTCGGCGAACAGGTGCTCTTAATCGCAGGAAAGGGCCGTTACGATTACGGAGAGGATGTTTCCGAAGTTATCATTTCGAACGCCGACGTGATCGGAGTGGCAAGGTGAGACAACACATCTGCAAGAACTGCGGCAAAATCTATCTAACAGACAAGCAGGACAGCACGGTCTGCCCTGCTTGCGCCGCAGAGATCAAAAAAGACGTCCTGCGCGTGAAGGTCTGCGCCATGTGTGGAAAAGAGTTTGTCGGCTATCCGCGTAGCAAATACTGCGCGTCCTGCCGCCCCATTGCACAGCGCGAGGCTAACCGCCGCCACAGAAAAAACGGCACGGCGCGCCCCATCGGCAGCACGGACAACTGCGCAAACTGCGGCAAGCCCTTCGTCGTCAACAGCAGCCGCCAGCGGTATTGCCCGGATTGTGCAAAGGTCGTTGTCCCGCAAAACATCAAGGTGTCGAAACGCGAAAGCCGCAAAGAGCACGCCGACGAGATCAACGCCGCGCGTGCTGAACGTCGCAAAGACCGCCGAATCTGCGCGGTGTGCGGCAAGCCGTTTTCCGCCCCAACCCCGACCGTGACCTGCAGCTCCGAATGCGCGGCCGAGCTGAAACGTCAGCGGCAGGCCCGCGCCGACGTAAAGCGCGGCCGCGCCGATCCGGCGCGCATTCTTGGCAAAGCGGAACACAACAACCCGCAGTCCGGCATCCCGGGCATAACCTGGTGCCGGAACAAATGGCAGCTCACACACAGGGGGAAGTACATCGGAGTTTTTGAAACGGTCGAAGAAGCAAGAAGCAAAAAATTACAGTTGGAGCAGGAGGGAAAGGATGTTAATTAGCCTCGCCGAATACGCCGCCAAACACGGCAAAGCGCAAGTCAGTGCGCGAAGCCTTGCCGCAAGCGGTGGATTTCAGACGGCCCGAAAAATCGGCCGGAACTGGGTTGTGGACGATGCCGAGCCCTGGCCGGACCGGCGCGTGAAATCCGGCCAGTACAAAAACTGGCGAAAGCCGAAAGAAAAATAAAAAAAGGCCCCCAGCCCACCGGGAACACCGGCAGGCTGGGGGCCTTGCTATGTCTGTATTACCTGCCCGCCAGCACCGTCTGCAGGCGCTTGGCGAGGTCGGACAGGTAGTTACTGCCGCGGCTGGCGAAAACCCCGGTCAATGCCGTGCCGATCCACGGCAGAGAGAAGGTCACACCCAAGGCCGCATATACATCCGCACCTACGGCCAGGCAGAGCAGCACGCCGATGATGATCGAGGCCACCTGGGTAATGAAGAGTTTCCATTGCCCGTCCGAGACAGCCTTACCGACCGTCTTGGCGTATTCGATGAGCCCTTCCACGGTAACCGCCATGACAATGGCGAGAAGAATCATATTCATGGTATTCACTCCTTATTCTGTTGTTCCAACACACGAATCCGGGTTTCGTGGTCGTTGAGGGTGTTGTCCTGGTCGTCGTTGTGCGCCCAGAGGCGGCGGTGCGATTCCCGGCTTTCCGCCTTCTGTGCGATCAGTGCTTTTTTTTGCTCTTCAAGCTCCGCCTTGATGCCGTTCAGGATCACGGACAGCCGCGTGATGTTGCTGTTCAGCCTAATCAGCGGCGTCGTCACTGTAACAACCAGACCAACCAGAGCAATGATGACGGTGACGGTTGTCCACTCCATCAAACCACCGCCTGCCAGTACGCCGGATAGGTATCCGGGTTCCACACACAGGCTACGCCTTCGGGCGCGATGCATGTGTACTTCTTGCCGTTGTATGTAACCTTGTCGCCGTTGTGGTAGGCATCGTGCGCGCCGGTGGGCTGCACATAGGCGGGGTATTCGTCTTCTGGTTCTTGTTCGCCGCCTTCCAGCGCCGTGACCCGCGCAGCCAGGGCATCCACATCCGCCGCCAGCTTGTCCACATGCTCTTGTAGCGGCGCATAGCTGGCGATGGGGTCGGCCTTTTTGCGGGCGGCGTCGATCAGCTGGGCACGCTGGTCGTCGTCCACGTCGCCTTTAAGCCACAGGGTGTCGATTTTCACGAGGATGTCGGAAAGTTCGAAGATACCGGTGTTGATTACGGATAAGATAATCTCATACATTGGTTTTCGCCTCCAAAACAGCGTGATTTACGGGTGCGAGGGCGGCTTGGATTTTGCTGTCGATGTAAGCGGCCCCATCGGCCACATACCGGGCAGACAGGCCAGCAACCGGTGCTTCTGTAGATACGATGGTCGTGCCGTTGTAACTGCGCAGAGCGGCATAGGCGGCAAGTTCTTCGGCGGAAAGCGGGGTTTCGATTGGAGCTGCCAGGACATAGATGACCGTTGCCCCTGTGGTGAGCTGACCGGTGGTGCTCATATAAGGGCCATCGATATCCTCATCGGTGTAACTTGCGATTTTTTGAACTCTTTGCACATGCACCCCGCGTGCAAAATCAACCTCATCACAAACCCATTGTTGACCGTCCGCATCGGTATAATTCCATCCCGAATCAACGGGGATACCGGGCAAGCCGTTGGGGGTGGGAATGATAAGCTGCTGGCTCTGGTCCGCGCCGTCCGATACAGTCACGGGGATGCTGCCACTTGCGCCCGCCGTATTGATGTCCTGTGGATAGTCGGGAGACGGGCTCGGTGCACCACCAGTGTAAGGTTCCCACGGACGGGCTTTACTGCCAGAGCACAACATGGGAGACAGTACAACATCCACCGTCTGTCCATTGTACACTCTCACCAACAGTCCAGCCTGGATTGGCTCTGCCAACGGCTGTGTACTTGAGCTGTTGCCGTCCCGGACGTCGAGATAAGGCAGGCCTGCAACGGTAGACATACATACGCGCAAGGCTGCGGAATCCACATTGACGTCAACGTCCAGCGTGTACGTCCCCGCAGAGAGAGAGACCAGTGTCGTACCTGTGACGTTCGTGTCCTGCGTCGCCGTACCGTACACATGCAGTCGCCCATCTGCAAGCGGCTCAAACGTTACGCCGTCTTGCATCACAGCCGACGCCAGCTGCGGCGGCAAAAGCTGTGCCCCCGTCGTTGTCACCTGCGTGGACTTACCATACACGGACAAGCCCTGCATAGCCCACGCTACACTGTGGTCCAGCGTGGCGGGGTTGCCGTTGACTGTAGGGCGGATGGCGGCTTCTATCGGTGCATACCGCGCGTCGCTCTCGGCCTTGGTATAGGCATCCGTCTGCACCTCGCCCAACTCGTAGCCGCTGCCGTCAGGCTTGACTATGATTGCCTTGCCTGCATCCGCCTGCGTCGGTGTAGGCACAAGTGCGTTGGCCGCGTTGATCTTGTCCAGCTGGGCCTGTCCGGCCGTCTCTACGGCTGTGACCTGCGCCGTGCCCGCCTGCTCCACCTGCCCTATAGCGGCCTGCTCGGTCTGGCCGATTGCTTCCAGCGCCGCTGCGCCGCTGATGGTGATGGCGGATTGCTGCTTGTCACCGACATCCTCGATGTCGGCAAGCGCCTGCTGGCGATTCGTGGCGATGTCATCGATCGCGTCCTGATGTGCCTGCTGCACCGCCTGCATGCCGGTTGTGGTCGCGCCCTCCACTGCCTGTACGCCGGTGTCCTGCGCCTGCTGGATGGCTTCCAGTGCATCGTCTTTGGCTGCGCCAATATCGGCACCAGCCTGCTCGGCCTGCTTGGCACTTTCGGCTGCGGCCTCGGCGCTTTTGGCTGCGGCTGCTGCGCTGTCGGATGCAGCCCCGGCCGCCTGCTCGGCGCGGTCAGCGTCATCCTTGACCTGCGCGACATACTGCTCCCATCGGTCAGGTGTGGGCGCAGGCGCTTCGCCGGTCAATGCGCTGTGCTTAAGCACTAGGTACAGGATGTCCACGCTGTAGATACGCACGCCGTCGGCAGTGCCGTCCAGCACGATGTGGCCGGTGCCGGGTTTGGCGGTGGCTTCGG
>CALUOV010000224.1 GCA_944322275.1 uncultured Bacteroides sp. | reverse complement strand
CACTTGGCCTCGAGCTGCGTGATGCGGTGCTCGTGGTCGTTCAGCTGGTTATACTGGCGCTGGTCGGTCTCTTTGAGTTCTTCCAGCGTTTCCTTGTAACGGGTTTTGAACTCGTCCAGGTTGCTCAGCAGCAGTTCCACCTTGCCCGACAAGGTGTTGATGGTGCCGGTCAGCTTGATGATGGGTGCTGCCACCGTTGCGATCAGGCCGACCAGTGCAACGATGACGGTCACTACTCCCCACTCTGTCATGCGTCCTCCTCGATGTACGGCCCGCCCACAGGGCCCAGCTCCGTCCAGCCCTGGGGATAGGCGTCCGGCGACCATACGTTGTTGTTGATGGTGCTCTCATAGATGTGCCCGTTATAGGTCACGCGATCGCCGGTCTGGTAGGCGTCGTGCGCGCCGGTAGGCTGGACAAATGCGGGGATGTCTTCCTCCCCGTCGCCCGGTTCGGGCTCGGTGCCCGGTTCGGGTTCCGGCGCGGGTTCGGGCTCGGGGGTGTCCGTGCCCGTCGCTTCCTCCCAGCCCTGCGGATAGGCGGTGGGCGCCCAAACGTTATTGTCGATGGTGGAACGCCAGACCTTGCCTCCGTCGGTGCAGCAGTCGCCGGTCATGTACGGGCTGGTGCTCATGGCCACGAAGGGCAGCGCCTTGTCTGGGTCGGTAGGCCAGACAAAGCCCCACTGTGCGGGCAAAGTCTCGGGCTCGCCGGTGTAAATGGTGCTGTCGTAGGGCTGCAGCAGCTTGACCACCCGGCCCGCCGTAGACCGGCAGACAAAACCCGCCGCGCGC
This sequence comes from uncultured Bacteroides sp., assembly GCA_944322275.1. Classification (GTDB taxonomy): domain Bacteria; phylum Bacteroidota; class Bacteroidia; order Bacteroidales; family Bacteroidaceae; genus Bacteroides. The sequence continues at coordinate 2,786 of CALUOV010000224.1, read as the reverse complement.
TCAAGCATGTTTTTCTGGGCACAGGCGACGGCAAAGTCCGGGATGTAATCCTCTGCGGCGTACAGCTCGGTGCCGGTCATGCCGGCGGACGCGGCCTGCAGCTCGGCGGCTTTGCGCTGGCCGTACTCCCGCATGGCCTGCAAAACAAGCTCCTTGTCACTGGTGTTGCTCATAGGTGTTGACCCCCTCTCTGACGGCGGCAGAAAGCGCCGTCCATGTCACATAGTCGGATGCGGGTTCGGGCTCGGGCTCGGGCTGGGGCGGGAGGGTGGCTTTCCATGCCTCCCACGCCTCAGTGTTGGGCTGGTAGCTGGCCACCGTGCCCCGCACAACGGTCAAAACGACAAAGCCGTTGTACTGCTGGAAAGTGTCCTGCTCCAACTCATCGGGCCAGACGTCAAACCCGGCGGGCGGCGTCAAGCCGCCCCAATGCTGCAGAGGCGGAAAGGCCCCCGACGCGCTGGGAGACTGCGGGATAATGTACATACTGCCTCCTTATCCGATGATCTTGTATGCGTACTGTTTGCCGGATTCGTTGCCCTGCACGGCGGCGCTGGCGGCATACCATGTAATGCCGGTGTCGGACACCTCAAACGTGATACCGCTTGCGGTGCCGCTGCCGCCCTCTGCGGGGGATACCAGAGCCGTAACAGACCCATCCGCAAGGCTATACAGCTCGGTCACTTTGGGCCGGAAGCCGCACGCCAGCGTGTTCGGGCTGCCGCTGCCGCTCGTGCCGGTGCCGGTATAGGTGCCCTGCGCCATTTTCAGGCCGTCGCCGCACATCTGGTTGACGTCCCGGCCATCCTCGCCAAAGATAAAGCGCGCCAGACCGAACGGCACAACGGCTTTTGCCTCGGGGTTTTGCAGGATTTCGGCTTTGCAGCTTTCCAGGAGCTCTAAGAGCTCGTCCTTTTGGGCCGGGATGTTGAATGTATAACTCGCCATAGCGGTGGTGTATCCCTCCTTTGCGGCGATGATCTGCAGCGTATGGACGCCTGCCGCGTAATACTTGGTATCAATGTTGATGCGGATGTCGTCGTGGTCGTGAAACGTGCGGTCTACCACGAGGTCGCGCCCATCGTACAGCACTTGCGTGATGATGTTGTCCTCTGCCGGGTGCCCGGCCACGCCGACCTCAAACTCAAAGGGGAAGGGGACGGGCCTGTCTCCGAGGTCGTTTTCCGGCCCCGAGATGATGACCCAGCCGGGGTTAACGTCAAAGGTCTGACTGGTGGCCCAGGGGCCTTGCAGGCCCTCATTGTCCACCGCTGCGGCCCTGTAAGCCACCGTGCCCCAATCGCCCGAGACGGTCTCGGAGTAGGTCATGCTTGTCCCGCTCTGCACCTGTGTCCAGGCTCCGCCATCGATGCGGCGCTGGATGACATAGCTTGCCACCGTGCCGTCGGGGTCGGTGGCGGCGGTCAGGGTAACGGTCAGGGTGTTGCCGATGTAGACATTCTCCACACTGATGCCGGGAGCCGTGGGGGGCTGGTTTGCAATGATGGTCTTGCTGCCCGAGCTCACCCAGGTGTTGGAGGTAAAGCCCATATCGTCCTGCGCCCGGACACGCACCTCCAGGGTGCTGTACTGGTCTTTGGGCACCGAGAGCGTGGTGGAGGTGGCCGTGGTGGTGGTCAACGTCTGCCAGCTGCCGCCGTTGTAGCGGTACTGGTAGGTGTACGAGATGGTGCCGCCAAAGGTCTTGCCGGTGTTGGGGGTCAAGCTGATGGTAATGGTGGTACCATCGTCGATGTCGTCCGGCACCGTCACGGCGGTGGGGTCTACCTCGTCCGAGCCCTGGCGGACGTAGTAGTAGCCGCCGTACTCATCGTCATAGGGATAATAGTAGCTGCTGGCGTTGGATCGCTGGTCAATGTAACTGCCCTGGATATAGTAATAATACTGCTGCTGGTAGGACTGTGCAGTGTATTTGTACCCTCCGTTCAAAAGGCGACCAGCGCCATAATTCATGATCCACTCGCCATAATACATTGACCCATCCGTAAAGGTCATGTACCCGGTTTGCAGGTCATAATGGCCGTTTTTTAGCGTGTACGCTGTATAATCAGATATCGAGTACTTACCGGTGATTTCAGAAAAAGTAAAACTTTTTCCGATGTGTATTGTGCGGCCAGGTACGAGTGCAGTAAAATCGATATACCCACGGTTGGCTTCTCGGACCTTCTTATACCGTGTCCTGTATCCCTGCTGCTGAACTGCCGTGTAGCGGTTCCAAACATAACGTGCGCCCATAGACCCGCCCCCCTTAGTTGTTGAAGGTGGCGGGTTCGGTTTCGGCGCTCAAATCCATCACCACAAGGCCATAGAGCACGCCCGCTTTGCGCTGTTCCGCCGGGATGTTCTCGGTGATCTCCACAAAGCCCGCGTCATTGGGCGGCTGCACGGCCTCGGTGATGATCTTGCCGTCGGCTGTGACCTCTTTCACCGTCAAAAACATTCCCGCCTGCACGCCTGCGGTCGAAGCAGGGGACGGCAGCGCGCCCACGTCGTAAGCGTCCAGCGTGACCACGCCGCCTTTGCCATTGACGCTGTTGACAAGGCCCTCAGTGGGGGCCAGAGATTCGGCGCGCTGGGCGGCCTCCTCGGCCCGCTTGACGGCGTCGGCCAGGTCGGCGGCGCTGTCCTGGGCCTCTGCGGCGGCCTGTTCGGCGCGGTTGGCCGCGTCGGTGGCGCTCTCGCTGGGGAGGGTCGGATCATCAGCTTCCGCCACCGGCCCGCGCTGGACGTCACACAACATTTCCCACGTGCTAATACGAGACCCA
>CALUOV010000223.1 GCA_944322275.1 uncultured Bacteroides sp. | reverse complement strand
CCCCAACGCGAGGCCGAATAAACTAAAATGTTTCATGGTCTGTTTTTGTATTAAGATTTGCTACAAAGTTACTCATCTTTTTATATCTGACAAGTATGGACAGAAAATGCGGGAAAACGGCCATACGCAATCGTTTGCAAAAGCCAAACGCATCAAAAGCCTTCTTACGTAAAAACCGGTAGAAGGATTGAAGTATTTTTGCGAAGTTTTACGCCAAAGCCACACCGAACATCCAAAAGATTTTTTACCTTTGGCCACAAAACGACCTTAGAGACCATGAACAAGCCGCAAATTACCATCAAGGACATCGCACGGGCACTGAACGTATCGCCCTCTACCGTGTCGCGCGCACTGAAAGACAATCCTGACATCAGCCAGGAGATGCGCCGGCAAATACAGGCTTACGCCCGCGAACATAACTACAAACCCAACACCCAGGCCATCAACCTGCGCGCCGGACGGACGAACACCATCGGTGTCATTGTACCCCAGATGATACATCACTTTTTCTCGTGCGTACTGAGCGGCATCGAGCAGGCGGCTTCACGCGCGGGATATAATATATTGGTGGCGCAAAGCAACGAGTCCTACGAACAGGAGGTGGGCATCACCCGCTCGTTTCTCTCCGCAAGGGTATGTGGCGTCATAGCTTCTTTGGCCAAAGGGACTTCGCACTACGAACACTATCAGGAATTGCTGGACAACAATATCCCCATCGTTTTCTACGACCGCATCTGCACCGGTATCCGCACCGAGCGCGTGGTGGTGGACGACTATGCAGGCTCGTTTACAGCCGTGGAATATCTGATTCAGACCGGATGCAAGCGCATCTGTTTCTACGGGGCCGACCCACATCTGGAAATCACCAAAAACCGACGCAACGGCTATCTGGACGCCTTGCGCAAATACCACATCCCGGTGGAGGAGCGCCTGATGCTCCTGTGCGACACGCGCGAACGGGCATTGGCCATCACCCCTGACTTACTGGAGCGTCCCGACCGCCCCGACGGCTTCTTCGCCATCAATGACGAAACCGCTTCCGGCATTCTCTACGCCTGCAAGATTATGGGAGTAAGGGTACCCGAAGAAGTGTCCATCTGCGGATTTACCAACGGCACCATCGCACAAAACACCGATCCCAAACTGACTACCGTGGAGCAGCATGGAGAGGAAGTGGGACGAAGTGCCTTCGAGATACTGCAAGAGAAGCTGGACGGCACAGAGAAAAGCCCTAACAAGATTGTGCGTACCAACCTGGTCGTACGAGGAACAACGAAATAACAACAAAGATTACACATATCATGAAGACAAAACCTGATTTAAGTTTTTGGAAGCTATGGAACATCAGCTTCGGTTTCTTCGGCGTACAAATAGCCTACGCCCTGCAAAGCGCCAACATCAGCCGCATTTTCGCCACTTTAGGCGCCGACCCACACAGTCTGAGTTACTTTTGGATTCTGCCCCCACTAGCGGGCATCTTGGTGCAACCACTCGTAGGAGCCGCCAGTGATAAGACTTGGACACGCTTCGGACGACGCATCCCCTACTTGTTCATCGGCTCACTCATAGCGGTGCTGGTGATGTGCCTCCTGCCCAATGCCGGCAGCTTCGGCATGAGCGTCAGCACGGCCATGGTGTTCGGACTCTTCGCCCTCATGTTTCTCGACACTTCCATCAACATGGCCATGCAACCCTTCAAGATGATGGTGGGCGACATGGTGAACGAAAAACAGAAAGGCCTGGCCTACTCCATACAGAGTTTTCTGTGCAACGCCGGCAGCCTGGTGGGCTATCTGTTCCCCTTCATCTTCGCTTGGATAGGCTTGCGGAACACGGCTCCGCAAGGAATCATTCCGGACACGGTCATCTGGTCTTTCTACATCGGTGCGGCCATCCTCATCCTCTGCGTCATCTACACATCAGTGAAAGTGAAGGAGATGCCTCCCAAGGAATACGCCGAGTACCACGGCATCACGCAGGAGGAAGAAAAAGAGAAAGTCAGTATGCTACGCCTCTTGGTAAAGGCTCCAAAGGCCTTCTGGACGGTGGGGCTGGTGCAATTCTTCTGCTGGTTCGCCTTCATGTTCATGTGGACCTACACCAACGGAAGCATCGCCGCCAACGTGTTCGGAGCGCCTACGACGGAAACGCTGGTGGACGGCATCAAGCGCGTCGTGCTGGACACCACCAGTCTGCAATATCAAGCCGCAGCCAACTGGGTGGGCGTGCTCTTTGCCGTGCAGGCCATCGGCTCCGTGCTGTGGGCCGTATGCATCCCCCTGTTCAAGAGCCGCAAGCTGGTCTACTCGCTGAGCCTCGTGCTGGGCGGCGTCGGCTTCATCTCCACCTACTTCATCCATAACCAATACCTGCTGTTCCTCTCGTTTATCCTCATCGGATGCGCCTGGGCGGCCATGCTGGCACTGCCTTTCACCATACTGACCAACGCACTGAGCGGAGGACACATGGGCACGTACCTCGGCCTGTTCAACGGCACCATCTGCGTGCCCCAGATAGTGGCCGCCGCCTTGGGCGGAAGCATCCTCGGCCTCTTCACGCCCGAAGGGGGACTTCCTCCGGAGATTAACATGCTGGTCATGGCAGGCGTCATGCTCATCGTGGGCGCCTGCTGCGTGGCGATTATCAAGGAGAAGAAGTGAGCCGTGCGGATGATAATAAAATGATACAAGATGCTTTTGCTCCCCCAACCGCCCTACAGGCCCTTAGGACGGAGGGATAGCTAACTCCCCACCTTTGGTGACCAAACTCCCCACCTTTGGTGACCAAACTCCCCACCTTTGGTGACCAAACTCCCCACC
>CALUOV010000222.1 GCA_944322275.1 uncultured Bacteroides sp. | reverse complement strand
CCGGTAGCCGCTGCCGCCACCTTGCCGGTCTTGACGGCGGAGTTGTTCACCTGCTTGCCGTAGTTGCCCGCTCCGGCCGCCTGAATCACCCATGTCGATACCGTCGGGATGGTGAAATACCCCACGATGGCGATGAGCATGAAGATGATGTAGGCCGAGTTGTTCGTGTCCGGCACGAAGTTCGGGTCGGTCAATGCCGCGATGTCCTTCTCAATCATCAGCGTCTGGATGCGTGCCAGCACCGAACTGAACAAATCGGAGATGGGCAGCCACAGGTAGATGCTGATATACTGGCATATCCAATGCACCATCGTGCTGTGGAAACCGTCATACACCGAAATGGCGAATGCCAGCGGCCCCAGGATGGAGAGCACGATAAGGAAGAATGTCCTCAGCGTGTCCAGTATCAGCCCCACCGCCTGAAAGAGCAGTTCCAGAAAACTGCGGAAGGCGTTGCTGATGGTCTGCTTGATTTCATACTTGCCGCGCTCGATGGCCATCCCCGCCATCGTCTTCAGTTCCGACGGTGTCCAGCCCAAGTCTTCAATCTGCCGCTCGTATTCTTCGTCGCTGACCAGATAGGCCGTTTCCGGGTTACGCACCAAAGCCTCGTATTCCAGTTTCTCCCGCTTCTCGGCGTACTCCTCCATGTCGAGCGTCTGCCCTTGCAGGATGCCGTGGCAACCGGTGACGATGGGACTCATGATGCCGTTGATGGTTCCCAGCACGAAGGTGGGGAAGAACATGATGCACGCCCCGATGCAAAACGGACGGAACAGCGGATACACGTCTATCGGCTCGGCACGTGAGAGCGCCTGCCACACCCGCGAGGCCACGTAGAACAATGCGCCCAATGCCGCCACCCCGGTGGCCACGCCCGTGATGTCCGAGCAGAGCGGCATCATCTCGTCATAAAGGCTGCGCAGCACTTCATGCAGGTTGCCGAATGTACTTTCTCCCGTCATGGCTACCAGTATCTTTGGTTATCGGTCCCGTACAGGTCGAGCACGCGCCGCGTGTCGTTCTTCTCCTTTGCCCGGAGGTACGACACGCCGATGTTGCGGTTCGTATAGTAGCGGACTAAGTTGCGGTGGTTCTTCACATCGCGGTAGATGCGGTCTATCAGGTCCATGCGCTCCTTGTCCGTCATCGACAGGCCGGTCTGCGTGACGACCGTCTTCAGCTCGTCGAGCATCCCGCTGCTTTCCTCCAGCATCTTCGTGTAGCCGGAGGCGATGGCGGCCAGTTCGTCCGTCGTGTAATTCTCGTCGGCAAGCATCTTCTGGAACGAGTTCACGTAGATGTCCGATATTTCCCCCACGAGCAGCACGGTCTGTTGCACCTTACGCGCGTCTTTCACCAAGTTATGTACCGACTTGAGCGCGTCGTAATACTTCTTTCCCTGCTCGTAAATCTTGACCGTTTCCTGAAAGTTCTTCACCATGTTCTCGGCGGTCGTGGTGGTCTGTATCACGTTCCGCGTGGTGTTCACGATGCTCTGCGCGAGGTTCGACGGGTCAAAGGTCACCCATTGCGCCCGGACCGTCGTGGCGGTGCAGAGCAAGGCCGTAAGGCAAATTGCTATTGGTATTCTTTTCATGTCCGTTGATGATTAAAATGTCCTTGTCAATATTCGTATTCCTTGCAGTCCCGTACATACACCCCTTCCGAGGCGAGCACGAGCCGCTCGTTTTCTTCGTCATAGGCGACCTGCACCCTTTCGGGCAGTTCCGCCCATGTCCCTTGCCCGTTCCGGTAGAGCGTGGCGGTCAGCACGGCTCCCCAGCGGTAGGCGAGGGCGATGCGGTACGTATGCCCTTCGCGGTACACCCTGACCGGGGGCGACTTGCCCCGGCTTTTCCACCGCCCGCAGATGCGGTCGAGCGGGAACAACGTTGCATATTCCATAGGCTCATCCTTTCCTTGCGTTCCTTTTCTCCTCTGCCAGCCGCTTGATGGCCAGCTCGATGTTGCCGCCGAGCTTCTCCGCCATGCGCTGCACCTCCACTTTCTCGCTCTCTTCGGTGGTGTAACAGAGGTATTCCTCCAATGAGGTTTCCGTCGCATACACCGCCGACTGCACGCCGCCCAGCCCGAACCACACCTCCTTATACTTTCGCGTCGGGTCGTTGGACATGTTCACCGAAAGAATCTGCCCCTTCTCCTTGTCCGTCAGCCCGAGCAGCGTCTGTATCTGGTCGAACTTGTTCAGGTATTTCCGCTGGTCAAGGAGAATCTTGCAGTCCGAGTTGTTGATGATGCTCTCTTTCACTATCGGCGAGGAGATGATGTCCTCCACTTCCTGCGTGACCACCACCGCCTCCCCGTAGAACTTGCGGACGGTCTTGTAGAGGTAGCGGATGTAGTCCGCCATGTTCGCCGAGGCGATGGCCTTCCACGCTTCCTCGATGACCACCATCTTACGGATGCCTTTCAGACGGCGCATCTTGTTGATGAACAGTTCCATGATGATGATGGTCGTGACGGGGAACAGGATGGGATGGTCCTTTATCTGGTCGATTTCGAAGACGATGAAGCGTTTCGTCAGCAGGTCAAGCTGCTTGTCCGAGTTGAGCAGGAAGTCATACTCGCCGCCCCGGTAATAGGGTTCCAGCACGTTCAGGAAGCCCGCCAGGTCGAAATCCTTCTCCCGTACCTGCTTTTCCTCCAGTATCCGTCGGTACTCCGACTTCACAAACTCGTAGAAGGTGTTGAACGAGGGTTCTTCCACTTCCCCCGACTTGATGCGCTCGATGTAGAGCGACACGGCGTTGGACAGCGCCACCTCCTCCGAGCGCGTGGCCGGTTCGTTGTCCTTCTTCCACAGGGTGAGCAGCAGCGTCTTGATGCTCTCCCGCTTCTCGATGTCGAACACCCGGTCGTCGGTGTAGAACGGGTTGAAGGCTATCGGGTGCTCGTCGGTGTAGGTGAAGTAGATGCCGTCCTCGCCCCCGGTTTTCTGGTGTATCAGCGAGCAAAGCCCCTCATACGAGTTTCCCGTATCCACCAGCACGATGTGCGTGCCCTGTTCGTAATATTGGCGGACAAGGTGGTTCATGAAGAACGACTTGCCACTACCCGAACCGCCCAGCACGAACTTGTTGCGGTTGGTGGTGATGCCCCGTTTCATCGGCAGGTCGGAGATGTCCACGTGCAGCGGTTTCCCGCTGATGCGGTCTGACATCTTCAGTCCGAAAGGGGAAAGCGAACTGCGGTAGTTCGTTTCCTCCGTCCAGAAGCAGACGGCCTGTTCGATGAAGGTATAGAACGATTCCTCCGCCGGGAAGTCGGCGGCGTTGCCCGGCATCCCCGCCCAATAGAGCGTGGCGGCATCCACCGTGTCGTGGCGCGGTTTGCACTCCATTGCGGCAATCTGGCTGCCCGTGTCGTTGCGGATGACCTTCACTTCGTCCGGGTTGTCCGTCCATGCGATGACATTGCAATGGCAGCGCACCGAGGTCAGCCCATAGGAATGCGCGTCGTTCAGGTACAGGTCTATCCATTCCTTGTTGATTTGGTTGCTCCGCGAGTAACGGGAGAGCGACTGCATGTTGCGTGCCGTCTTCTCGAAGCGTTGCAGGTTCTCCGCGCTGTCGTCGATGAAGAGGTACTGGTTGTAGATGTGGTTGCATGGGAGCAGCAGCCCCACCGGGCTGGCGAAGGAGAGGCGGCAGTCCGACCGGTCTGTGGAGAGCCGTTCATAGCGGCTGTCCGTACCGACCCGGCCCGGCAGTGCATCCAGTTCCGAGAGCGTATAGACCGACAGCCGTTTGTCGCCGATGCGCACCCCCTCGTCGCCCAGTTCGATGTCCTCCAGCGTGCCGGTGTCCTCCAACGACAGGCAGAGGTATTTCTCCAGCAGGCCGGGTTTTTCCTCCGTGCCGGTTACCTCGTCGCCCGACAGACGGCGCAGTCTGACCAGTCCCGTGTCGTTTACAATGCGGGCGAACTGCCCGGCGGCATCTAAAAAACGTGCCGCCGTGTCCCGGTTCACTTCCTTGGGGATGATAAAGCCCCGGCACAGCGACGAGAAGCTGCTCTGCATCCGCATCCGCTCCTTGGTCGTCTTGGTCAGATACAAGTAGCAGCAGTGGTTCAGGAAAGGCCGTTCGTTGAAGTGCAGTTCATAGCTCCGCGAGAGGAAGCCGAGCTTTTCGCCCTCCGTCCGGCTGCGGTAGTGTTCCTTCACGAACCAGTCCTGCTTGTGTACCACCGTGTAGTCGGGCAGCACCTTAACCGCTTTGCACCATGCCGCATGGATGGCGGCATATTCGGCAGAGGTTACCGTGAACAGTTCGGGAAGCTCCACTTCGAAGGCCACGGTGATGTCCGCGTCTTTCGAGACGATGCAATCCGACTCGACGGCCAGCAGCGGGAACTTGCTTTCCAACGTGGCGGCTTTCAATATATTTCTCATAGGCTTCTCTTTGGGGTGAATAACTTCCGGACGCTAATCCGGTTAATCAGGTATCGCGGGTGCTGCCGTTTGGCGAGCCGTTTCATCAGCCCGTGCTCGCCGTACTTGGCGTTCAGGCGGAATGTGAGCCATACCAGTATCGATGCGGATACCGCGCCAAAGGCGATGCACACCCATTGGCCTGTTCCTGCCATGTACATCACGATGAACACCACGAACACGGCAAGCAGTCCTCCGGCGAAGATGAACAGGTATTGTGCCTTCAGCCCCTTGAACTCCGCGCTCTGCCCGATGCCCTTGTTCAGTTCATATTCCATAATCCTATTCTATATTATATATATGTATAGGGATTAGAGGAAGAACGAGCGCAGGATGGTGGCGGCGACTATCAGGAAGATGCACGCCCCGAACCACGAGGCGGCGGTCTTGCTCGTATCCGGGTCACCCGAACTGAACTTGTTATATACCTTGATGCCTCCTATCAGGCCGACCACCGCACCGATGGCATAGACGAGTTTCGTTCCCGGGTCGAAGTACGAGGTGACCATCTGCGTGGCTTCCGTGATGCCCGCTTGTCCGTTACCTTGCGCATAGAGCGCACCGGCTGCCATCAGGCAGGCCGCCATGAAAAAGATTCTCTTTGTTGTGTTCATAAAAAGTTGGTTTTATGCGGATAGACCGCTGTTAAACAATGTCGTCAATGGAAAAATCACCGGGTACGATACTCTCGGCGGGAGGCTCCGGTTGCCGCTGCCTGCGGTAGTCCGCCAGATGCAGCTCGATGAGCGAGGCGATGCGCCGTTCCCGTTCCGCATCCCCGGCGGTGAGCTGGTCGAACATCGGCGTGCCCTTGAGTTCGGCAAGTGCACGTCCGGCCTGCTGCCGTTCTGCTTCGGTGGCGGTGCTGTCATCCATCGCCATGCGCACTGCCAACCCCATGTCCTCGAAACGGAGGCCTGTAGCTTTGGGAGCATAGCCTTCCAGCATTTCATCTTCGTCTATCGGAGGCTCACCGGCATCCGTTTCCCGGTATTCCATCGGTTCGTCCTGCCCCTCCACAGGTTCCAGCCCGCCTTCGGCAAAGAGCGCGTCCAGCTCGTCGGCGGACACCACCTTGGGGTATCGTTCCGATTCCGTTGCAAAAGTATCCGCTTCGACTTCCGGTTTCACGGTTTCCGTTTTCTCGGGTACTTGTGGCGTGGAGTGGCACAGGGAAAATGTGCTTTTGCCTAAAATATCTTCCGCGTCGGCTACTTTTCGGGGCAGTGTTTCCTCGCTTTCGCGTTGCCTTTTCCGGCGTTCATGCCGCTCATACAGGAGATAGGCGGCTGTCCAGAGCAGGTAGCCCACGACGCATAGCGTGATAAAGGTTGTCATAGATGATTGTTTTTTAAAAGATTCCCGTATTCCGTTGCTTGTATTCGCGCTCGATGTCCCCCTGCCAGTCGGCAAAATGCTTCTCTAACACATTGTCCACGTAGCTGAACAGCGATACCCGGTTGCCTCCGATGGTCTGCACGATGCGCTGTATCCGCTCGTGGAACTCCTTGCGCAAGTAGATGGTCTTGCCCAGCCGCGCGCATACGGGCGACTCGTGGATGAACAGGCGGAGGTATTCGCTCTCATGGGCTGGCTTGATGTCCGGCTGTTCCGTTTGGCGGGGTGCGGGCGTTTCCGGCTCCACCGTAGGAGGGACGGCCAGAGCGGGCTGTTCTTCCTTGAACGAGGCGACGATGGAGCTTTCGTCCAGTTCCGTCAGGCTGATTTTCTTCCGTTCTCCCATAGCCTACCTCCCGATAATGGTGAGTATCTCTTCCGTTATCTCCCGGATATGGCTTCCTTTGGCGAGCGTGCCGTCCACCGGGAACAGCGTCGAGCGGAACACCGCCTTGTGTTCCCCCGTCAGTTCGCGCCGGAACCGCTTGCTGTCGGGCAGGAAGGTCTGTAGCACCTGTAGCCCCAGCTCCCGGATGATTTCCTCATATACCCTGTAGAGTTCCGACTTCTCGCGCCCGTCCACCATGTTCCACAGCAGGTACAGCCCCTTGATGTTCGTCTTGCCCGTGTCCATCAGTGTTTCCTTCAGCTTGGTAGCGAAACGCAGCGTGCTTTCCATCACCACCCGGTCTGCCGCGATGGGCGAGAAAATGTAGTCCATGTTCGCCAGCGTCCGCAGCACGCCGCCGCTGTTTACCGTGCCGGGCAGGTCGAAGAACACGATGTCCGTGCCGGGCAGCCTCTCCAATAGTCCTTCCGCCTTTTCCACGGCATCCTCCGCCGTGCCCTCGACGACCGGGTAGGCTTTCTTGCCGATGCGTTGCAGTTGGCGGTAGGCCATCGCCTTGTAGTGTTCGTCCTCCATGACCGTTTTCAAGTCGCGCTTGCGCATTTCGGCGATGCTGTGCTGCGGGTAGTCGCAGTCCACCACCGCCACGTTCAGCCCTTTCACGTAGTGCAGGTAGCTGGCCGCCAGCACCGTCAGGGTCGTCTTGCCCGCCCCTCCCTTCTGGGTGGAGAAGGCGATGTAAAGTGTTTCTTTTTCTGTTGGCATAACCGTTCCGTTTCAAATGATGCGGCAAAGGAAAAGAGAAACGGGAACGGTGGAAAAGGATTTCACGCTTCGGGGCGCGAGTGGCTCGGCTTTGGCGTGGAGTGGCTGGCTGGTTGGTCATACATCTGATTGTCCGGATAGTCCGTTGGACATCCGTATGATTGCCGGGTGGAATGGCTGATGCACCGGTGGCTGATATGGCTGGATGGCTGTTTGTGTCATTAGCCGCTTGACGGGTTGTCCGGTTCTGCAACCGCCCGGTTGTCGGTACGGTTGGATGTCGGGCTGGCTGGTCAGTCGGCTGTCCCAACGTTGCAACGGAGGTGCTGGCTACCGTCGGAATTATCCTCCGGGCAAAGTGGCTCCCCTATGGCATAATGTGGCTGGTCGGGGTGTTGTGCTGCAAACGGCTCCGCTTCCTACCTTTGCGGCATGAATCCGTTGGCGTGGTCGGAGGCTTTCCGTCAGGTCATCGTCCGCTTTCCCCGAAAGCGCTTTTCTCCACCGGTGGGGAAAACGTATGTTCGC
>CALUOV010000221.1 GCA_944322275.1 uncultured Bacteroides sp. | reverse complement strand
CAGCCACCAAACTCACCGGCATCTGGCCTAACTGCACGTCAGATTTGATTTCACGGCAAAAAGCATACCCGTCTTTGCCAGGCATGACAACATCGCTCAAAACCAAATCCGGAGCTTCTTCCTGCATGGTCTGAAGCGCACTATCTGCACTGAAACGGCAAATGACCCGATAAAAGGGAGAAAGCAACGCACGCAAGTAGTGGGCTATTTCAGTATCGTCATCCACAACCAACAACGTCTGGAGGTTGTCTTGTTCCGCCGTGTCTTCTTTGGGTTGTGCTTGCGCTTTTACAGTTTCAGGCAAAGGGAAAGCCTTTTCCTGACGCTCATCGTGATTGGAAGTACGTTCTTCATCTGTATAAGACAAAGCATTGACCGGCAGAATAAAAATAAACTGTGTACCTTCACCTTCATCGGGATCTGCATTTTTGATGTATCCATGATGCAGACGGACAAGGTTTCGGGCATAATACAGACCGATACCTGTGCCATAGTTGTATTTGCCTGTACCATCAGGCGCATTCACCTGATAATACCGTTCGAAAATTTTATCACGCTGGGCAGGCGGAATACTTGGCCCAGTATTAGAGACACAAATCTCAACCCATTGTGTATCACAATCGGAAACAGTCAAAGGGAACAGGCTGGCAGCTTTCGCCCGCGTAATGACATCGAAAGACACACGTATCTTTCCACCTGCCGGAGTAAACTTCAAGGCGTTCCCCATTAAGTTTGTGAAGATTTTCTCCACTTTGTCTTCGTCCAGCCAAAGCGTATAACTGTCTTCCAGACCGGTAATAATCAGGTTAATGCCCTTATCGCCAGCATTAATGCGGAAAACATCCGTCATGTGACGCAAAAAACCCACAATGTCTGCCGGACGCACTTTCAGCTTCAACGCATCGTTTTCCAGCTTGTTAAAGTCCATCATTTGATTAACTAACCGCAACATACGTTCCACGCTACGCCATACAATGACCAACAGGTTTTTATTTTCGCCCGTAATATCGGGAGCCTCACACAACTGGCGGACAGGTCCGGCAATCATTGTAAGCGGCGTACGGAACTCGTGCGACACATTAGCAAAGAAACTCATATTCATTCGGTTGATGCGTTGCTCCTGTTCTTTCTCTTGCTCGGCACGGCAGATAGCCGCTTTCTCGGCACGGATACGGCGAAGACTTTGCACAAAGAAACCTATCAACAAAACGCCAGCCAGCAAATAAAGCGACCAAGCCCACCATGTATTCCATGGAGCAGGACGAATAATAATACGGACAGTACTCTCCGCCTGAAAAGAGTCAGGGGCATTGCCTGAAGCACGGACATGGAAAGTGTAAGTGCCATCAGGCAAATTCGCATAATAAGCTTCCCGATTATGACGGGCATCAATCCAATAATGGTCGAAACCTTCGAGGAAATAATGATAGTTTATACGCTCAAATTCGTTGTAGTCCAAAGCTGCAAAAGAAATGCTGAATCCATTTTGATTGTAATTCAAACGGATATCTGGCGTATAAGACAAATGCCGCTCGATACAAGCATTGCTGCCCGGACGTATCAGACGATTATGTACTTTCAGGTTTTCGAACAACAAAGGCACTTTACGCTTAGGTGTGGTAGCCAAAGGGTCGAAAAATGTCAATCCATGTGTACCCCCTAAAGCCAAAGTACCATCAGGCAAATGGCAGGAAGCGCGGTCGTAGAACTGGCTGCCTCCAATGCCATCATCCGTAAAGAAATTCGTAAAGTGCTGTGTACGGACATCCAACCGGCTGAGTCCATGCTGTGTGCCAATCCAAAGATTGCCTTCCCGGTCTTCCTCGATACTTGAAATATCCGTACAGGCTGTTCCTTCCAAAGCCTCTATACGCTGGGTAAAAGGAGTATAATGCAACAACCCGTTGCTGACAGTGCCTATCCAAATATCCCCTTTCGCACTACGGAAAAGGGCTGTAGGAACAAAAAGAGAACGACGGATACAATGTTCCATATCTCCTTTATGAACGGGCAATGGCTTTACTTCGCCTGTCACTGGATTCAACAACTCAAGCGGCTGGTCGAAAGCAGCTACCAGCACTGTTCCATCATCCAGCGGCAATAGTCCGGGAATAAAAGTAAAACCGCCGTTGAAGACTTGTATCGGCGTGAAATGTTTTTCATTCGGACGCAATACATAGACATAAGAAGTGGCAGTACCCACCAAGATATTGCCTTGCTTGTCACGTGCGATAGACATTGGCAAATACACATCGTAACGCATAACAACCTGCAAACGGTTTTGAGCCGGGATACATTTCAGTACCTCATTATTCCTTGTCGTCAGCCAAATATATCCTTCGCCGTCTGCTAATACTTGATTGGCGTATATCATATAGTTGCCTTTTCCGAGGTAGCCAGACAAAACAACCTTCTCTATTTTTTGCAAATTCAGGTTGTAACTGTATAATCCATCAGACAAAGTAGCTATCCATAAGGTTTTATTGCCATCAGCCGCAACGGAAACCACGGACTTATGTTGCAAGGAAGCACGCAGAAAGTTATCACGATTAAAACGTTCTTTATAACGATAAGCTACAGCATAGCCCTGGTCGGTTGAACCAATCCATAAGTTTTGATGAGAATCCGTAAAAAAAACGCTGACATTGAAGTCAGGCACTTCGAAAGGAAATCCTTGTTCTCCTTGACGGCTGACGGTATTGGCTTGGCTATCGTAGTAAAACAACCCGTCATAATCTGTATTGAACAACAATCCATGTTTACCATAGGCATGCATCAGCGTGACATTGAAACGGGAAAGAACCGGATGGCTGGAAATAACTTCAGGAACAGGTTGAAAACTGCGTGAGTGGCAATCGAATATCTGCAGACTTTGATTGCCCGCTAACCAAAGTTTACCGTTCGAATCATAATAATAATGTGTAGGATATCCTTTTACCGGAATAGAATCTTGCAAAACGAAGTTTCGTGAATCATAGCAACGGACGCTTAACGGATCTGCTACCCACAGGCGGTTATCCGCATCAATATGACATTGGGCAGCATACGTCCCGGATGGAACCAACCGCCGGATAGCATACTCAAGCCGTCCGGTTACAGGATTGTAGACACCTAAACTGGTGACAGTATTCAACAATATGCGTCCGTCACGCGTCTCCAACAACTGTAGTCCATTCCGATTAATAAGGTCGGAGGGGATATGCCGGAACGTATCCTGATCCGTGTAGACAGATAAGCCATTGACACTGGAGACCCACAATTGCCCCTTCGAATCGCGCAACAGAGCTTTGATTTGGTTATCTTGCGGTCCTAACGAGTCGTCTGTACAATAATATTGCTGAAACTCATAAGCATCATATTTATTCAGTCCGCGGAAAGTCCCTATCCAAATATGTCCCTGCGCATCCTCAGCAAAAGCATTGACCTGTTGATTTGAAATTTCATTGGCAATAACGGGATACTGGGGAGCATCGGTTAC
>CALUOV010000220.1 GCA_944322275.1 uncultured Bacteroides sp. | reverse complement strand
AAGAGTTGGCCGATGAATTGGAAATCCCGGTAGATAAGATCTCCGATACATTGAAAGTGTCCGGGCGTCCCATCTCAGTGGATGCACCTTTCGTGGAGGGAGAAGACAACAGCTTGTTGGATGTGTTGGTGAACGATGACTCGCCTATGGCAGACCGTTCGTTGGTGAACGAGTCTTTGGCTAAGGAAATAGATCGTGCGCTTTCTACTCTGACCGAGCGTGAGAAGGAAATCATTCAGATGTTCTTCGGTATCGGGCAGCAAGAAATGACACTGGAAGAAATCGGTGACAAGTTTGGACTGACTCGTGAACGTGTGCGCCAAATTAAAGAAAAAGCCATCCGAAGGCTTAGACAAAGTAATCGAAGTAAGTTGCTAAAATCCTATTTAGGATAGTGTATAAGGAATACATTTTTTTTAAGCGAGAAAACCGGCATCGTCAAGTTGACGTGTCGGTTTTTTTTAGTATTATTACTTAGGAATATTCAGTAAATGCCCCTAAGACGTAATATGGCATATGGGGGATGATAGGCTATAATCACTTCCTATACCATTTTTATTGTAATCTTTATATGTTTTCCCGCTTGAACTTATCCGGTAGGAAAATATCATGCTGCTTTAACCATTCTTTTCCTGATCTTCTCAATCATCAGTACGGCATTTGTCGTATGTATTTCGAAGAAGATCCACTGGATTTCCGTCTTCCTATTCCGTGCCTTTATCCTTGAGAGCGAGTAATGCTGCTTCTGTGTGCCGAAGCTGCCTTCCAGCCGGGTGGCCCTCTCCCTTGAGAGTTCACTTTCTGAGAACCTTCCTCAAAGGTTCATTCTTTGCCGCCCCTCCCTTACGCACAAAGGATGCGGATATTCCATATTCCGTACAGGATTTTCTGTCGGCATTATTGGCGTAATAGGATTGGTAGGATTCCGCCACATTCCTGTATGAATTAGTTGGCTAATTTTATGCTATTTAAGGAAATATCCCTATGTGTTTAAGAAAAACAGGAGAGACACTCTTATCATTCCCATAATTTTGTATTGCTGACCTATACTTGTTTCAAGAATACAAATAAAAATCCCCCGTTGAAGGACGAGGGAACCTAATGTTTTCACAACGGAATAATCCTTATTGTGATTTGCTTCAAATTAGTACCGCAAAGGTAATTAAAAAAGTGGAAAAGACAAATTATTGCAGAGAAAATGAACTGAATAAACAAATTTTTTAAATTTATTCTCTTTGACGAATGACTTTTAATTTGTAAATATTATCTTTGGGAAAAAATATAAAATTATGTACCAGAGAAACATATTAGGATTAGACTTAGGTACCAATAGCATTGGTTGGGCGGTAATTAGAGCCTCGGAACATGAAAGTGCAGGGTATGTATTAGAGAAAATCGTTTGTAAAGGAAGTCGGATTATTCCAATGGATGCTGCGATGTTAGGTGACTTTGACAAGGGAAATACGATATCGCAAACAGCAGACCGAACAAAAAGTCGCAGCATACGCCGGTTATATGAGCGTGCTAATTTGCGTCGGGACAGATTGTTGCGCGTCTTATCTCTATTGGGTTTCTTGCCTAAGCACTATGCACAACAGATAGACCGTTATGGAAAATTTATAATCGGTAATGAACCTAAATTACCTTGGTATAAAGATGAAGAAGGACATTTCCATTTTTTGTTCCAAGAATCTTTTAAGGAAATGTTAGCTGACTTCTATCAGAACCAACCTGAATTGTTGTCTAAAGGACAAAAAGTGCCATACGATTGGACCATTTACTATTTGCGTAAAAAGGCTTTGACGCAGAAGATACAAAAAGAAGAATTAGCATGGATTTTGCTGAACTTTAATCAGAAACGAGGATATTATCAGTTGCGCGAGGAACAAGAACAGGAGCGTCCTTCCAAGACCCGTCAGTATTTTGAAAGTCAGATTGTAACTGACATAGTGGATACAGGGCAACTTTATAAAGGGATGAAAGTACTTGTGGTCACATTGGCCAACGGGGCAAGTGGAAAGATTTTTAGGAAAGAAATGCCGGACTGGATAGGGCAAAAGAAAGATATTATTGTTACCGTAGATATAGACAAAGACGGGAAAGATAAATATGATGAGACAGGCGAACTCAGTTGTAGGTTTAGGATTCCAACCGGACAAGAGTGGGATGAACAATGGGAGTTGATTAAAGCAAAAACACAAAATGATTTGGACGTTTCAGGGAAAACGGTTGGGACTTATATCTATGATACGCTGCTGAAAATGCCCAAACAGAAAATTCGTGGCAAATTGGTTCGTACCATTGAACGTAAATATTATAAGGAGGAATTGCATCAGATACTGGAGAAACAAAAAGAGTTCCACCCGGAGTTTCAAGACAGAACTTTGTATGAAGCTTGTATCACTGAGTTGTATTCACAGAATGATGCGTATCGCAACCTGATAAGTAGCCGTGATTTGATTTATCTGTTTATGGATGACATACTGTTCTATCAGCGTCCGTTGAAGAGTAAGAAGTCCTTGATAGCAGATTGTCCGTATGAATCATATACATGTATTGACAAAGAAACCGGAGAAATTAAGCCATACAGTCCGAAATGTATAGCCAAGTCTCATCCTTTGTTTCAGGATTTCCGTTTGTGGCAGTTCCTTTCCAATTTACGTATCTATCAAAAAGAAAAGACGGTAAATGGGAAAATGTGTTTGGATGTTGATGTAACTTCCGATTTCCTTCAAAATGAGGCGGATTATACGAATTTATTTGATTGGTTTAACTCGCAAAAGAGCATTAAACAAGATGCTTTTTTTAAATGTCCTCTTTTCGGCTTGAAGAAAAATGAACTGTCCAACTATCGTTGGAATTATGTGGAAGATAAATCATATCCATGTAATGAAACACGTTCTGTCATTCTTGCCCGTTTGGAGAAGGCAGGCATAGCCTCCGGTTTCTTGACGCGCGAAAGGGAGGAAGCGTTGTGGCATATTCTCTATTCCATTTCTGATAAAGAGGAATTGAAGAAAGCTTTAACCTCGTTTGCCGAGAAACAGGGTCTTGGAGAGTCTTTCGTCGCACAGTTTCAAAACACGCCTCCTTTTCCCAAGGATTATGGCTCTTATTCCGCTAAAGCGATTAAGAAATTGTTGCCATTGATGCGGATGGGAAAATATTGGAATGAAGATGATATAGATGAACACACGCGTAATCGAATAGATAAAATCATATCCGGAGAATATGCAGAAGATATTCGTACACGCGTGCGTGAAAAATCTATTCATCTGACCAATGTGTCTTCATTTAGAGGTCTTCCGCTTTGGCTGGCGTGTTATGTGGTTTACGACCGGCATTCTGAGGCAAAAGATATTAAACGGTGGAAAAATCCTTCTGATATTGATGATTTTTTGAAGAGTTTTAAACAACACTCTCTTCATAATCCCATCGTAGAACAAGTCATTTTGGAAACATTGCGTACAGTCCGCGATATATGGAAGCAAGTGGGACATATTGATGAAATCCATGTGGAATTGGGGCGTGAGATGAAAAATCCTGCGGACAAACGAAGAAGAATGACTCAGAATATACTGGAAAATGAGAACACTAACCTTCGGATCAAGGCTTTACTTACGGAATTTATGAATCCGGAATTTAAAATAGAGAATGTGCGTCCTTATTCTCCAAGCCAACAGGACTTGTTGAGGATTTACGAAGAGGGGGTATTGAACAGCGTGAAAGAAGTGGATAATGAGATAGCTACCATTATAAAGAATTTCAATGAAAGTGATGTAAAGAAACGTCCCACTACTTCTGAAGTGTTGCGTTACAAATGCTGGTTGGAACAGAAATACCGTTCTCCATATACCGGTGAAATAATCCCTTTAGGTAAATTGTTCACACCGGCTTATGAGATAGAGCATATTATTCCACAGGCTCGTTATTTTGATGATTCATTCAGTAATAAAGTAATTTGTGAGGCCGAGGTTAACAAGCTGAAAGGAAATTCCTTGGGTTATGAATTCATAAAAGAAAAACATGGGCAGATTGTTCCGTTAAGTTTCGGACGAACAGTAAAAATTCAGTCTGTCGAGGCTTATGAGCAGTTTGTAAAGGACAATTATTCTCGTAATCCTGTTAAGAAGAAAAAACTGTTGATGGATGACATTCCGGAGCAGTTTATCGCACGCCAGCTGAACGATAGCCGATACATCAGCAAGTTGATTAAATCTTTGCTCTCCAATATCGTACGTGAAGAAGATGAACAGGAAGATACATCCAAAAATGTGATTGTCTGCACAGGGAATGTTACAGACAGGCTGAAAAAGGATTGGGGCGTTAACGATGTATGGAATAAGATCATACTTCCGCGTTTCCTGCGTTTGAACGAACTGACCGGAACGACCCGTTTTACCTCAGTCAATACGGATAACAAGGTAATTCCCGCAATGCCATTGGAATTGCAAAAGGGATTCAACAAGAAGCGCATAGATCATCGCCATCATGCGATGGATGCCATTGTCATCGCTTGTGCCACCCGCAATATTGTGAACTATTTGAATAACGAATCTGCAAGCAAAGGTGCGGAAATATCCCGTTATGACTTGCAGCGGTTGCTTTGCGACAAGCAGAAGATGGATGACAAGGGTAATTATCGTTGGCTCGTAAAGAAACCATGGGACACTTTTACGCAGGATGTTTACATGGCCTTGCAGGATATCATTGTCAGCTTCAAGCAAAACTTGCGTGTCATTAACAAGACAACGAATTATTATCAGCATTATGAAGACGGGAAAAAGAAAATCGTTCCACAAAAACAAGGTGACAGTTGGGCTATTCGCAAGTCTATGCATAAAGAGACCGTGTATGGCGAAGTCAATCTTCGGGATATAAAGACTGTTCCTTTGAAAGAGGCGATGAAAAATCCGAAAACAATAGTAGAGAAGGATTTAAAAGGGAAAATGAAAGAACTGTTGTCACAAGGCTTCAATGAAAAACAGATAAAAAAGTATTTCGAAGATAATAAGGATATATGGCAAGATGTTGACTTGAAAAAGATAAAAGTTTACTACTTTTCGAAAGAAACAAAAGACAGGTTCTTTGCCGTACGCAAGCCATTGGATACAAGTTTCGATAAAAAGAAGGTAGAAGGGAGTGTAACCGATACGGGTATCCGAAAGATTTTGCTACGTCATTTGGAAGCGAATGGTGGTGATGCGGAGAAAGCTTTCTCGCCCGAAGGCATTGAAGAAATGAACCGGAATATTATTTCTTTGAATAATGGCAAGTGGCATCAGCCTATCTATAAAGTACGTGTGTATGAGAAAGCCGATAAGTTTGCTGTTGGTCAGACAGGTAATAAGTCTTCCAAGTTTGTAGAGGCAGCTAAGGGAACCAATCTTTTCTTTGCGGTTTATGAGACAGAACAGGAAGACAAAGATGGTAGGATTATAAAAAAAAGGACTTATGCTACCATTCCGTTGAATGTTGTCATTGAACGTCAGAAACGAGGCTTGCTATCTGCACCGGAAGACGAGAATGGCAATTTGCCTAAGTTTGTGCTGTCACCGAATGATTTGGTTTATGTGCCTACTGAAGAGGAAATACAATGTGGAAGATTGTTTTATCCATTAAATACCACTCGCATATACAAACTTGTTGATTCTAGTGATTCTACTGCAAATTTTGTTCCTCAAAGTTCTGCTAATATTTTATTTTCTTTGTCCAAAGAAATTGCGAATGCTTTTTGTAAAGAGGGTAATTTTATTCAAAATGAATATGGTTTAGGTAGTCCTCAGTCAAAAAATCAACGAGCAATAACAGGTGAAATGATTAAAGAAATCTGCATTCCCATAAAGGTAGACCGATTGGGAAATATAACAGAAGCATTATGATAAAGAAAACCTTGTATTTCGGCAATCCCGCTTATTTGTCTTTGCGCAATGCCCAATTGGTTATCAAACTCCCGGAAGTGGAGAATAGTACTTCACTTCCGGAAACGATGAAACGTCAGTCGGAAGTGACCAAACCGATAGAGGATTTAGGAGTTGTAGTCTTGGACAACAAACAAATTACGGTTACTTCCGGAGTCATGGAGGCGTTGTTGGAAAATAATTGCGCCCTCATCACTTGTGACAGTAAGAGCATGCCTGTCGGGCTAATGCTTCCGCTTTACGGAAATACGACACAGAACGAACGCTTCCGCAAGCAGTTAGATGCCTCCTTACCATTAAAAAAACAGTTGTGGCAGCAAACCATTCAAGCGAAAATCAATAACCAGGCGGGCGGATTGTCTGTTTGCATACAGGAGGAAGCAAAATGTATGCGTATTTGGGCAAGCGATGTCCGTAGCGGTGATCCGGATAATCTGGAAGCCCGTGCGGCAGCTTATTATTGGAAAACATTGTTTGCAGATTTGAAGGGATTTACCCGTGACCGTGACGGCATTCCGCCCAATAATCTGTTGAATTATGGTTATGCCATTCTTCGTGCCGTGGTGGCACGTGGACTGGTGACCAGCGGTTTGTTGCCTACATTGGGTATTCATCATCATAACAGATACAATGCCTATTGCTTGGCTGATGACATCATGGAGCCTTATCGACCATTTGTTGACAAATTAGTTTTTGATTTATATAACCAGTATGGTGAGACTGTTTCGCTGACCAAAGAACTAAAAGCTTCTTTACTTTCCATTCCGACTCTTGAAGTGCGAATAGGCGGAAAGCGAAGTCCTTTGATGGTTGCTGTAGGGCAAACTACGGCATCTTTGTATAAGTGTTTCTCGGGTGAACTCCGTCGCATTGTGTATCCGGAATTATAATGGATCGTTTTAGTGAATATAGAGTCATGTGGGTGCTGGTTCTTTTTGATTTACCTACGGAAACAAAGAAGGATAAGAAAGCTTATGCCGATTTCAGAAAGAACCTGCAACGTGATGGTTTTACGATGTTCCAATTCTCCATATACGTTCGTCATTGCGCCAGCAGTGAGAATGCGGCCGTACATATAAAAAGAGTTAAATCTTTCTTGCCAGATTATGGTCAGGTCGGAATTATGTGTATTACCGACAAACAGTTCGGGCAAATAGAGCTATTTTATGGGAAAAAACTTCAAGGGGTAAAAACTCTGGGGCAGCAATTAGAACTCTTTTAGAACAAGAAATCCCGCCTTAACAAGCGGGATTCCTATTGAAAACAACTTCCTTTTTATTTTCTAATATTTCTTTTAAATTACTGAGAATCAATCGATAATAAATTATGCGCTGTTTTCAATGGTTCAAAGATACTAATTTGAAAGCAAATCACAACTAGCAATAGCATCGAATTTTACTCTTAGGTGCTGTTTTCAATGGTTCAAAGATACTAATTTGAAAGCAAATCACAACTCACATAAATATAATAATAATTATACACATGCTGTTTTCAATGGTTCAAAGATACTAATTTGAAAGCAAATCACAACGAAGCGCAAGTAAGACTGCTTGGTATATACGCTGTTTTCAATGGTTCAAAGATACTAATTTGAAAGCAAATCACAACAGGATGCGCATGTCGCGTCCCGTCTGCTGGCTGTTTTCAATGGTTCAAAGATACTAATTTGAAAGCAAATCACAACAGGCCGCCGCCTGCCCTTCGACACCGACCGGCTGTTTTCAATGGTTCAAAGATACTAATTTGAAAGCAAATCACAACGTTAGTCGCCAAGAATAGAAATGAAGATTAGCTGTTTTCAATGGTTCAAAGATACTAATTTGAAAGCAAATCACAACATTGTCGGTTGGGATATTACTTCCATCACCGCTGTTTTCAATGGTTCAAAGATACTAATTTGAAAGCAAATCACAACTTCCTCGTGCTATAATTCCTTTGGCACAAAGCTGTTTTCAATGGTTCAAAGATACTAATTTGAAAGCAAATCACAACACACGGGGCACATCTCGTTCCGTGTTACCTTGCTGTTTTCAATGGTTCAAAGATACTAATTTGAAAGCAAATCACAACGATGTCAGTATCATATCGTCTTTCGTTTTAGCTGTTTTCAATGGTTCAAAGATACTAATTTGAAAGCAAATCACAACTGCGTGCGGCCTTGCTGATGCGTATTTCCGCTGTTTTCAATGGTTCAAAGATACTAATTTGAAAGCAAATCACAACTGTGCCTGGTAGTTCGCCTGCGGATCCGAAGCTGTTTTCAATGGTTCAAAGATACTAATTTGAAAGCAAATCACAACTCATATTTCCGAAGCCGTCAGCGGCCTGCAGCTGTTTTCAATGGTTCAAAGATACTAATTTGAAAGCAAATCACAACCGTAGCGTCGTATGTTTTTCTCGTACTTTCCCATTCATTCGATAAATTTGTTAAGCACGATTTGGATGAATGCAAGCTGTACCATAGCTTCCGCAGTTTCAGCAAGGAATTCGTAATCGATGGTCAGCCTTCTGA
>CALUOV010000219.1 GCA_944322275.1 uncultured Bacteroides sp. | reverse complement strand
CTCTACGAGGAATGCCTGCGCGAGAACATCCGGGCACGGGTGGAGGCGTATTATATAATTAATTGTGCACTTACTCATTGAATATATATAATTATGGTGTAGCAAGCGGCATCGCAGCCGCCGGCAGTACAAAAAGAACAGCGTGTTCTTTGACTGATTTATACAGGATAAATATGGCATTTACAAAAAAAGACGTACCTTTGCGTATATTTACGATACGATTTTAAGAGAAAACGAACGATGAAAAGACTGATGAAAAACGCCCGCTTCACCCCCAAAGGCTACCCCGATGAAGTAGAGGCCAAGATACAACAATACAAGCGCGAGGGTGTCCGCCTTCCTCAACGGAACCTGTTGCGCACGCACGAACAATTGGAAGGCATACGTGCCAGCGCACGCATCAACACCGCCCTGCTGGACTACGTGGCCGAGAACATCCGCGAGGGGATGACCACCGCCGACATCGACCACCTGGTGTACTGCTTCACCACCGACCGCGACGCCATACCCGCCCCGTTCCTCTTCGAGGGCTTCCCCAAAAGCGTCTGCGTCAGCATCAACGACGTGGTGTGCCACGGCATCCCCAGCACGCGCGAAGTGCTCCGTGACGGCGACATCGTCAACGTCGACGTGTCCACCATCTACCGCGGCTATTACTCTGACGCCTCGCGTATGTTCCTCATAGGCAACGTCAGCCCCGAGATGCGCCGCTTGGTGGAAGTCGCCCGCGAGTGCCGCGACATAGGCGTGCGTATGGCCCAGCCTTGGACGCGCTTGGGCGACGTGGGTGCCGCCATTCAGGAGCACGCCGAGAAGAACGGCTACAGCGTGGTGCGCGACTTGTGTGGGCACGGATGCGGTGTGAAGTTCCACGAAGAGCCTGACGTGGAGCACTTCGGACGCCGCGGCACGGGTATGCTCATCGTGCCGGGTATGACGTTCACCATCGAGCCGATGATCAATATGGGCACTTACGAGGTGTTCATCGACGAGGACGACGGATGGACCGTCTTCACCGCTGACGGTCAGCCCTCTGCCCAGTGGGAGAGCCAGATATTGATAACTCCGGACGGTAACGAAGTGCTGACGGAGTGATACAGGCTGTAGTCATACTTGCCCTTGTGGCCGGATTGGCCGTGGGAGCCATTGCGGGCTATCTCTATGCCCGGCGTGGCGCGGCTTGCGAGCGGGAGAATGCCGAAGCCCTGCGCCAGCGCTTGAAGGAGGAAAACGAGGCTTTGCGCCAGCGGATGAACGCCGAATTCGAAGCCCTGTCCAACCGCATTTTCCAAAGCCGCACGGAGGACTTCAAGCGCATCAACGCCGAGCAGATAGGCCACTTGTTGCGTCCCTTGGGCGAGAATCTGAAGGACTTCCGCGCCAAGGTGGAGCAGGTGTATGGCGACGAGGCCAAGGAGCGATTCTCGTTGAGCGAGCGCATCAAGGAGCTGGTGGAGCTGAACCAACGCCTGAGCGAGGAGGCCAACAACCTGACCCGTGCGCTGAAAGGCGACGCCAAGATGCAGGGCGACTGGGGCGAGGCCATCCTGGAGCGCATCCTGCAAGCCAGCGGACTGCTGGAGGGCGAGCATTACTTTCGCCAGGAGTTCCTCAAGGACGAGCGGGGCGAGACGTTGGTCAACGCCGAGAGCGGCCAGCGGATGCAGCCCGACATCATCGTGCGCTATCCCGACGACCGCGAGATGATCATCGACTCCAAAGTCTCACTCACGGCCTATGCCGCCTATACCGCCGCGTCCGACCGTGACGAGCAGGCTCGCCAGCAGAAGGCGCACCTCGCCTCCGTCCGCGCCCACATCGACGAGCTAAGCCGCAAGGACTATTCGCGCTACGACCTCCACGCGCCCGACTTCGTGATGATGTTCATCCCTACCGAGGGCGCTTACCTGCTGGCCGTGCAGACCGACCCCGCCTTGTGGGAATATGCCTACCGCCGGAAAGTGGTCCTTATGAGCCCCACGAACCTCATCAGCGCTCTGCGCCTCTCGCTGGACTTGTGGAAGCGAGAGTATCAGGTGAAGAACGTGCAGGACATCATCCGCCGCGGCACGGCTCTCTACGAGAAGATAGCGGGCTTCACGGATACGTTTCTCTCCATTGGCGACCGCCTCTCGGCCCTTCAGAAGGACTACGACCGTGCCACAAGCCAGCTCTCGCAAGGCCCCGGCAATGTCATCCGTCAGGCCGAGCAGCTGCGTGGCATGAGCCTCACGCCTAAGAAGCGCATCTCGCCCCGGCTGTTGCCGCGAGAAGAAGAGGAGGAAGAAGAAACGGGAGAGTGACCCCTCTCTCTGAGACATATTACAGAATGATTACAGAATTGCCCCTTATCTTCGCCTGCCTGAACATATGAACAGAGTAGACAAAATGAAGAATTTCCGCTTTTTGATGGGTCTGACGCTGGCCTTGGCCTGCTTCTCCCTACGGGTGTCCGCACAGGAGGCCGACAACACCACATGGCTGAAGATGGGGACGCAATACGAGGTAAACGAACGCTGGGAGGTGTCCGGCGGATTGGAGTGGCGCACCAAGCAGGATGTGGGCACGACCGACCGTTTGGGGCTGGACGTGGCCGCCAAGTACGAGGTGTTACCCTGTCTCAAGCTGGGGGCTGGCTACGAAGTGCACTATCGCAACCGTGGCGACGAGGGCTGGAAGTTCCGCCATCGCTATCACGCCGACGGGACGCTTTCGGGGAAATGGATGCGCGTCAAGGTGAGCCTGCGCGAACGCTTTCAGCACACGTGGAACGCCGAGGAGAAGGAATTCCGCCTGCGCTCACGTCTGAAGTTGGCCTATGACATCCGCCGCTGCAAGCTGGAGCCCTACGCTTCGGTGGAGATGTACAACGGCCTGGGGCGGGGCGAGCGTTTCGATGTGGCGCGCATGCGCTATCGGGCGGGGCTGACTCTGCCGCTTTTCTCCGAGCGTTGGGAGGCCGATGTATTCTATTGCCGCCAGTGGGAGCGGGACGCGAAGAAGAACATTTTCGGGGTGGATTGTGTGTATAAGTTCTGAATTATTTTGCTACATTTGTGGGCGAATGAAGTTTCTTATAAAACAACGATACACACATGAAGAAGATTATCAATCCTTGGGACAAGCTGGCAGGATATTATTGCTTCGGCTGCTCGCCCGCGAATGAATACGGGGTGAAAATGGAGTTTTACGAGGACGGAGACGAAGTGGTGAGCGTCTGGAAACCCGACCCGCATTATCAAGGCTTTCTGCATACGATGCACGGCGGGGTACAGTCCGTATTGTTGGACGAGATATGCGGCTGGACGGTCTTCCGCAAATTGCAGACCGCGGGCATGACTTCGAAGATGGAAACTCGTTTCCGCAAGGCGGTTTCAACGGACTGTGGATATTTGTTGCTGCGCGCGTCCTTGCGTGAGCAGAAGCGCAACCTGGCCCTGGTGGAGGCACGCCTCTACAACGACCGGGGCGAGCTTTGCACAGAAGCTCTTTGCACCTACTTCACCTTCCCGAAAGAGAAAGCCGAGCGGGAGATGTACTTCCGTTGTTGCGAGGTCGCTGCGGAAGAGGTCTCACTCGATGATTTGATAGGAAAATGAAACTTTTCGTGATAAATTCTTGGAAGTTTGTGGTGAATAGTTTATTTTTGCCGCAAAATAAGACGGAAATATGAGAAACTTTGCAGCACATCATCATCACCATCATTATTCCAACGGATAGACTTTTCGGTGGGCGATGGATGTGTGTACACACAAAGAAAGATACATCAGAAGGAAGCTGGCCGAAACGTTGCGGTGGCTTCCTTCTTTGTTTTTCCGGGGTGTGACAATTACAATTACAATAATAACAATAAATATATAAAGAATATGAGTATGCTGAGAATAGCCGTACAATCTAAAGGTCGTCTGTATGAAGAGACGATGCAATTGTTAGAAGAGTCGGACATCAAACTGAGCACCTCCAAGCGCACGTTGCTGGTGCAGGCGTCCAATTTCCCCGTGGAGGTGCTTTTCCTCCGCGATGACGACATCCCCCAGACCGTGGCTACGGGCGTGGCCGACGTGGGCATCGTGGGTGAGAACGAGTTTGAAGAGCGTGCCGAAGACGCTGACATCGTGAAGCGTCTGGGCTTCAGCAAGTGCCGCCTTTCGCTGGCCATCCCCACGGACGTGGACTATCCCGGCGTGCGCTGGTTTGAGGGCAAGAAGATAGCCACGTCCTATCCGGGCATCCTCGCACGTTACCTCAAGGAGCAGGGCGTGCGGGCGGAGATACACGTCATCACGGGTTCGGTGGAAGTGTCGCCGGGCATCGGGCTGGCGGACGGCATCTTCGACATCGTAAGCTCCGGCTCCACGTTGGTGAGCAACCGCCTGAAGGAGGTGGAGGTGGTGATGCGCTCCGAGGCCCTGCTCATCGGGTGCAAGCAGATGAGCGCGGAGAAGCAGGAAATCCTGCGCGAGCTCCTCTTCCGCATCGATGCCGTCAAGACCGCCGAGGACAAGAAGTACGTCCTGATGAACGCCCCGCGTGAGAAGGTGGACGCCATCGTCGCTCTGCTGCCCGGTATGAAAAGCCCCACGGTGATGCCCCTGGCGCAAGAAGGCTGGTGCTCCGTCCACACGGTGCTGGACGAGAAATGTTTTTGGGAAATCATCGGCAAGCTGAAGGCCCTTGGCGCCGAAGGCATCCTGGTGTTGCCCATCGAGAAAATGATTGTATAAATTAAATGAAGAATGAAGAATTAGGAATGAAGAATTTGGAGTAATCAATTTCCCTTCTTATTCATCATTCACCATTCTTCATTCATCATTCTTAATTCTTCATTAAAATGATCCTTGTAGATTACCCTGAAAAATCGAAATGGGTGGAACTCTTGAAACGCCCTGTGATGAATACCGAAAGCCTGTTCGACACCGTGCGCGACATCATCCGCGCCGTGCGTGCCGAGGGCGACAAGGCCGTGCTCCGATATGAGGAGCAATTTGACAAAGTACGTCTCGAATCGTTGGAGGTGACCCCACAAGAGTTTGACGAGGCTGAAGCCTTGGTGAGCGGAGAGCTGAAAGAAGCCATCCGCCTGGCGGCAGAAAACATCGGGACCTTCCACGCCGCCCAGCGTTTCGAGCCACGCAAGGTGGAGACCCAGCCCGGTGTCACCTGCTGGCAAAAGGCGGTGCCCATCGAGCGCGTGGGGCTTTATGTCCCCGGCGGGACGGCTCCCTTGTTCTCCACCGTGCTGATGCTGGCCGTGCCCGCCCGCATAGCCGGATGCCGCGAGGTGGTGCTCTGCACGCCGCCCTCCCGTTCGGGCAAAGTGCATCCCGCCGTGCTGGTGGCCGCCCGTGTGGCCGGAGTGCGCCGGGTGTTCAAGGCAGGAGGCGTGCAGGCTATAGCCGCGATGGCTTACGGCACGGAAAGCGTCCCCAAGGTATATAAGATATTCGGCCCCGGCAACCAATACGTCACCGCGGCCAAGCAATTGGTGAGCCTGCGTGACGTGGCCATCGATATGCCTGCCGGACCTTCCGAAGTGGAAGTGCTGGCCGACGCCAAGGCCAATCCCGTCTTTGTGGCCTCCGACCTCCTGAGCCAGGCCGAGCACGGGGTGGACAGCCAAGCCATCCTCGTGACCACCTCCAAGGAGCTTCAACTGGCCGTGCGCGACGAGGTAGAGCGTCAGTTGGCCGTTCTCCCCCGCCGGGAGATAGCCGCCCGTTCGCTGGCCAATAGCAAGCTGATTGTGGTGCGCGATATGGACGAGGCCATCGAGATGACCAACGACTATGCCCCCGAACACCTCATCATCGAGGCCGAGGATTACGCCACGTTGGCCGAGCGAGTCACCCACGCCGGCTCCGTCTTTTTAGGCCCGCTCACCCCCGAGAGCGCGGGCGACTATGCTTCGGGCACCAATCACACCCTGCCTACCAACGGCTACGCCAAGGCGTATAGCGGCGTGTGCCTGGACAGCTTCGTCCGGAAGATGACTTTCCAGGAGATACGTCCCGAAGGCCTCCGGCGCATCGGCCCCGCCATCGAGCTGATGGCCGCCAACGAAAGTCTGGACGGACACAAGAATGCCGTCACAGTGCGGTTGGCGGAGCTGGAGAGGTAAATGGGAATTTAGCGGCCGGAGGCCGCAATTGACAATTAACAATTGACAATTGACAATGATTTGCTAATCAATATCCGATTCATTGTATTTGCTAATTGCTAATTGTTAATTGTCAATTATCAATTGTCAATTGTGCGCTCCGCGCACATAAATTATCATTTATATAATTGTATGTTATGAAAAGTTTACAAGAATTAGTGCGACCCAATATCTGGAAGCTGAAACCATACTCTTCCGCGCGCGACGAGTATAACGGGAGCGCGGCTTCCGTCTTTCTCGATGCCAACGAGAATCCCTATAACAATCCGAACAACCGATACCCCGACCCTTTGCAACGAGACTTGAAGAAAGGCATCAGCAAAATCAAGGGCGTGCCCGTGGAGAATATCTTTTTGGGCAACGGGAGTGACGAAGCCATCGACTTGGCCTATCGCGTCTTTTGCGAGCCTTGTGTGGACAACGTGGTGGCCATCGACCCCACCTATGGGATGTATCAAGTGTGTGCGGACATCAACGAAGTGGCCTATCGCAAGGTGTTGTTGGACAGCCAGTTCCAATTTAAGGCGAAAGACCTTTTGGCGATGGCCGACGAACACACCAAGCTGATGTTCCTCTGCTCGCCCAACAACCCCACGGGCAACAACCTGTGCCGGGAGGAGATAGAACGGCTGCTCCGGGAGTTCGAAGGCATCGTCATCGTGGACGAGGCGTACATCGATTTCTCCGAGGCGCGTTCCTTCTTGCACGACTTGGCGAAATATCCCAACCTGCTGGTGCTCCAAACCTTCTCCAAGGCGTGGGGATGCGCGGCTATCCGCTTGGGAATGGCCTTTGCCTCCGAGGACATCATCGCCCTCTTCAATAAAGTGAAATATCCGTATAACGTGAACCTGCTGACGCAGAAGCAGGCCTCCGAGATGGTGCTCCGCCATTATGAGGTGGACCGTTGGGTGAAGACGCTGAAGGCCGAACGCGCTTGGTTGGAGGAACGTTTCCGCGCCCTGCCTTGCGTGGAGCGCATTTTCCCCTCCGACGCCAATTTCTTCTTGGCCCGTGTCACCGATGCGTGCGCCATCTACGACTATCTGGTGAGCCGGGGCGTCATCGTGCGCAACCGCCACTCGGTGTCCCTCTGCGGCAATTGCCTGCGTGTCACGATAGGCACCCGCCTGGAGAATGAAAAACTGCTGGAGGCTTTGCAGAAGTATGTTTAATTTATCAATGTGCTAATATGCTAATGTGCTAATACCATAGAACGCAGCCCATTAGCCCATTAGCACATTGGCACATCGGCACATTAGCACATTATGTTTATGAAAAAAATATTATTTATAGACCGGGACGGGACGTTGGTCATCGAGCCGCCCGTCGATTATCAGTTAGACGCGTTCGAGAAACTGGAGTTTTATCCCAAAGCGATGCGCAACCTGAGTTTCATCCGTAGCAAGCTCGATTTTGAGTTCGTTATGGTGACCAACCAAGACGGACTGGGCACAAGCTCATTCCCCGAAGACACCTTTTGGCCTGTGCACAACCTCGTGATGCGCACCTTGGCAGGCGAAGGCATCACGTTCGATGACGTGTGCATCGACCGGAGCTTCCCCGAAGACAACGCCCCCACACGCAAGCCTCGGACGGGGATGCTCACCAAATACCTGGATAATCCGGAGTACGACCTGGCGGGCAGCTTCGTGATAGGCGACCGTCCTACGGACGTGGAGCTGGCCAAGAATTTGGGATGCCGCGCCATCTTGCTTCAAGAGGACAAGTCTGTGCTGAGTCCGGAGTTAGAAGCGGTATGTGCCTTGGCCACAAAAAATTGGGACCGGGTAGCCGACTTCCTTTTTGCGGGCGAACGTAGGGCGGAGGTGCACCGGGTGACGCACGAGACGGATGTATATGTTTCCCTCGATTTGGACGGGACGAGCCGGTGCGACATCCACACGGGGCTGGGCTTCTTCGACCATATGCTGGAGCAGATAGGCAAGCACGGGGGGATAGACCTGACCATCCGGGTGAAGGGCGACCTGCACGTGGACGAGCACCACACCATCGAGGATACGGCCTTGGCTTTGGGCGAATGCCTGTACAAGGCTTTGGGTGACAAGCGGGGCATTGAGCGTTATGGCTATTCCTTGCCCATGGACGATTGTTTGTGCCAGGTGTGCCTGGACTTTGGCGGACGTCCTTGGTTGGTGTGGCAGGCCAGCTTCCAGCGCGAGCGGATAGGGGAGATGCCCACCGAGATGTTCCTTCATTTCTTCAAGTCGCTGAGCGATGCGGCTCGGATGAACCTCCACATCAAGGCCGATGGGACTAACGAACATCACAAAATAGAGGGCATCTTCAAAGCATTGGCTCGTGCCTTGAAGATGGCCGTCCGGCGGGATATTTATCATTATGAGCTTCCGTCCTCCAAGGGGATATTGTAATGATCATATACAATATGGTGTATCTGTTCATCCTTTTATCTTTCTGTTGGAGAAGTCTTTTTTTGTTATATAAATCTGTAAATCAGTCATTTGATGATATGTTTGGAGATTTTTTTAAAAAAAAGTTTTTGAAATTGTTTGTGTA
>CALUOV010000218.1 GCA_944322275.1 uncultured Bacteroides sp. | reverse complement strand
TATAACTGTTACACTTTTGTAACCCTTTGTTCATACCCAGTTCATAATTACCCTGTATACTATAGACATAGAAAGGAGAGAGGTTAGCACCTCATATTATCGCCGGGTATCGCCGGGTATTGTCGGGTATAGCCGGGTTCTATAACTGTTACACTTTTGTAACCCTTTGTTCATACCCAGTTCATAATTACCCTGTATACTATAGACATAGAAAGGAAGATTGAAAAATGAAAAGCGTTATTACTATCGAAAAAGAAAATTTTATAACTATGAACTCTTATACCGTGTGCAGCTCTAACGGGTCCAGATTATATAGAGCTAAAAATAATCATAGGCATAAGAATTTACTTTTTAATAAAGACGAATACGCCGTATGTGGTACGGTAAATGGAAAATTCGTATATATCGAGTGCAAGGACTATCGTTCAGCTAAGCAACTATTTATGGCAATGCAATAATAAAAGGCGACAACAAGTCGAAACGCGGCCCCGCCGCGTCGTGCAAAGACGGCAACTTTGTACCTGATGAAGACAAGCCAAACAAAAAGACAAAAGGAGATGTATAAAATGCGTAAAGCAATGGCAGTTGTTAGATTAAGCGAGAACACCCCTACATATCGTGTACAATATTTCAAAATTGTGACACGGGAATTTGTAGATATTGATTTTACAGATTTGACTAGCGATAGGGAATATTCTACTTTGGTCGAATTGTGTCGCG
Organism: uncultured Bacteroides sp.; assembly: GCA_944322275.1. Taxonomy (GTDB): domain Bacteria; phylum Bacteroidota; class Bacteroidia; order Bacteroidales; family Bacteroidaceae; genus Bacteroides. Next base: position 16,883 of record CALUOV010000218.1, on the reverse strand, counting down.
ATATTATCAACTTGGCAAAGATAAATGGATATAAAATTGAAACAGCCGGGGAAATTAACAAAATGCCTAACATCTTAATAGATAAAGGAACCGGTACACTTTCAAAATACGTTTTCAGGAAAGAAAATTTATGAAGTTAGCATTTTGCACCAGATGAAAGGAAGATTAAAATGACTATTTACAAAGAAGAATCCCTGAAGAATTTTTCATTTTGGTCAGGCGCTAAACATGTAGCTGCATGTTTGACCGAAAAAGAGTTTGATATTATAGAGGAATTGTTGGAAGAACTCTACCCTGACGGCATGGAAGAAACGGAAGTTAATGACTTCTTTTGGTTCGACGGTGATACAATCGCTCAAGCCTTAGGTTATGAAGATGAAGACGACCTGTTAGAAAGTAGGAAGGAGTAACATTATGACTATCAACGGAACCTACATCCAAGCAAGAGGAACCCCGCCTAGTGAATTAGCTTTAATGCAACGCGCCGTAATCCACTACAACCTAGCTATGGCGTGGGCAAGAGAACGACTTGAGAAAGGAATAGGTAGAAAATGGAAAAGTATAGATTGACAATCAGGGATTTATATTCGCTTTTCAACGATTTCGGCCCTGGTACTATTATTAAGTTGGTAGACCGTAATTATAACATACTTTTCGTGGGCACTATGAACAAATCCCCGAAGAATATTTAGGTTATGCGCTTGATTCGTTCTCACATACGTCTAGGTATCTGTATATTTATATCGCAAAGGAGGTTTGAAAACGGAAGTAATGCGCAGATTCATCATCGACCTTAAACCAGACGGAACAATGAAATGGGCAGAGGTTTGCGACGAACCAGACCCGCAAAAGGCTGCATATAAAAAGATTTTGGAACACTGTGAAGTAATGGAGTATTTGTATAAAGGAGATAAGGGTAAATACGAAGCATACCATAATGTCGCAACCCTCTGCAAGAGACTCGGCAACCTCTGGTAACAAGTCGAAACGCGGGTAACCCCGCGTCTGCGCGGCCTAGGCGACCACGCACCGAAGAGACAGCCTACAAACTTTGACAGACGCAAAACAGCGTCGGAAAGGGCTAAATTATGAAAATGTATGAAGTCAAGTACGCCAACAAAGACGGCCTGTTGAACACCGTTACAATCGAAGCGGAAAACTCCGCCGAAGCGCGTAAAGCAGTAAAAGCCAGCTTCGCCGACTGCGAAGAACTGGTAAAGGCTAAAGCGCTTGACCAGCACCGCAAAGCCGTCACCTATTCTGTGGCCATTATCGAACCCCAGGAAGACGGAACCCCTGTCATGAAAATTCACAACATGACCCTGTCGGGCGTTAGCGCTGAAAGCAAGTCCGCAAAAGCCAAGTGCTTCGCCGACGCCGCCAAGAAATTCCCTAACGGTTGCGGCTACTACGTCTATAATATCGAAAACGTCTAATAAGGGGGAGACATAAAATGATTAATATGAACAATAAAACCAAGAAGGCTACCGCCAAGACCCGCAAAGGCAATCGTAAATTCGTTAATATTGCGGATAACGTTGGGCTCGAATTCGATGTAGAGAAGGGCGCTATCTGGATGCGTAACGGTACATATAGCCCTAGTATCAGTATCGACATCGACGACGAACAGACGTTGAGCGGCTTTACCCGCAAAATCTCAATCCAGGGTTGCGTCTGCAAAGTCATTGAAAATGCTGGCGGCTACGCTGAACTTCTGATTCAGCCCGCCGATAGCGAATAACAATACAGGACGCGGCAGCAACAGTTGGCAGGTCGGCCGCGACTTAACCAAGCGGGGCAGGGGCTTGGCAGAGGGTAATTAAATGGCAAGATATGACATTACCAAGCGCCAATTTTCCAGCGACCCATACTGGAATCTCGGCGCTGAAATTATTATTTCCGCCATTAAGGCGAACGATGTGAGATTCCTAAAATCCGATTGGTGCGCCGAACTTGAAAGTCTAATGGGAATGACAGTCACCGCTTATGAGATATGGTATAAAAGGAGGTTCGGTAAATGGCCACCAAGTTACAAAAGATGAGACAAATTATTAAGCAATACGGCGCAGAATATGGCTGGGAATGGGCACAGAAAACCGGTCTATTATATGCACCGTCACAACACGGCCTGGATTATTACGATAGCTGGAATCTCCAACAGGATATAGCGAACGGTAATGAGAACGCAAAAAGAGTAGCACAAGCAGTTGAATATTTGGGCAGATATGAGCTAAGAGAAGCGCAACGCACGTTAAGGAGAAGAGGTTCGGCCACCTCTAATATCAATGAACTGTACCGGCAAAGCGCTATTGATGTGTTACAACAGCAAAGGGATAGAGTTAGCAGAGCAACTGACCTATCGTCTAGCATCCTGAATCTACAGAACATATACAGAGAATCGACAGACACAGCCATGCGGCAAACTCCTAGAATTAGAGCTAGCGCAAAAGGTGTACAGGCTAGGGTTGAAAGAGGTCGTCAAACTCTTGAAAAGGCCCTAACCTCCGATGCAATATGGGCCAAAACCTCTAACGTCGACCCTGAAAGCTATGAAACTTTGAGAGCTGCGCTAGCACGTCTAGGCGTTAACCTAAACGATATAGCGGAAGCATATAAACAGCAAGTCGGGGACCCTTACAGGGCGTTGGAAATGGCATATATAGAAGGCCAGGAAAGGGCGGCTGAACGCATTGAGCAGATTAAGAATAGCGGCGATTACGAAGAATTTTTGAACAGTGACGAAACTTTTAATTTACTTAGAATGTTAGGAGTTGACTTTACATGACTAATCTCTTTGGCGTTATCCAAGGAATTAAAAATGGATACGTCAAAAGAGAGAATAGAAGCAGGAAGGCTCCATACAGTGATTATCTGTTATCATTCGATATTGAAACAACTACTTGGGAAGACGACGCCTCAAGTGTATATGTCTGGTCCTTGGCTGGCGGGGGATATACCGAATTAAAGGAGTGCGCCAATAATAGCGACCTGGAAAAAGTGTGTGAAGTGTGCCAAGGTAGAACGCTAAGCGAATTCGACTTAGCGCTTGACAACGTAAATGAAGCGGCAGAAACTACCGGTTGTCTTATCCTTGTATTAGTATATAACTTGTCTTTTGAATGGTCTTACATTCAAAAGAACTGCGAATTCTTTCGTAAAAACTACGACCCCGACTATCCAACAGTATTGGAAGGCCGTCATAACATTATGAGCATTAAAGCCGGGAATCTGGTATTTCTGGACGCAACGCGCATTTTTGGGTTGGGTAGTCTGAAAAATAATGCCGGGAAATACGGTTTTGAAAAACTTGAATATGACTACGACGTTAAGCGACACAGCCAAACGCCTTTAACAGATGAAGATTATAAGTATAACGCGAACGACACCTTAATTACGCTAGGAGCCTGGGCGAAGCGCCTAAGCTATGGCGGATATGCGCATATAAGCAACCCGCCGCTGACCGCTACAATGATGATTCGCGCAGGTCTGAAAGGGAACAGTGCGATTAACAAGGTAAACGGCCACCGAATTCACGCTAAAAGAGACAGGAGAAAACCTCGTAAACAAAAAGAAGCGACAACACTATTTGACGACGCTGTAAATATTGCCGGTGAAGTTTTTTCCGATTTTGAATTGGAAGATATAGCAAGTTTTCTTGAAAAGTGCTTTTCCGGTGGGTATTCGCATTGTAACATATTCGCGCAAGGGAACTTGTATTACAATGTCGGGTCGGCAGACCTTACAAGCGCTTATCCCGGTGCTATGCTATGTGAATGGTATCCAAGAAAGCTAAAGGAAGTAGCTCCTGATTTGCAAAGGCTAGAATTTATGTTGCAGACTTACCAGGGAAATTTGGCTAAATATACACGGTCAAAACTTAAAGCCTTTTTCATTTGTGAAGTTAAGCTGACTGGCGTATCAGCGATTCGTTATAAGAACGAAAACGGCGAATTCTGTATGCCGATGATTAGCATACATAAAGTCACCGGCATTTCAAAGAACTGCCTGATTGATAATGGTAAGGTGTTGGAAGCCGAAGAGCTGACAATTTGTTGTTCATCTATCGACTTGGCGACATGGAGGAAGTGTTATAAATTCAATATAGAATCTTGCTATAAATTGATAGTGGGATATGATATACAGAGGTTGCCAGAGTTTTGGCTTAACTCTGTAAAGTATACCTACAAAGCCAAAAATGTGATGAAGAAAACTATCAAGCTATACACCGAAGGTAAAGACTGGCAATCAGAATTTCAGAAAATAGAGGACGTCGACAATGAAGAAGTGCAGCACGTTGAGTCTATGGCCGATGAAGACGGATTGCAATACCTGAATATGTTGTTGTTTCAGCGTAAGGCGGAACTAAATGGGCTGTACGGCATAATGGTAATGCACATCATTCGGGCCGGATACCAATATAATGAAGAGAAAGAGGTTGTAAGGGTAGAGGATGATATTAGAAATCCAAAAGACGGAACTAATTATCTTTGGGGCATTATTGTCACTTCTATTGTGCGTCTATGGGAATGTGAATTTTCCCTTTATGCGTTCAAACAAGGCTGCACGCCTATTTACTGGGATACTGATAGTTGTAAGTGTGTCGTTCCTGGTAATAGAAACTTTGAAACTGTAGTAGACACTTTCAATGACATGACAGGCGGCGTTGATTCTGAATTTCCAGAAATAGGGCAATATGATTGTGAAGAGGTGTATTTAGCATTTAAGTCTCTGGGGAGCAAACGTTATATCTATTTTGAAAAGGATAAGAATGGCAACCCTAAATGCCGTGTGACGATAGCAGGGCTTCCTAAAAGAATGTATGCCGGATTCCTTACTGATAATCTGCAACGAAATCTAAAGTTCAGCGAACTAAATGAAGCTATAAAGCAGACAGCATATTATTTTAAACCTAATATGTATGTATCGCCTGATAGTACAGATAAGTTAATTCCTAAATACTTTAATGAAGAGAAACCGTCTGACCATAATCTAACAGACCATCTAGGAACTACCATTACAGAAACATACTATTCCGGCGCAACTCTAACAAGGGTCCCTTTTGCTATTATGTCGCTGGATAGTGTCGTAAACAGAGACTATCAAAGTTTGTGCGACAAAACACAAGGACGCACTTTCGAGGGGGTTGAACCGTTAACAGTTACCAGGAAAGACGGCAAGTATTTTATTACAGATGGAAAATTAGAAGTGCCTGATATTTATGTTTACATGATGCAACAGGATATGGAGGTATACCAATGAAATTAAAAGAGCTGACGGACATTATGTATGCCACAGCCGAGGTTTGCATATATGATTCTAACGACGGTTTTAATTGTTATTCAGCCTATGCAGGTGAAGTATGTAGTATTCCGGGATTGTATATGAATAGAATAGTGCACGCGATTGACAGTGAAACGTCAAGAATAGCTATTATTTTAGAGAGTGAGGTTTACTAATGAAACTTAAAGAGTTAATAAAGCACATGTATGCAACCGCTAGAATTTGTATATTTGATGCCGAATTTAATAATCAGGTGGTTTATAGAGGAGAATCCGAGTATGTACCGGACGAATACTTAGGCAGGAAAATAAGAGTGATTAATAGCGCAACCACATATATCAATATATTTTAGAATACAAGGAATAAGGAGGGGTGTGTTATGACAGTTGCGAATTTACTTAATAGCTTTATTGTATATGGATATAAGGTAGTGTGCCGCATTATAACAGTCGTAAGCAAAAACCAAATTGTTCTCGAAAAAGGTCGTTTAACTTACGTGTCTAAAATCCCCGCCGAATATCTAAATAAAAAGGTTATAGCGTACGTACGAAACGAACTGACTAATCATTACATAGAACTTGAGGTGTATATATGAAATACCATAGCATGCAACGTATGTGGGGATGTGACGCAGATTATTGTTTCACGGTCGGCGGGCGCAGTAACGGTAAATCGTCCGATATGGCAATTCGCTTAGTTGAGGACTATGTAAGGAACGGAAATCAATTTGCCCGCATTGTACGGTACATTTTCGATATGCAGGATAAGTATGTAGCAAACTATTTTACAAATAACTATGTATCACAGGTGTTAAAAGAGCGATATAACTGTTATGTTCAGTACGATTCTCCCTATTACCTTATGATAGACTACGACAACAAAAAGAAAAAACAGGTCATTGGCGAAGTAATGTCTTTGAGCACAGAACAGAAATATAAATCAAACCAATATCCTTATACTAATAATATCTTAGTTGAGGAATTCAGTTTGTTAGACCCAACTAAGTACATGGATGGGGAAATCGACAAATTTAATTCCCTGCTGTCTACCATTGTGCGAAAAAGGGAAGGTGTAAGGTGCTTCTTTATCGGCAACACTGTATCTAAATACAATCCCTACTTTGACCACTTCCATATTAACATCGACAGGCTACGTCTTAAGCCCGGCGACTTTAAGTGGGTGCAGCAGGGGAAGGCTCAATTCAAAGAACCGGCGAAAGTGGCAATCGAATTTGCAGAAATGGGTTACGAAGATGAAAGCGAAATCCCTAGAATTTTGCGGGTTGAGGATAACGAAACCGCCGTTACTGGCCTTTATATGACGCCGCCAGACGTCATCGACAAAGAAGAAATAAATTTCCAAAAAAGAACCGACCAGTTTGTTATCCTGGTCGGAGAATATAAATTCTTTTTACACGTCTTCGCGTGTTTCTGTTATTGGGAGATGTGTACAGGTTCGGATAAAAACCGGAAACCCGACGCTATGGTCCGTACACGCTGCTATGAACTCGGGCGCTATTTCTATAACTTCATTTCCAAGATGGACCCGCCGTTACCCAAGGAGTGGTATTACGATACGGAGTGGACGAAGGATTATATTTACAAAAATATTACAATGTAATACGGAAGACGGGTCGGAGTAGGATAGGAGTTCGACACTACTCTGCTTTCACCCCCGTGTCCACTATGGACACATCATTTTGTAAGGCTTTTATGTTCAAGAATACCAATTTCTTCTATGGTCCGCTTTAGTTAATTACTCATTTTGCATGAGATACATCAGGCATCTTAATTCTGCATCTCCATACTGATAATATCCTTCAGGTGCAGGATGAACATCATCCGTAATCATCTCAACAGTATTGGTAGCATAGATATTTGGTTTTGTTTCCTTTTTTCGCATATTGTTATAGCTATCGAATTGCGACGCAACATGAACAAAATGAACAAAAGAAAACTCATTCTCAAACGATTTATATAAATCGTTTAACTCCCATACGAATTTATTTCTTGCTTCATATGGCAAATTCGGGTGCATGTTTCGCTCCATTGTAGTTGAAACATGATATCCAGGTAAAATAATTTTGCAGTTTGGATATTGTTTATGAAGCGTATTAATAAATTTTCTTGCTTTTCTTTCGATTGCGGAAATTCCTTCTGTGGCATAGTCTGGCCATTTTGTATTTCGCATATCATAATCGTTCCAACCAAGTAATACTATTGCATAATCTATGTTACCACCGCTACCATAATTTTGCATAAAATACCTAAAGTCTATGTCATTTGTAGCTGGATTCCACAGATAATTATTTCCAAGGTCAGAAGGAAGGGTACTCGGATTTTCTGTATAGTTGCTCCAACTGTAGCCTCCTGTTGCAGTAAAGCGATTATCTTCATCGTCCAAGTTTGTATTAACACCAATAAGTTTCGTATTTGTCAATCCGTACTCGATTAGCTTGTCCTTAACATGTTTCGTGATATAGCCCATAGCCGTCAACGAATCACCAAAAAAGCACAAATTACGTGTCTTGTTCTCCACGTCTGATTTATTGGACATATAGATATTAATGTACTGATAATCCAGTGACTTCATATATAAATCGTATATCCTAAGTGCAGGCGCAGATGTCGAAGGGGCATATGTTCCGAGTTTATCTCCCTGAACGGATTCTGGTACATTAAATGTTAGCTTTGAAACATAATCGCTATTATATCCAGGGTTATTGTTCAGAGAAATAAGGTATTCTCCCTCCGGTTTGCTATAATTTCCGTATTTTTTACGAATCATTCCATGTCTAAATAATTCTAACGGTTCACCTTTTATCAAATAATAGTTGGACCCTACGTCAATTTTAACATCGTCTTCTATCTGATTTTTCTTGATTTTTAACCACTCATAAATATTTGAAGATACATTCAAATATATTTTCATATCCGGCAATATATCAAGTCGATACTCTAATCTCACAAAATATACATTTTGCCTAGGAATTAAGTTATATGTAGCATTTTGTTCTCCTTCTTTTGCAATATATTGCCCAGAATATGACTTGTTTTTATCATAAAGAAACATTGTTGCGTTTCCGCTTGGAGAAGGAGCAGAAAAATCAAATTCAATGCTGTCTATTATTTGATTCCCTTCTGAATTTTTAACCGGAATAAAATCACTCACCATGATTCCGTGATTGTTGATAAATTCAACACCTGTAGAACCGTCTATTTGCGTATCCGTAAGCATAGGGAATACGTCTTTAGCGTCTACCCTGCTTTTGACGTTTAGAAGAAACGCTGGAACAGTCATAGCACGTATTTTGTTTAATTCTCTTAAAATCGTTCCGACTTTTATGCCCGATATGGCGCATAAATTTGCAACATTAACAGGTGCTTTACTTCCATCAACTTTAGAAAGCATAAATTTATAATATCCCGGTTCGGGAATAAGCAACGTTTCTGTTGTCAATCCATTTACTATGATTTTATTATATGCTTTTTCAGAATTATAATGGTAGACATATAACTTATATCCTTTCTGAACGGATAGATACACCACCTCGTCAGCAAAAGAATCAGAACTGATAAAGTCTGTAATTACATTGTTTTTTGAAACACCAACATTACCAGTTGCAGAATCAATAGTACCTTCAATAAAATTAAATGATAAGGTATTATACCCAGCCGCTCTGAAAATAGCATTTATTATCGAAACTATATCATTATTCTCATCGGAAAGCGAACCTATCTGCCCCCTGACAGCATCGCCAGCAGTAGGATATACTTTTCCATCCGCCCCGGTGCGAATGTCGATAAGTTCAACATTCCCCTCGGTCTGTGTGCCGTCTGCGATGATGTTGGAAAGTCGTCTATTTAGGTCGGATGTGGTATTTTCAACGATTTGTTTGTACTGTTCGACCAGGTTTTCAAATTCTGTATCAAGGTTCGTTTGGATAAAAGAAGTAGAAAGAATATTTTGTCCAGCGCTCACAGGGGTTACACATTTATATAAAACGTTATCAATCCAAACAAGACTGTCTGTTTTGATAGCTTCCCGGGCAGGCATCCCGAACTTTTCATAAACAGTATTAGTGATTGCAGAAATAAGCTGATTATAGATACCATCAAAGTTTGCAATCTTGGTCCAATAATTGGTATCAAAAATCTGCACACCGGCGGGAACCGGCTGCTTAGAGAGATAAGCGACGCCAGTTTCAGGGTCAACGACTACAGTGTTAGCCGAATACTGGGTTGTGATATTCCACTGCAACGGGTCGGCATAAGTGATAACGGAAAGGCTTGCAAGTTCAGACAGTTTGTTCACTACCTGGATGACTTCGCAAAGCAATTCGTAATCGCTCATGCCCTGGACATACGTTGAAAGGTTGATACAGGAAGGGACCCCGTGAACTCTAGGGAATTCAACCGCCATTAGTACACCTCCATAAAGAAAATAGAAAGTCTGTCAACGATTTCGGAATATATATTTTGCAGGGATTCGACATAGAGCTTATACTGTTCAGCTCTGGTCTTACCCTGGCTGCCTGTGATTTCCCGGACATAGTTCTGTTTGTTGGTGCCGGAGGAGTTGGAGCTGTTCTCGGAAGAATTATTGCCCTTGTTTTTCTGCGCGGAACTAGCGTAAGTGTTGTTTTCAATATCGCTTTCGACGTTCAGCATACCGGCCGGGGTGGAACTATTGACAGTCAGATTGTAGTTATTGCCGCTGCTGGTTCCGCTGGAATTGGCAGTATTTTCGCCCTCACCAATATACTTTTCAAGGTAGTTGGCGTTATTGATGATGCTGTTATTATCGTGAAACGCCTGTAGCAGGTTACAATAATACGGCATATTAACATTCATCCAGCTATTGATGAAGTATCTGAATCTGTCCGGCGTGTCGCAAATCTCACTAAAATAATAGTGAGATTTTATTTTTTCGTTGAGGTCGCTTCGGAAAGATTGCGGGTCTGATGCGGCATATTCCGGGACGGGATAATCATTCATCCCCCAGTCATATTTCATACTGTCAAGAAGGGTTCGAAGTTCCACTGTGTAATTAGCCATTAGAACCGTCACCACCTTCCTTATTGGGGGTAGTATTATCGAAGTTATGGAAAACGGTGTAGTTATACGCTTTGGATTGCTCAAACTTGTTATTGCTGTTCAGCTCATCGACGGCGAGGGAAACACTAACGTCAAGGCCGAACTTTTTGTTAATTTCCTCGCACGCTTCCTGCCGAGGTTTCAGGAAAGTGTTGGCGAAAGCGTTCGCCTTGCGGTTAAACTGGAAAATTTCATCGTCTGTTCGGCGTTCTTGTTTCTCGTCACTGATTGCTAGGCCCACCATGTTAAGATACTCGTTCATGATTGTAATTTTCATGTCCTGGATAGAACCTGCCACAAACGGAGCGTCCGTTTTCAGAACTTGAATTTTGTTCGCCAAGTTGGTCAGACTTTTGGGGGTGTACATGACGGGAACATTACGACGGATTTTTTCAAAGATGGTCTGCAAACTCTTGCGTTCGCTCTGCTCACCGGCGATAACATAGGGGGTTTTCTGGGCCGACAGGTTAACGTCCCGGGTGCTGTCCAGGTCATACAAGGCCGAAGCATAACGCCATGCGGTTTGTGCGGTCGGGTACCTATCGTAGTTATTCCGTATCATGACTACTCGGTCGGCTGTCATAACAGGGAAGGACGCGACAGGGGAGATGGGCTGGTACAGGCTCGGGTCGCCGTAAACATCCAGACCGCTGGCGGACCCTCTAAGGGCCAGATACCCGGCAACCGGGTCTTTAAAGAAAATCGCAAAACCTCTATTAAAAAGAGTACTTTCGAGAACTCGTTCCGGGATAGTGTCAGGAAGATTATTCCACTTAAACATCCCCGTGGCCAGTTCCTTCAATTTGTAGTAGTAGTCCGCCCACTGCCAATTAGATTGGATAAGCGGGGTTACTTCTTTATCAAAGTTAAACAATTTATCACCCCTTTACATGGGTACATAATTTTCGGGATTTACCCGGTATCCCGTGCCGTATCCGCCTGACCATACCTCAAGGTGGAGATGATAGCCGCCGCCAGACCCGGACACATTACCGGAATTCCCGGAAAGTGCAATCTGTTCACCTTTTGTCACCTGCTGGCCGACAGCGACTTGCAATGCGCTGTTGTGGGCATAGAGGGAATAATAAGTCGCGCCGGTGTTGTCAATATGCTGAATGACAATCATGTTGCCCCAAGACATATTGCCGGATGTGGTAACACCGTCCCAGTTCTGAACGGTATATACGGTTCCGTCCTGCACTGCCATTACAGACGTGCCGTTCGGGCAAGCCATATCAGTACCGCCATGTCCACCTGACCCGTAATGTTGGCTAATGTAGTAAGAGCCGGACGGTAGGGGGCATTGATTATTGGAGATGTCGAAAACGAAGTTCCCCCATTCACCCTCTTCGGGAGGGTTGGTGCCCGGTCCTGGAACTTCACCGCCGCTATCTCCCCCCGAATTGAGCACTAAAAGCGTGTACTCTCTATCATTCTGCGGAAACGCCGCGCCGAAAACATCCGGGTTTAATTCTTTTATTCTATCTACGGTTAGCCCTGTGTTTTGCGAAATGTTTAGAACATCCTCATACCATGAGCCGGGATAACGCGGTTTAATGGAACAATACGCGACGTTCCCCTGTTCCAAAACTTTCCTGATATATCCCCAGTCAGCCATTAACCATACCTCACACTATACTGTTATCCTGGTTAAAATTTCCGAACTCTTTATTGTACACCCACCAGAAAATGCCGTTCCTAAAGGCTTGCCGAATTTGAACTTCATCTTCATCTGGACAGTTGCCGTCCAGCATCAGTTCAGTTACTTCTACATAAGTCCAGGCGTTGCGGGCGTGAAGATTGGGGGTTGCGTAGGTATTTTGGGCGTAGCCATAAACCGTCAAAAAATCGTCATAAGTTTTTGCAATGTTAGCGGGTGGGGACAAATACCCATACTGTAAATGAGTGGCCCCTGATACTATAAACCCGTTGGAAGAAGATATATTCCCCGTGGCGGGGGCGTACAAATCTTCGCTATACCGGGCAAGCTGTTGGCTAATATTGTCGATACCGTTATCCAAGACACCACCTTGATACGACAAAGTGGCCGCCTGCTCTGGTATGCTTAAAAGGTCGTTAGCCATACCGCCGAAGTTAAGGCTAAAAGCGTCACCAATTCCGCCCACGATGCTGCTTAGCGGTTGTGTAATTTCTCTAATATCCTGAACTTGTCTGTTATAATCTCTAGTTGCGTAAGCCCTAGCCAATTCGATACCGTTAGATTGAGCGTGCAAGTTAACATCGTTTTTGTACTGGTTATAAGACCAAGTGCTTTCCGGAATAACTGCATTGATTGAGATTTCCCCGGCACCAGACGCCCCCGCGTTATCAGCAAAAGCAAAGACTGTACCGGACGACCAATCGCTAGAAACGATAAAATTGAAATCGCTTCCCCGGACAAGGCGGGGGTCGATTATCATTCTTTGCCCGTACATAGAAACTTCGCATTTATTAAATAGTCCAGACCGAAGTTTACCATTTTTAGGGGTGTATCCAGATACGGTAGACGGATATTTACTATAGGTGTAAGTGGTCGGAGATTGGGCATTGCCCGGTATTTGTTGAATTCTTGACACTGCGGAAGCTAGGCCGTTATTTACATAGGTGGTAAGGTGACTTTGCAAATTTGATAGCTGTGTATTGATATTTAACCCCAACATTCTGCCAGAGCCTGACAAAATACCGTTAGTTACAGTAGCGTTCGATGACACTGTTCCCGTCGGGTCGGTAGTCGCATATAGATTTGCTATATTAGGAGTTAAATCCACCGACGCAACGCTAGTAAACATCGAAGTCGAAACTGAAAACGGTTCAGGAACTTCATTATCCCCCGGATTATCCGTCGTACTATGCTGGCGTTCAATGAAGCTAGTCATCAACGACCAGTCAAACATCCAAGTTTGAAGCGGGTCTGTCTTAAGATAAATCCTAGTGCTGTAATCGCTTGCCCATTCGCGCTTCACAATAAAAGCGTAAAACCATTTACTTGAAAAGTTGGTGTTCTGATACATGACGTAGTTAAAGCGCCAAATATCCTCTTCACGACAGGCAAGAACAATCGTATTATCTTTCTTTACATAGCTATAGTCGGTAAAAGAAACGAAATCTGTCTGCGATAAGAACCAGTTAGTTTGCGTATTTCTGTCGGGAAACCAAAGAGTATTACGCAATTCGGAATCCATCCGAACGTTCAAAAGTCGCAAACTGGAATCGGGAGAAAACATTTATATCCACCTCCACATACCCAACCAACCAACCATTTTATAAATTAGGAGATAGTGACGGTCTTAGTGTTCGTCTTGCTAGTGTCGACGGTGCTAGTAGCGATAACACCAAACGAACCAGTAGCATTTTCGGAAACCGTAACAGTACCCATCTGGTTAATAGTCACGGTACCAGCGGTGACGGTATTGGTCTTAAGAGACCAAGTGACGCCCTTATTGGTGAAATCACCGGCCGCGACGGTCGCGGTGTACTGCAAGGTTTCACCGGCGGTAGCGGTAGAGGGGCCGTTAACAGTGACGGTCGTCACGCTGCTAGCGGTAGTGGACAGCATGACAACGTTGCTGAACGGGGACGCCGAATAGGTGCGCCAGACATGATAGAATTCGTTCCAGGACAGACCGTCGGCGTTATACTGCTCGGTATACATATCCAGATTATCATAAAACTGCGGGAAGTTTTTATCACAAATAATGGCACCAATGCCAGACAGGGCCTCCAGGTCGCCGGAATTGGGACGAGTGTAGTTCGGGTCTTTGGAAAGGAGCATGTCCAGACGATTCAGTTCACCCTCATTGAAGGAGAAGCTGTCGACCATGACCTGCCGACCAATAAAGGTAACTTTATCAAGGTTAAACGCCTGGGCCAGAACATCCACGTCAATGTTGGCGGCGGTGTCGGTAGTCATGATACAATAGATTTCATCCGGCAGGGAATAGGTAGGAACTCCAGCAATGTTATAGCTAGTGGACATAAAGCCCATCTTGCCAGTGATACTCTTAACCTTCTTGACAAAAGCCGTAGCGGTAGCGGCATCGGTAATAGCAGTGTAGCTATCGTTGGTAATAACACCGTTCAGTGCACAAGTGGCGAAGGTGTACTTCATCATGATGAACTCGTCATATCGGGCGGCGGTGTACACCTGGCGAATGATATCCTGAATAAGAGAGACAACGCCATTAGCAGACAAGAAAGCCTGTTTCAACTGCTGGTAGCTGATAGTAACAGGATACTTAGTCTGTAGGTCCATGGCGTGGAACATGGTACGGACATCCGGCAGACGGCGCTTGAAAACGTTGGCCGGGCTGTTCGGGGCATCATAGGGTTCGGCCTTGACCATGTTGACGAAAATCTCTTCGACGGTCTCACCGAATTCGACAGTGCCCTTCTTCATGAAAGCCCAGGGGTTTTCATACATCTTGGAAGTGACCGCGACGACAGCAATACGGTTCGCAATGTTGACGAACTCGTTCATTCGCGGCTGGAATGCCATAATGGCGGTGCCAGCGGCTTTAATGCTCTCAACCGTCTGTTCGACAGTAGGGACAGCCTGTCGATATTCAGGGCTAGCTTCATTCCGAATGACATTCATAATGCCAGCGGCGTTAGCGTTCAGCTGGCTAATAACAGGAGTAACCATTTACTTTATCACCTCATTTATTTTTGAAAAGGTCTGCGATAGAGACGGGGCCGCCGTCGTCTACCATATCGGATTTACTTTCGTTGGGCGGCTGAATATCGCCGGGGACACTGGAAACGCCCATAAAGCGATTGACATAATCGCGGCGAAGATTATTATACGCTTCGCGCCAATCGGTTGCGCCGTCGGGGACGCCGTCGGTCATACGCGAAGTGACGGTATCAAATTCGCCGAGAACGGTCGCTGCAATTTCCCCCTGTCGTTCAGGTTCGGAGCCGCCAATCTCGGAAAGCATCATCTGCAATTCTTCACGGGTCAAGGATTACACCTCCCATCTGCTAGAGTAATTACCGTTTGTAAGTTCTCGTTTAGCACACTCATTATAGATTCTATTAGCTTCCGCTTGCGTAAGAGGTTCGGTCTCAATAGTGAATAGGGGAGTGCAGGTTTTACCCATAATAACCAGCTTTTCACATAAGGCTTCATAATCGCCCCGTGTAATATTCTTAACTGTGATAATCTGGCGGCGTTCTGCTGAATCGCTTGCAGGGATTTCAACAGAAGTATAAGAGCCTAAACGAACATAGGAATATTTGCAGGTGAAATCACTATCAAGCCAGTTGAGCGGATTAACCCTAGTGCCGTTTAGACGAACTTCAAAATGAAGGTGTGGCCCGGTAACGTTACCGGTAGCGCCGGAACGGCCGATAATAGTACCTTCTTTAACAGTATCGCCAACCTTGACTAGCATACTATCAAGATGCGCATAGAGGGTTTTAAGAGATTTTCCTTTATAGTCTCTATGTTCTATGATAACATAATTGCCATAGGAATTACTATCACCGCTAGTTACATTACCGTTCCAATGATACGCACTAGTGACGGTGCCGTCTTCGGCGGCGAAAACTGGCGTGCCAACAGATGCTTCGAAGTCGATAGCGCGGTGCGGGGAACCGTCGCTATAATACCATCCGGCCGTCAAAACATGGCTAGCCAAGGGCCACGAAAAGAGAACTTCTCCATTACTTAGTCTCATTGTTATCACCACCTTTAAGCTGTGCAAAAACCTTAGACAGAGGTTCTTTCAGCTGTGGGTTGATTTCCCCGAGATTTTCCAAGCAACTGCCGATTTCCATCAAAACGATATAGACTGTTACAACAGACACGGCGGGGACAGAGTATGGGATACCGATATAAGGGAGCATGTACTGCACGAAATATGCTACAATGAGCGCGATAACCTCGCTAAGTTTGTGCCAAAGCCCTTCCCTCATAACGGAAGACTTAAACGCCCCGCCATGAACAGATTTAGCTACACCGGTAACTAAATCCAGGGTAATAGCAGACCCTACAATTAGGAATGTGTTCAAAATGTTATCACCTCCTAACTGTAGGGTTTTGGTGGTATCAACTGGAATCGAACCAATATCAAGCGATTATAAGTCACCCGTTCTAACCGTTAAACTATAATACCAAAATCCGCGATTGATATAAATCAACGCGGAGAATCCAGGAGGAGTCACCACAACCCCCAATTTGCCCGGGTGGGTTTTACCCCAGGTGTACCCCGGTGCAGCGCTGGTTTCTATCTTAAATATAGCATTTTGCTATTTTTAATGTCAAGATAGTTTTCAACAATTTCAACAAAGGTTTCAACAATTTAACAAATGTAACATAAACGGTTACAGTTGTTGATTTAGGTCAATGAATGGAAAGTTTGCGGTGTGGATGGAACGGTACGCTGTCTTGCAGCGTGGATTTGAAGGCGAAGGCTGTGAAAAATTTAACAATCGCTTTAGTGCTTTGAAGCGCTAACTTGTTTGTGAAATAACTAACGAAGTCTGAACCCCGGTGGGACCATTTCC
>CALUOV010000217.1 GCA_944322275.1 uncultured Bacteroides sp. | reverse complement strand
GGTCGCGCCGGGCATACAGGCGCATCAGCACAGACACGGCCATCTCCGAAGCCAGAAGGGCCAGCGCAGCGCCCGTTTCGTGGAACAGCGGTGTCAGCACGGCCACCAGCACCAAAGCCAGCACGGCCACCATGAAATAAACATTGCGAAAGTGACGATGGGCATCGTGCTGCCCCATGGCCACCAGCCCCGACTGTCCGTACACGCCGCCCATACCGATAAAGATGGGGGCGAAGGCAAAAATGCGTAGCAAATCCTCAATGCCGGCATACTCACTGCCAAGGAAGTACGACACGTAGGGTGCGCCCACAAACAGCGCCACGCCCACCAGCAGCATGATAGCGGCCACCAGATTGCGCAGCGTACTGAAAATTCGTCTGACCTGTACCGGCTCCGCCACGGCCGCCGCACTGATACGCGGAAAGAAGGCCTGATTGATGGGCGTGTACAGCACAAAGCACAAGGCACGCATGATGCGTTCGGCCGAACTGTAGCGTCCCACCACGTCAGTGGTGCAGTAAAAGCCCAGTATCACCACAAACAGCTGGGTGTAGACACTGGTTGAAGCCGACGAAAGGAAGAGCGGAAAGCTCTCGCTCATGGCCTGACGGATGGCGCTCCGCTCGCCTACCGGCGCCCCTACGCAACGCAACCGCCAGAGATAACCGATGGAAATGACGGCCGTCAGCACAAACACGCCGGACTGGATGAAGGCGGCCAGCGGATAATCGGCCGGCGACTTGACCAGCCAGAAAATCAGCGGCAGCATAATAATTTTGGAAGCCGTATTGATAATGGCCATCTGCCTCACACGCCCCAGCCCCTGAAAGAGCCACAGGAACGTAAAGGCAGAGCCCAGCAGCATGGGCAGCGTACAGAGCAAAGCGGTCTGATACTTCTGAAACGTGGGCACAGCCAGCAGCAACACGGCCAGCAACACCAGCGTACCGGCCAGCAGCATGAGCTTGGCCCAGAACACCGACCAGAATACGCGGGTCACTTCACGGCGGTCATCACGCACCTGAGCCACTCGGCGCGTGGCACTCAGGTTAAACCCAAAGTCCACCACCAGCACCAGATATTGTATCACCGAGAGCGAAAAACCCACGTAACCATAGCCCGTGGCACCGAGCACCACCATCAGATACGGCAGCACCAGCAACGGCAGGAACTGGTTGATGCCCTGCAGTGCTATGAGATACAGCGAATCAACCAGTTCCTTACGGCTACCCTGCATGCCTTGCTTCAAGGCCTGAAGTCTTTTGTGCGCCATGCCGCCCGTTTCCCGCTAATTGGTTACCAGCAGGGTGATGGCCGTCAGCAACGAAGCGACCAGCGAGCCCAATCCCACAATTTCGGCCAGCGAGATGCGCTTGGTGCTTTCCTTGGCCGGCACGATGATGGAGCAGCCGGGTTCAATGTCCTTATAGGAGCGTACCTTCGTCACGGTACCGTTGCTGTTGACGGCATACACCCGTCCTTTCTTGGCCTTCAGACTGTAGCCTCCGGCGGCGTTGATGTAGTCCTTCAGGCTGGCTTTCTCACGATAGGCCACGGTGCTGGGGTTCATCACCTCGCCCGAAATGCTCACCGTATTGTTGTAGCGCGGAACCACCAGGCGGTCACCATCCATGAGCACCACATCCCAGCGGTCGTCACCGGGATGCTCCAGTGCCTTGTCCAGATTGATACCTACCGTGTGGTATTCGTCCACTTCCATCTGTTTATAGGCCAGCGAATCCTCCTTCGTCACCATTTTCGAGCGCATCAGGGCGCGCTGGCGTTCCTTTTCCACATCCGTGGTCAGGCGCTCCAGGTGAGCCCCCTTGGTATAGGCTCCTTCGTTCACGCCTCCGGCCATCTTGATGAGGTCGCTCAGGCGCTGTCCCTTGTTGGAGATGGTATATTTACCTTCAAAGGCTACCTCGCCTTCCACCTCCACGTGACTCTGTTCCACGTAACCGGGTGAGCGGCGGATGAAGATTTCGTCAAACGGCTCCAGTTTGAAATTGTCCTGACCGTCCACCTCCAGTCCGTCCTTAAAGGAGAAAGTATATGTGCGGGCCACTTCGTTGTTGGCTTCGGTGGCCAGGTTGTTGCGCAGGCGGCGCGACACGTCAATCTTCATCAGCGAAGCGGCATCCGTCAGGCCACCGGCCTGAAGTACCAAATCGCCAATCGTGGTGTTTTCGGCATATTCATATTGTCCGGGATAGAGCACCTCACCGTAAATCGACAGGGTCAGCTCCTTTTGCAGTTCCTTACGCGAGGGCACGTAGAGCACATCCTCGTTTTTCAATGCCACATCGGGCAGGTCGCCGGACATCAACTTTTCGAGGTCAATGGAAATGGCCTCCAGCGTGCGGTCGGGGCGACGGCGGTGCATCACGGCACGCTCCATGTAGGCATCCTCACGCAGTCCGCCGGCTGTTTCAATCAGCTGACGCACGGAACCCACCGAGCCGTCCATCTGATACATGCCGGGGCGGAACACGGCGCCGCGTACCTCCACCATGTTACGGTAGCGGTTGAGCACAGAGTCTACTACCAGTGAGTCGCCGTCGGTCACCTGAAACGTACCGCGGTCAAACTCGCCCAGCGAGTATATGGAGCGCAGATTGCCGCTCTTGCGGAACAGGCGGATATTGTCCTGATAAGCGTCGCCCGTAAAACCGCCTGCATACTTCAGCAGCGTGGCCACGCTTTCGTTTTTCTTCATTTCGCCCT
>CALUOV010000216.1 GCA_944322275.1 uncultured Bacteroides sp. | reverse complement strand
AAATATGGGCACGCTTCAAAGCGGCTTCCACGGTAGTGAACCGACGTTACCAGCAGCATTTTGATACCTTAAAAGAAAATGAGCAGAAGAATTTAGACCAAAAGACAGTTATCTGCGAAATTGTGGAAGGCATAGACTATGACCAGCTGACCAACTTTGCCGCATGGGATAATAAGACACAAGAAGTCATAGCCTTGCAAAACAAATGGAAAACTATCGGCTATGCTCCGCAAAAGATGAACGTAAAAATCTTCGATCGTTTTCGGACAGCATGCGATGATTTCTTCCACAAGAAGAGTGAATTCTTCAAAGCTACGAAAGAGCGGATGAGTGAGAACCTGGAGAAAAAACGCGCGCTCTGTGAAAAGGCGGAAGCTTTGAAAGAAAGTACCGACTGGAAAAACACAGCAGAAGTATTGGCCAAACTCCAGAAAGAATGGAAAACCATCGGCCCGGTAGCCAAAAAGTATTCAGATACTACCTGGAAGCGTTTCATCAGTGCATGTGACTATTTCTTTGAACAAAAGAACAAAGCCACAGCTTCCCAACGAACCATCGAGCAGGAAAACCTGGAAAAGAAACGTGCAGTCATCGAGAAACTGGCAGCCATCGGAGAAGACGTGGATACGGAGAAAGCCGCACAGTCTGTTCGCGACTTGATGAAAGAGTGGAATGGTATAGGTTATGTACCTTTCAAGGAAAAAGACAAAATCTACAAGCAATACCACGCTCAGATAGACAAATTGTTCGAACGGCTCAACATCAGCGCTTCCAACAAGAAACTAAGCAGTTTCAAGACTACTATCAGTTCAATGCAGGAGGGAGGCTCACAAATGTTGTATCGCGAGCGTGAACGCTTATCACGTACATACGAAAACATGAAGAGTGAGCTTCAAACCTATGAGAACAATTTAGGTTTCCTAAATGCTTCCTCCAAGAAAGGAAACAGTTTGCTGAATGAAATAAACCGCAAAGTGGAAAAACTGAAAGCGGACATCGAATTGATAAAGGAAAAGCTGAAGGTGATAGACGAAAGCATCCAAGGACAGAGCTGAATATTTTATCCATCCTGTATAAGCGTCAGAAGCCGGACACTGAAATTAAGTTGTCCG
Organism: uncultured Bacteroides sp.; assembly: GCA_944322275.1. Taxonomy (GTDB): domain Bacteria; phylum Bacteroidota; class Bacteroidia; order Bacteroidales; family Bacteroidaceae; genus Bacteroides. Next base: position 3,273 of record CALUOV010000216.1, on the reverse strand, counting down.
GCTTTATTTTTCATCTTACGCAAATTTTATTAACAAAATTTTGGTTTTTGTCAATAAAGAAGCTATCTTTGTCCCGAATATTTAAAACATCTGTTGCTACAATAAATATTAACTCATATAAGTACAAAGCTATGAAACTAACAAAGCATTTATGGATTGCAGCGGCATGCGCAATTCTTTCGGCTGGTGGTTTTGCACAAAGCCGTACAGGGTATTTTAATGACAACCTCCATCTAAGCAACCGCCAAAATCCTGCAGTTCTTCCAACAGCAGGTTATTTTTCCATTCCAGTTTTAGGCATGATTGATTTGGGTTTGTCATCCGACTTCAAAAACTTCTCCACTTTGATCAACGCGGTATCCACCGATGAAGGAATTTTAGAGGATGACGCTTTCTACAACTCTTTGAAGGCCAATAATCAAATAGATTTAGATTTGAAGACGGACATTCTCTCTTTCGGTTGGTGGAAAGGAAAGAACTTCTGGAGTATCAATGTAGGTCTGAAGGTGAATGCCGGCGCCTCTTTGCCCAAGTCTTTGCTTCAGTTTGCCAGAGAAAGTGCTCTCTACAGCGATTACGGTTCTTCGGATATACCTGACGCAGACATCCGCAATGTCACTATGAGAATGAAAGGTTATACCGACATCGGTGTAGGATATTCGCGCCGCATTAATGAAAAATTCACAATAGGTGGACGCGCCAAAGTCCTTTTGGGCTGGGCCAATGTTAATTTAGGCGTGGATGAATTTGCGCTACAAGTCAACGCTCCTGAAAATCCAGATGATTTCAATCCTGATGCAAATTATGGTCATACATCAGCACGCGCACACGTCAAGACATCTTACAAAGGTGGTGGTTTAAAATTTGACGAAGACGGTCGTGTCAGCGAATTTGCTCTAGACGGCTTCGGAGTAGCCGGATATGGTGTCGGATTCGACTTGGGCTTAACATATTCTCCCATTAAGCATTTAACGCTTTCCGCTGCTGTTCAAGACTTAGGTTTTATTAAATGGCAAAAAGGAAGCACTTCAACAGCCACAGCCGACCATAGCGAGAACCTGACTTACGAAACTTACCAAAACTACTTGAGTGACGATGTGTTCGACTTGGACAAATATGAACTTCGCGAAGAAGAAAGTAAAAGTTACACCACCGGCTTGAATACTACGCTCATGGCAGGCGGTGAATATCGTCTAGGTGCCAAAGAGCAATTCAGTGTAGGCGCTCTGTATTCTCTCCGCTTTGCCGAATTACGCAATGTATCTACCATCAGCGCCGTAGCCGGTTATGTTCCCGCATCGGTTTTCAACGCTTCCATCAGTTACTCTTACATGCAATACACAGGAAGCGTAGTAGGCGCTTTAATTAAGCTAGGAAACACTTTCCTGGGAGCAGATTACGCATTTGCCGGTCCGCAGGCATCCTATAACTTCTATATAGGTACGGCATTTACAATCGGAAAACGCTCAGGAGACAGATAAAATAAAGCAGAATATATTAAACAATAATTAAGCAGATGTGCAGCACACATCTGCTTATTTTTTGCAATCCTCACTATACAGCGGAGCAGCTAAAGCCACGACCTATGCTTCAACGCCCAAGCATCCTAAGATAAAAGGCAAAGTCTTCTAGGATGCTTGGGCATTTATCTTAGAAGACTCTGCCACTTATCTTGGGATACTTGAAAAGCAGATTATCCTTTATCCAGAAGCATTCCCTCTCTAAGGTATTTTCAACATTCAAACTGCGCAAAAAAATCGGCCACAGAAGTACAAATATAAAGAAAGCTGCCTGCCAATGCAAACAGCTTTCTTCAACAATTGTTTAACTTTAAAATTTAGTCTTTACGCTCAACGGATGAATAATTTATTTTCAGAGCGTATGCTCTACGGAGCGCTTCCTTAATCTCGGTAACAATACCCATCTTGGTATCCTGGTCAATTTTAAGCGAAACAGTCATGTTCGGTTGGTCAACCTCTTTCATACTCGCACGTTCACCAATGACGTAGTCCTGAACTTCAGATACTTCAGCAAAAGCATCGTTCAACTGAATACGACTTTCTTCACCCAACTGTTTACGGAACTCCTTTGTCGGTTTACCTACATAGATAAACGTTACCAACGATTTTTTCTCCAGTTTCTCTAACTCTGTGGCAGCCGGAGCTCTAAACTCCACCTTCAAAGTCACCTCACGCATGGTTGTTACAATCATGAAGAAGAACAACAACGTGAAAATAAGGTCAGGCAATGAAGAGGTGTTCAATGCCGGCATACCGCGCTTACCTGTCTTATTAAATTTTCCCATTACTTTTGTTCTCCATACTTTTTAGGTTCTGCCTCAGAAATAACCTGAGGATAAATCTTACGTATTGCTTCCTGTTGCTCCTCATTCAAATCTGCGTATTTTCTCTGCCATTTCTGCTCTGCTAGTTCATCACGCAGTTCGTTATAAGCAGCTACCAATTCGTTCTGCACAGCGATATAGGTCTTGTAAGACGTACCGCGGTCGCAACGCAAAGAGATTACGTGGTTCTTAGTAATTCTTTGAGTTCCAAAGAAAGGAACTTCCTCTGCCACTTTTTCCGGCAATTTAGGATCATCGTTCGGGTTGGCAATGAATTCCTTTGCTTTATCGCGTAACTGGTCTACAGAAAGATAACTATCACCTACCATCAACTGGTCCTGGAAGTTCACGAATACTTGCAAAATGTTGCGTTCCTTAATATCTACATCCTCCTTTTTCTGATTTTCCTGGGGCGGTTCAGGCAAACGTCTTGCCAAACCACGGTCGGTATCCATAGAAGTCGTAAGCAAGAAGAACAACAACAAGATGAACGCCATATCCGCTGTAGAACTTGAGTTGATTTCGGGAACATCTCTTTTCTTTCTAGCCATATTAAATTCCTCTAATCTTGATTATTTGATTTTCTTTGATATACCAAATCCTAACATCAACAGGACCATTGCAGCAACCTCAATGTAAATAGTGTACAAAAACATATCGGTTACTTTCAACCAAGAGGGAACATTTTCAGTTCCTTCATATCCCGGTATATCCAATATTTCCGTGCTACCTGCGGCCCAAGTAATAACAAGTACCAATACAAGAGCTACGATACCTACCAAAGATTTAAGAGCTGTCTTAGGAGAATCAGCGAACGTTGATCCAAACTGATAAACAACACCAATAACAATGGCTATAACTCCCAACACAAACAAAATATAATTCCAATACAGGATAGCGTCCGTGTAAAGCGGCTCTGACAGCGAAGG
>CALUOV010000215.1 GCA_944322275.1 uncultured Bacteroides sp. | reverse complement strand
TTCCGCCGTCACTGGTCGGGATAAATATCTCAGCCGGAACGAACGTCTGTTCATTACCTCCCGAAACACGGACTACTCTAATCCATTCCCGTTTATCGGCCGAATCAAATTCGCAGATTCCTAAAAACTCTTTGTCATAACATTCGCTGATAGCCGTCTGCAAGTCGGACACACGGATGCCCAAGGCGGTCAGGCGGTCATTGTCGTAAGTGATGCGCCACTCCATCGGTGTAGCTCCGCTAAGTTCTACTTTATAGATGCCTTTCAAGGCGGCCAGCAGTGGCTTTATCTTTTCTTCGCCGTATTGCTGGATAAGAATGGGGGAAGCGGGGGCGTTAAGCGTAAAGGTCATAAAGGGACGTGACGCATCTTCGTCCGACCGTTGGGTAGAGATGGATGGGTAGCTCACTCCGTCTGGTAGTTGTGACCACAGCTGCCGTATCAGTGTGGATACTTCAAAACGGGTGGCTTCCATGTCAGCGTGCTTGTCCAGTTCAATGCGCAGGCTTCCATACCCATTGTCGGAGGTCGAACTGATATTCTTGACACCGTTCACCCGTGAGAGCATGCCTTCCAATTTGCTGGTTACCTCCGATTCGATAACCCGTGCGGAATTACCCGGCATGGAGAACGAAATGTTCAGTCCGGGCAGAGCGCTTGAGGGCGACAACTTGACGGGAAGCAGCGAAGCCAATGCCAGTCCGATGAGTGACAGACAGACAAAGGTCACAATCAGCGTAAAGGATGACCACATCCGTGGTGAAGTATCTTTTGTCATAATTTTATAATTTAGCGCGCGCTATTATAAGTATGTATTAAAGTCAAAACGATCGGACAGCGAGAAACCGGAGTCGAAATCATACAGTGTCAACTTTCTTATTTTATAGTAACTCAGCCAATAGTTCTGCAAGGCGGTGATATAGTTTTTCTGCGCCTCCTGTTGACGGTTCAATGCCAATGTCAGGCTGCTGATATCCGCCTTGCCGATGATGAAGCGTTTCCGTGTTTCATCGTAAGCCAATTCAGCCAAGTCCAGAGCCTCTTCGGCACTGGCTATCAGTTCCTGCTGCACGTTAAAGTCGCTCACCGTCATCATGACGTCTTCCTCCAACGTAATCTCTTCTTGCCTGGCAGCTATCCTGACCACATTCAGGTTATTCTTCGCCATATTGTATTTTCCCTTGCGCACACCCCAATCCACCAACGGAATGGAAACGGAGAACGATACCAGATCCTGCTGCAACAGATTCTTGTAAGCCGCTCCTAAATTGTCCGCCACTTGGTTGAAACCCACGCTGGCGTTGAAGCTGGCGTTGAATAGCGATTCTTTCCGTGTCTTGTCCACGTTCTGTTCCGCCTCCAGTACGTTCTGACGTTGTTCCAAATAAGTGGGATTATTCTCTTTAGCTAATGCCAGCGCCTTGTCTGCCGAAACAATCATCGTCCGCGGACGTGAGGGTAAGTCCAGTTCGATACGAGTGTTCTTATCCAAATTCAGGAACGTGGCAAGTGCCGACATGGCACGCTTCAGACTGATTTCTGCGTTCCGCAAGGTGTTCCGGGCATTTACTCTGTCCAGCTTCAATGTCAGTAAGTCGGCTTGCGAGATGGAGGCGATCTTCTGCCGTTGCTGTCCGATGGCGTACAGGGTATCGGTCGTCATCACGTTGTCGGCCGCCAGACGGTGCTCAGCCTGTGCCATGGCCAGACTGAAAAAGTAGTTGACAGCTTCTTCGGACACCTCTTCCGTATTGTAAATAAACTGACGCTTTACTTTCTCATACTTCAGCGGCTCTATCTTGCGGTCCCACCTGAAAGCGTTATATCCCAACAGATCCTGTGAGTAGCCGATGCGGAAAGGAACGGTGGAAAACTGCGTGGACTTGGTCGCGCCGAAGTTGCGCATGTAGTCCAGTTCCGTATCTATATAAAAGGTACCGCCTAACAGGTCGAAGTTCTGTTCAATGCTCAGTCCGGCGTTGGCGGCATACATCTGTTGCTCACGGTATACGTCCAGATTCTGTTCGGAGTCATAACGTTGGGTAATGTAACGGTAGTACTGCGCCGGCGTAATATTGAGTGTCAGGCTGGGCAGCCGCGCCGCTTTGTAGGAACGGTATTCCCAGTAACCGGACAGATACATATTCTGGTATCGGAAGGCAGATAACGAGCTGTCATTGGCCAGGCGGATAGTACGTTGCAGATCGAGACGCAACGTCTGTTGCGCCTGGAGTCCGGCTGTACACAAAGCCAGCAAAAAGCAGATATTAACGATTCGGAGTTTCATGTTTTCTATAAATAAACCAATAAATCAGAGGAATTACAAACAAGCTGACCACCAGACCCACCATCATGGTGCCTATCATGGCGATGGAAAGCGGACGTTGCAGTTCAGAGCCCATATCGGAAGTGAAAAGCAAAGGAACCATGGCAAACACGGTAGTAAGCGTAGTCATGATGATGGCGCGCAGACGCCGGTGTCCTGCTGTATGGATAGCTTCCAGCAGGGGCATGCCTTCGCGGCGCAGTTCGTTGATACCGTCCAGCTTCAGAATGGAGTCGTTCACCACGATACCGCACGACACAATGAGACCGATGGCGGACATCAGGTTCAAGGAATGTCCGAACGCCCATAGCAGCACCAGGCCGAAAGCGATGTCTATCGGAATCTCCGCCAGCACAATCAGTGGTTGCAGGAAACTTTCGAACTGGGCGCACAGAATGAAGTACATCAATAAGATGGAGATAAACAGAATGACCGTCAGCTCGCCAATCATTTTCTGGTTGGAGAAGTAACTGCCGGAGAAGCTCACGTCCCAATTCTCATTCTTGTCCACTACTCCCCTCACCTGTTCCATCAGACGGGGCGCGTCATTCACTTGATAAAAGTTGACGGGAATGTATTCTCCGTTTCGGTTAGCGGTGATTTCCTTCAAGTCTTCATCAGGAGCGATCCTTATCAATTCACGCAGGGGGATGTAGGCCGTCTCCGAACTGTTGCTCTGGCTCTGTGTCTTTACCAATGTCTCTTCCAGCACCCTGTTCACCGTCATTTCCCTGCCTGCAATACCGATGGGCACATACTGTTGGTACGAGCGGAGGGTAGACACCTGGTTGTCTTTAAAGGCGGTGCGCAATACCCTCACCACTTCGTCATAGCTGACGTTGTAGACCAAGAGCTTGTTGCGGTCGATAACCAGATTCAGCTGGTTCCGGAAAGCCGTTCCGTCAGGCGTATATCCCGTAGCCTGCGCAATGCTCTTTTCCAGTCCGCGCAACTCGGCTGTCTGCGGCGTGACACTTTTATCGGTGACATGCAGTTGCGCCACCACATCGGCCTCACCCGTCACAAACAGTTTCTCAAATATAGTCACAGGAGGAGCAAACGTAACGGAGGCTTCCGGATAATTGCTCCTGACTTCCTGTTCCAGCATTTGTTGCAACGGAGTGATGTCTTCCGGACGGGGAGTTTTGAAGTACAGTTCCGCCTCGCCTGTGGACAGTTCGTGGTCCGCACTGAGCACGAAGTCCTGCACGCCGATGTATGCCGTGTGCTCTTGAGCCAGTGTGTCCGCTTTACGGAGCAGACTGTTCACCCGCCGGTTGTTTTCGTCCACATGGATGTTCTCGTTCCATTCTACGTTCATTACCAGTTCATTCTGGTCAATGTGCGGCATGCGTTCCTTGTCTATCGTCCAGAACATAAGAACGCACAGCGGCAACGAAAGCAGGGCAAACACCAGGGTGAAACGTTTGTGGGAGAAAGCCCAGTCAATGCCCGTGTCATAAAACCTGGTCAGCCACTCGTTCTTCAGCAGGTTCTTGAAGTTGGCGGTAAACCAATTGTGTTTCCGCAACCCCATGCGGAAGAAGAGCACATAGAGTACAGGCAACAGCATAATGCCTGTAAAGTAGGATACCGCCAGTCCGGAGGTGATAGAGAAAGCTTCATCCATGAAGATGGCGCCGGCAATGCCGTTCATGAAGACCAGCGGCACGAACACAGCAATGGTGGTGAGTGACGAACTGAGCATGGGGGTAATCATTTCCGTGGTACCGGCTGCGGCTGCCCGCTTCAGCGAGTAACCCCGCTCCCGGTATTGCGACACGTTTTCCGTCACAATGATGGCGTTGTCTATCATCATACCCACCGCCAGAATCAGTCCCGACAGCGAAATGATGTTCAGAGACACTTTGCAGAGGTAAAAGCAGAAGAACGTGATGACCACAGACACAATCATCGTGATGCCTATCACCAATGGCGAGCGGACATCACCGATGAAGAACACCGCCACAACAAAGATAAACAGGAAACCCAGCGTGAAATTCTGCTGCAGGTTGGAGATACTATAGTCCAACAGTTCTGTCTGGTTGCGGCTGATGCTGAATGTGATGTCCGGATAAATTCGGGTGAAGTAGTCGGTCGTTTTCTTCAACTCCCGTTTCAGGTTGTCCATGTTTTCCTCGCTTTGCTTGATGATGGCTAAGGTGACAGCCCGTTTCCCGTCGGCCAATGACCGGCCCATCTCGTTCTGGGTGACCAACCGGACTGAACAGATGTCCTTCAGCTGCATGATGCGCCCGTCATGGTTGAAGTAGATGTTCTCTACGTCCTCCGGTGTTCGCAGCAGCGATGCAATGCGTATGTTGTATTCATAGTATCCGTCACGCACCAGCATACTGCCCGGTTCCACATTGTTGTTGGCCAAGAGGTTTTCTATTTCTTCAACGCTCATTCCCATTCCTTCCATCTTCTTCACATCGGGCACGATGCGCAACATGCTGCCCGGCACACCGGTCATATCCGCCATGGCTACCTGAGGCAGTTGCTCGATGCGCCGTTTCACTACGTTTTCCGCCAGTTCACACAAGTTCAGAAAAGCTTGTTCGTTCGTTTCCCGGTAAGGGACATCCTCCTTCAGCGTCATGTTCAGATAGAATACGGGGATGTCCGTCGCACTGGCCTTGATGGCTTTGGGACGCACGGCGTCTTTGGGCAGGTTATTCATGGCGGCATCAATCTTCTCGTTTACCTCGATGAAAGCCAAGTCCGTATCAGTGCCGAATTCAAAGCTGAGGCGGATAATGCCGGTGCCGTCCCGTGTCTCACTCTTCAGTTCGCTCAGTCCGGACACTTGCATCAGTTGTCTCCGTACCGGTGCCACCATGGTATTCTCCAGTTCACGGGCGGAAGCGTTCTCACCGGTCACCTGAATGGTGATTTGCGGAATGTCTATATCGGGCAACAGCGATACCGGCAACGAGAAGTACGTCACCAGCCCGATGATGAAGCAGGCCGTGAATGCCATCAGCACCGCTATCGGTCGTTGTATTAAGAACTTTACCATAATTGAATTTATCTGTCACTTCCTTTCTTCCACAATGACTGGTGCTTCATGCGCCAGGTTGACATTGCCGGTCACTATCACTTGTGCCCCTTCCTCCATGCCGTCACCCGTTACGGTGTACTCCGTCATGTTCTCCAGTCCCGTCTGCACGTAGTTCCACATGGCCTTCCCGTCTTTCAGTGTGAACACTACCTGCTTGCCCGAGCGAAGCACCACCGCCGTCTTGGGTATCACTAACTGATCGGGCACCGAACGCTTCACGCTTACCCTTGCGTTCATTCCGTCAAACAATTGGCGAGAGCCTTCCACTGCGGCTTTTACCTGCACCATGCCGTTCTCGTCCACTATCGGATTAATTTCCGTGATGCGCCCTTTACAGGGAGGCAACATAGCCGCATAGGGCGTCACTTCCACCCGGTCACCCTCGTTGATCAGCGGCAGCTCGCCTTCCAATACCGTGAACACCACCTCCATACGTTCAGTCCCTATTATCCGGCAAAAGGGTTGGGAGGCATCAGGCTTGTTATAGCTTTTACCCGTCAGGTTCGCCACTACTCCGTCAAAGGGAGCGGTCAGTATGGCTTGCTCCCGTTCGTAACGGGCCAGTGCGTAGTCGGCCTGGCTTTGCGCATAGCCGCTTCGTACTTCCGCCAGTTCCCGTATGGAGGCCGGTACGTCTTGCATGCGGTCAGGGGCATAGCCCTGCCCTATCAGCACGTCCTGCATGTCCAGTTCGGCTTGCGCCAGCGTGTTACGAGCCTGTTGCAGTTTGTTGTCTAAGGTGAAAAGATCCAGCTCCGCTATCTTCTGCCCCTTGCTCACCCGGTCACCGTTCTTCTCCGGGTTCCTGCTCCCATATCTCGTAGTTTGGAAGGATGATTCTCATAAGTGTTTCAGTTAT
>CALUOV010000214.1 GCA_944322275.1 uncultured Bacteroides sp. | reverse complement strand
TTGAGGGCGGAGCGACGGGAGATTGTTTCCATTGTATGCTTTTGTTTTAATTGGTTTTCAGTCAAGGCAAAGGTACGGAACATAACCTACCCCGTCCATACACAGATTACGGAACAAAGCACCTATTTTACAGAACATACCTGTTGGCGGAATTCATTTGGCGTGTATATGATTCTTACCTATTGGGATGTCCCGTTATTTTCTATCAGAAACCTGCTCCATCTGAAATACGCAAACTATTGATAATTACTCATTTAACAGTTTATCACAATTTATTTATAATAAACTGCCAGTTTAGTCCGATTAAACTGTCGGTTTAGTCTGATTAAACTGTGAGTTTATTATGATTAAACTGATAGTTGTCCATCCATTTGATTTTTTCAGAGACCCGAATGGGTTCAACTATGCCGCGGGTGAGCGAAGTACTAAGCATGATGGACGGCTTCGCCGCCCTTTCAATTCCGCCAACGGGTCAGAACATCCTTCTTCGATCTCGAAACAGCAAACCCATTTCACCGAATCTTATACCGATATTACCGAAAAACGAGTCGGCCAGTATTATCTTTCAGGAGATTTCCGTACTTTTGGATAATCAAACTTAAAAGTGAAAGAGAACAAGTATGAGTGAAATATTGGATTTAAAGACAATACACGATTATAATGAGTTCCTTGGGTTGGAAACACTCAATCCGCTAGTCAGTTTTGTGGACTTTTCGAAAGTAGAGATGCTTCAGCACCGCCGCAAGTGTTTTAATTTTTATGGCATATTTTTAAAGGAAAAGATTCACGGGACGCTGGTGTATGGACGCAGTAGGTATGATTATCAGGAAGGGACACTCGTATTCGTAGCTCCTGGACAAGTTGCAGGTATTGACGATGACGGGGTTACTTCACATCCCGAAGGATATGCTCTTTTGTTCCATCCCGACTTGATCCGGGGTACTTATCTTGCCCGTAAGATGAAGGAATACACTTTCTTTTCATACGAAGTAAACGAAGCGCTCCATATGTCCGAACGCGAGCGGCAGACGATCTTCAATTGTTTCGGTGAAATACAGAAGGAACTTCGGCATGCCATTGACAAACATAGTCGGAGTATCATCGTCTCCAATATTGAGGTACTGCTCAATCATTGCCTTCGCTTTTATGACAGGCAGTTCATTACTCGCGAAGCTATCAATTCCGATGTGCTTACTCGTTTTGAGGCTTTACTAAATGAATATTTTGATTCCAAGAAGCCGGAAGAACTTGGACTACCGTCTGTGGCCTGGTGTGCTGACCAGCTTCACTTCTCTGCCAACTACTTTGGCGACCTTGTGAAAAAACAGACGGGCAAATCTGCCATTAAATACATTCATCTTGCAGTCATCAATACTGTGAAAGACCGTTTATTGGAAACAAACAAAACTGTCAGTGAGATTGCCTATGAAGTAGGTTTTCAGTATCCGCATCACCTGAGCCGGTTGTTTAAGAAAGTAGCGGGGTGTACGCCGAATGAGTATCGGATGCAAAAATGAACATGGAGAAGAATGCGGAAGCTATAAAAAGAAAAGAGGACTGACAATCTTTTGATTATCAATCCTCTTTCACCAGTCGGGGTGACTGGATTCGAACCAGCGACCACACGCCCCCCAGACGCGTACTCTAACCGGGCTGAGCTACACCCCGAATTGCGGATGCAAAGGTACGGCTTTATTTTGAATCTGCAAATTTATTGCTTACTTTTTCTCGGTGAATCGTAATTTTATTACGCTTTTCAAATTCCCATGCATTCACGATAGAAATCGAATACCTCAAATAGGGTTGTTTTATCGGTGGTTTGGTTGAGGATGATGTCGCCTACAGCTCTCAATAAAGAGAAATTGATGGTATCGGCAGTGTTCTTCTTATCGTGCTTCATCAGTTCGTAAAGACGTTCATAGTGTTGGCAATCAAAGATAAAGCAACCGTAATGTTCGCGGACAAACTGGTTGACCTGGCGCAAGTATTCTTTGGGAAAGCCTACTTGAATATGTGACAAATAAAGTTCGCATACCAATCCCCAAGCCACGGCATAACCGTGAAGTACCGGACGATGTTCGGCCAACGCCAAACTCTCGAAGGCATGACCTACGGTATGCCCCAAGTTAAGCGCTTTGCGGATGCCTTGCTCTTTAGGGTCTTGCTCTACGATGTCCTCCTTCACTTGTACGGACTTGCCGACCATAAGCTTCAAATGTTCATAATTCGGGCATTCAGTGTCGAAAGCCAATAACTCGTTTAGGTGTTCAGGCGTACTGATAAGTCCGTGCTTCAACATCTCAGCATAGCCGGAGAAAAAATTGCGCGCGTCCAATGTACGGAGAAATTCAGTCTCTATTAGCACGCAGGCGGCAGGGGCGAATGCACCGATTTCATTCTTCAATCCGTTGAAGTTGATGCCCGTCTTGCCTCCTACCGAGGCATCCACCATGGCCAACAGCGTAGTAGGTATATTAATATAGGTAATGCCACGCTTGAAGGTCGCTGCGGCAAACCCGCCCAGGTCGGTTACCATACCTCCGCCTAGATTGATAAGCAGCGAGTGACGGGTGGCCCCTCGATCACTCAGCGTCTGCCATACTTGTGCCAAGGTTTCGATGTTCTTATGAACGTCTTCGGCACCAATGCGGATTTCTTCGGCCTTTTGCAAGGCGTGTATACTCTCCAGTTTAGGCAGGCACAGACGGTGTGTGTGTTCATCGGTCAGGACAAACAATTTATCGTGTGGACATTTGTTGATGGCTTGCGTCAGGCTTTTCTCCAAACCTTGACATAAAATCACTTCCTGTTTACTCATGCTTTTTCCTTTTTTCAGTGCCAAAGATAATGCTTACTTCTGAAAATCGCCTTATTTTCCGGGCATAAATTACTTTTCTTAATCTGAAAGCAAACTACAACCATTCCATGCGCTTCTTTTTGTTTTATTAGGGTGAACCTTTTATTTCAATTAACTGAAACAATTCGCTTCTTTGGAAGAAAAGCAGATTTGTATTATCTTTGCAATAAGATAAATTTATTGTGATTTGAAATTATGAAAGCGTTATTGCCTGTATTTTGTCGCCCGTTGGGTTATTTTGTGATTGCGTTGGGGGTATTCATGCCTTTTTTGATGGTGCTGATGGGCAGGGTGACAGATGGAAATCTGTTGTTTTACAAAGAGTGTTCCAAGTTATTGATGATGATGGGAGCGTTGATGATTATCTTCGCCCTGCACAAAAACGAATCGGCCGAAACGGAAAAAGTACGTAATACGGCCGTGCGCAACGCTATGTTCCTGACCGTATTGTACATCTTTGGAGGGATGCTTTTCCGGGTGTGGTAGGGAGAAATTGAATCTATGGACAGCACAACGTTCCACATCTTTCTTATCATCCATGTGCTTTGCCTGGAGTTTGGTCTTAAAAAATCTTCTGTAGACCGCCTTTTTAAGCAAAAAGGACGCTAAAAAACATAAAACGCATTTCCTACAATTAAACCTTTGTCAAGGCCGGCCGTCAAACTGTTCAGAATTAACGGACATTTTTTAGAATTAGTAAAGAATAGACTCATGAAGAAGATTTTGACGCTGGTCTTGTTGCTTTGGGCGGTAGCGGGGACAGCGGAAGCTCAGAGCAGAAGTCAGGCAAGGAGCCAGAACAGGAACGTCGCCGTGACGGGTAAACTGATGGAAGCTGACACAAAAGGACCGGCTATGGAAGCCACGGTGCAACTTTTGTCGTTGCCTGACAGTGCGTATGTGACAGGTGTGGCCAGTGACGGCCAAGGCAACTTCCGTTTGCCAAGAGTAAAAGCGGGAAAGTACCTGCTGAAGGTGTCGTACATCGGTTTTAAAACGTTGTACAAATCCTTGCAAGTTAACACATCGAAGCCTACTTATAACGTTGGAACACTGACGTTGGAGTCGGATGCCATCATGTTGGCCGAAGCGGTCATTGTGGCTGAAGCTCCACAGGTGCAAGTAGTGGAAGATACATTGCAGTATAATTCTTCGGCCTATCGCACGCCGGAAGGCTCCACCCTGGAGGAACTGGTGAAGAAACTGCCCGGCGCCGAGGTGGACGAAGATGGCAACATTAAGATTAACGGTAAGGATATCTCGAAAATCATGGTCAATGGCAAGGAGTTTTTTGGCGGAGACGTAGCCACCGCAATGCAGAACCTGCCGGTGGAGATGATCGAGAAGCTGAAGACGTATGACAAGAAGTCGGACCTGGCACGTATTACCGGTATTGATGACGGCGAAGAGGAAACCGTGCTCGACCTGACCGTGAAGAAAGAAATGGAAACCGGATGGTTTGGCAATGCCGATGTAGCCGGAGGAACAAAGGATCGTTATTCGGCCCGTGCTATGATGAACTATTTCCGGGGACCCACACAGATGTCCATCATCGGACGTATCAATAACGTAAACAATCAAGGTTACTCCGGCGGAGGAGGTGGCCCGCGCTGGCGTCGCAACAACGGTATGACGACTACGAAAGAGGTGGGAATCAACTTCGCCACTTCCAGCACCAAACTGGATGTAGAGAGTAGTGCGCGCTATAATTATCGGGACAATAATCAGATAAGCACCGGATATACCGAAAACTTCCTGACGGGAAGCTCAGGTTCTTCGTTCTCCAACTCCAACTCCTCGGGGCGTAGCAAAAACATGAGCTTCAATGCCAATGTGATGTTGGAGTGGCGTCCAGATACGTTGACGAATATTATTTTCCGTCCCAACTTTTCTTATGGGGATACGGAAAGTAACGCCACTTCACAATCAGGAACCTTTAATGATGACCCGTATGAATACATCAGTAATCCGAATGACTATCTGGATTTGTCGGCTCTGACCCGGGCCGATATCTTAAGCGATGACCCGTTAAAAGACATTCGCGTCAATACCAGCAATGAGTGGGAAAGAAGCAATGGCAACTCTATATCGGCCAATGCCACTCTGCAGGCCAACCGTCGGCTCAACTCCCGCGGACGCAATATTACGTTACGTGGTCGGTTCAGCTACGGAGATGATGATAGCGAACAGTATAATTCATCAGACACCCATTATTTTCAGGATGAGGGAGGAGATGATGTGATACGCCGTTACATCACGTCCCCGTCTTCCAATTACAGTTACCAGGCGCAATTGACTTACAGCGAGCCGATAGCCAAGGCAACCTTTTTGCAGTTCAGTTATCGCTTTCAATATAGCTATAGTGAAAGCGACCGGAATACGTACGATTTGGCGGGATTAGGTTGGGAGATGGGCGACCCGCTTCCTTCGGACTATCTCGGCCATCGGGATGACGACCAAAGCAAGTATGCCGAATATAAAACTTATGAGCACGATGCCCGCATAGGCCTGCGTTTCATTCGTCCGAAGTATCAGCTGAATGCAGGACTGTCTTTTCAGCCTCAGAACACGAAATTGTCCTATAAAAAGGGAGATGTCGATACATTGAGTACCCGCAGTGTGTTCAATTTTGCACCTAACATCGACTTTCGTATGCGTTTCTCCAAGGTAAGCCAGTTGCGCATCACCTACCGTGGAAGAAGCAGCCAGCCCAGCATGGAGAACCTGCTTCCTGTAACGGACGACTCCAATCCATTGAGTATCCAGATGGGTAATCCGGATCTGAAGCCTTCCTTCAGCCACAACATCAATCTCTTTTACAATAATTATATTGCTGACTTGCAACGTGGCATCTTTGTGCGCTCTTTCTTCCAGGCTACACAAAACAGCATCAGCCAAAGCCGCTCTTATAACGAATCTACCGGTGGCTGGACATCCATGCCGAAGAACATCAATGGTAACTGGAACGTGTTTGGCATGTTTGGCTTCAACACGGCTTTGAAGAACAAGAAGTTCAACGTGGGTACGTTCTCAAACATCCGATACGCCAATAATGTGGGTTATCTGACTTCGGGCAGCGGTGCGGATGCCATCGAACAGAAGAACACAACGACCAATCTGGAACTTAGTGAGAATCTGCGTGCCACCTACCGTGATGACATCTTCGAGGTTGGTCTGAACGGCAACTTCTCCTACACCATCGAAAAGGACAAGTTGACGCCCTCCAACAATCAGAACCCCTATACGTTTGCCTACGGTGTGTTCACCAACATCAATGCGCCTTGGAACATGAGTTTCAACACCAATATCTCCAACCAAAGCCGTCGCGGATATAGTGACAGTAGCATGAATCGCAACGAGTTGATATGGAATGCGCAGATTGCTCAGACTTTTCTGAAAGGAGATATGACTGTAAGCTTCGAGATGTATGATATCCTGCGTCAACAGAGTAACATTAGCCGTTCACTGACCGCCAGCGGCCGTTCCGTCTACGAATATAATGGTGTGAACAGTTACTGCATGTTGCACCTTATTTACCGTTTGAACATCTTTGGCGGTAAAATCAGCCGCGACAAACGTCCGGACATGCGAGGAGGTTTTGGTGGCCCGCGTCCTCCACACCGTCGGTTCTAATCATTTTTTGCTTGTTTTTTTATTTGTTTTTTTCTACATTTGTTTCCCATAAAAAATGGGAAACAAATGATAGATTGGACTTTATTGTTGGGCCATATTGCCGGGACGGTATTCAACGTACTCTATCTAGGCTTGATTATCGGAATCATTGTTGTTATCATCCTCGACAACCGCAATCCGGTAAAGACCCTGGCATGGGTACTGGTCCTGATATTCCTCCCTTTCATCGGGTTAGTGCTTTATTTCTTCTTCGGCCGTAGTCAACGGCACGAGCGCATGATAAGTCGGAAAGGTTACAACAGCCTCCTTAAGAAACCGATGTTGGAGTATATGACACAGACATCCACTGTTATTCCTGAGGAGTATAGCCGGCTGATATCCCTTTTCCAGAATACCAACCAGTCCCTCCCGTTCGAAGGCAATCGGTTGGAAGCCTTCACAAGTGGCGGGTCTATGTTGCAAGCATTGTTGCGCGCGATACGTAAAGCCGTGCATCACATTCACGTTGAATTTTATATTTTCGAAGATGACGCCATCGGGCATATGGTGCGTGATGCACTCATACAAAAAGCCAGTGAGGGAGTGGAAGTGCGTGTGCTCTACGATGACGTGGGTTGCTGGCATGTGCCGAGCCGTTTCTTCGAGACCATGCGCGAAGCAGGCATTGAGGTACGTAGTTTCCTGCAGGTACGCTTCCCCTTGTTCACCAATAAAGTCAACTATCGCAATCACCGCAAACTAGTAGTTATTGACGGGCGCATAGGTTTTGTGGGCGGCATGAATCTGGCCGAGCGTTACGTGCGGGGCTTTTCCTGGGGCATCTGGCGTGATACCCATCTGTTGGTAGAAGGCAAAGCCGTACATGGCTTGCAGACAGCTTTTCTGCTCGATTGGTATTTCGTAGACCGCACACTGTTGACAAAGGCTTGTTATTTCCCCAAGACTGGTGTCAGCGGTTCGGCCTTGGTGCAGATTGTAACCAGCGAGCCTGTGGGCGAATGGAAAGAAATCATGCAAGGACTGGCAATGTCCATTTATCAGGCTAAAAAATATTTCTATATTCAGACTCCCTATTTCCTACCTACCGAAACCATACTTGTAGCATTGCAAACAGCAGCTTTGGCAGGAGTTGATATACGTCTTATGCTACCCTGGCATACCGATTCGCGCCTGACGCATTGGGCCACTTGTTCCTACCTGGCGGATATGTTGCAGGCGGGGGTGAAGGTCTATTTCTATCGAAAAGGATTTCTGCATTCCAAATTGATGGTGTCCGATGACCGGTTGGCCACTGTAGGGTCTGCCAACATGGATTTTCGTAGCTTTGAACACAATTTTGAAGTGAATGCTTTTGTGTACGACACAGAGTTTGCCTTGCAAATGCGTGAAGTTTTTTTGCAAGATCAGCGCGACTGCGTCCAACTCCATTTGAAGCATTGGCAGAAACGTTCTTCCTCGCGCAAAATGCTGGAAAGTTTTGTGCGGTTGCTATCGCCGTTACTCTGATTGTATTGTGCTCGCTTTCAGACCATTCTGCAAAGGAAAGATTAATAATTGATTTGCAAGCGGACATTCTAATGACAATAGACTGCAAATCAGTGACTTACTAAGAAAATCGTTACAATTCCAAAAGCCCGTTTTTCTGTAATGATTTGGTTACTCGATTTGTCCAATTTTCGACTTCCAACAGGGTATTCATCTGTCATGGTATAACAAAAAAATATCCCCAAAGTTACTGACTTTGAGGATATTGTCTTAGACTTTCTTATTTCAGTCTTTTTTCGTAAGCGGTGCGGACGGGACTTTAACTTATACAATCAAGAAATCTCACAAAGCTTCAATATGTTGATAATAATCAAGTTATTACAAATCAACTATATTACTAAATATCATTAAATACCTTTTGCTGTTTCA
>CALUOV010000213.1 GCA_944322275.1 uncultured Bacteroides sp. | reverse complement strand
TGTCCGTTACACAGTTGTTTACCGTGTCCCAGGCCCAACGAGTAGCGTGTCCTAAGGGAGGTTCGCCTGTTTCGGTAGGCAGGAATTTGTCCACTTCGGGCAATTCGAGAGGCAGGCAATTTTCAGGTATCATGTAAGGCATGTTATCCTTATAGTATACAGGGAAAGGTTCGCCCCAATAGCGTTGGCGGCTGAAGATAGCATCGCGCAAGCGGTAGTTCACTTTCACCCGGCCCAAATGGTGTTCTTTTACATATTTCTTGGTGGCGGCTATGGCTTCCTTGATGGTCAATCCGTTCAGGTTTAGGTCGCAATAGGGAGTGACACCGGCTTTGGGCGAATTGCACACGATGCCTTCTTTGGCATCGAAGCTTTCTTCGCTCACATCGCAACCTTCTACCAAAGGTACGATGGGCAGGTTGAAATGCTTGGCAAAAGCATAGTCACGTGAGTCGTGAGCAGGTACGGCCATGATGGCTCCTGTGCCGTATCCGGCCAATACATAGTCGCTCACCCAGATGGGTACGGCTTCACCCGTGAAAGGATTGATGGCGTATGAGCCTGTAAATACGCCTGTCACACTGCGGTCGCTGATGCGTTCGCGTTCGGTGCGTTTCTTGGTGCGATCCAGGTAGGCTTCCACTTCAGCTTTCTGGGCTTCAGTTGTTACTTGAGATACCAATTCGCTTTCGGGAGCCAAGACCATGAATGTTACGCCGAACATGGTGTCGGCACGGGTTGTGAAGATGGTAAACTCCAAATCACTGTCTTTTACCTTAAACTGCACTTCCGCTCCTTCCGAACGACCAATCCAGTTGCGTTGCGTTTCTTTCAGAGAGTCTGTCCATTGGATAGTATCAAGTCCGTCGAGCAAACGTTGGGCGTAGGCTGATACGCGCAAGCACCATTGGCGCATCTTCTTCTGCACTACGGGATAACCTCCACGTTCGGAAACGCCGTCTACTACTTCGTCATTGGCCAGCACCGTACCCAGTTGCGGACACCAATTCACCATTGTCTCACCTAAGTATGCGATGCGGTAGTTCATCAACGTCTCCTGTTGCTTCTTCTCGCTCATGGTGTTCCATTCTTCGGCCGTGAAACAAAGTTCTTCGGAGCAGGCGGCATTGAGGCCCTGAGTGCCTGTCTTTGCAAAACTTTGTATAAGTTCTTCTATGGGGCGTGCCTGTTGGCTGGCGTTGTCATAATAGCTGTTGAACATCTTTTGGAAAGCCCATTGCGTCCAGTGGTAATATTCCGGATCACACGTGCGTATCTCGCGGTTCCAGTCGAAGGAGAAGCCTATTTTGTCTAGTTGCTCACGATAGCGGTTAATGTTGTTTACGGTCGTGATGGCAGGGTGTTGTCCGGTTTGAATGGCATATTGTTCGGCGGGAAGTCCGTAAGCGTCATATCCCATAGGATTCAGCACGTTAAAGCCCTGTAGGCGTTTGAAGCGTGCGTAGATGTCGCTGGCGATGTAGCCGAGCGGATGTCCCACGTGCAGTCCGGCACCGCTAGGGTAGGGGAACATGTTCAGTACGTAGAATTTCTTTTTGTTTTTGTCTTCCGTTACCTGATAGGTTTTGTTTTCCACCCATCGTTTCTGCCATTTTTTTTCAATCTCCCTGAAATTGTACTCCATAATCGTCAATATGCTAACTAAGTTTGTTGATAACGTGTTTATATTCTACCTTATTTGGTTTATAAGTTTGTTGATAAGCGGTTGCAAATTTACTGGATTATTTTCAGATTTGCTTATCAAAGTCATAAAAAACATTATGTAATAAATGTATCTAATAGGGTTTTCTTGTAATTTTGCACCCGAAAAATAAAAATTGCTTCTATGGATACAGCTAAAATGAAGGGACATCTAGCCATGCTAGCCGCAAACAGTATGTGGGGGTGTATGGCTCCGTTAGCCAAGTTCGTGATGATGGGTGGTGCTATAAGCTCGTTGGTGATGACCGACTTGCGCGTATTTGGTGCGATGATTCTTTTTTGGATATTTTCTTTTTTCCGCAAGCCTGAACATGTAGGGCACAAAGATTTGATGAAACTTTTCGGTGCTTCCTTGTTGGCTATTGTGTTCAATCAGGGAAGTTATATCTTCGGGGTAGAGCTTACTTCTCCGGTGGACGCTTCCATCATTACTACCAGTATGCCTCTGATAGCTATGATATTGGCCGCCATTTTCCTGAAGGAGCCTATTACGGGAAAGAAAATTTTGGGCATAGCCGTTGGAGCTTCGGGCGCCTTGTTGCTGATATTAGGGAGCTCGCAGGCGGCGGGTACCACCGTGAAAGGGGATAATCCTTTGGTGGGCGATTTGTTTGTGTTGCTGGCTCAATGCAGCTATGCTTTTTATTTCGTGTTGTTCAAGGATTTTGTGGCCAAATATTCGGCTTTTACCACCATGAAGTGGATGTTTACTTATGCTTTCGTCTGCCTCTTGCCTTTTTCTTACAATGATTTGATAACTACTAATTGGCTGGATTTGGATGGGATGCATGTCGCTTCCATTCTTTTTATAGTTGTGGGCGCCACTTTCTTGTGTTACCTGCTTATTGTGACTGGGCAAAAGAATTTGCGTCCTACCGTAGCGGGCATGTATAATTACATCCAACCTTTGGTAGCTACTATCGTGGCCATTTGTTGGGGGATGGATTCGTTCAATGTGGTCAAAGTGCTTTCGGTCGTTTTGATATTCGGAGGTGTTTATCTGGTGACTTCCAGCAAGAGCCGGGCAGACATGGAAGCTCAAAATTAAAATTTGCCGGAATTATTGAAATGTGTATATTGGTTGGCGTCCGCCCATAAGAACAGATAACCAAACGTGATTTCAGCCAACAGAAATTCTTCTCTTGAAGAAAATGAATTTTCATTTTTGCTTTGATAATAAGCTCCGTTGGCATTCCGTTGTTGCATCCGTATCATTTCTTTTCCGCGTACCCACATCCAATCGGCCGCTGTCGGTTTCATGCCTTTATCGAAGCCGAAGCAATGAGCTATTACGTCCATCAACCAGTAATTGGATTGTCTGCCGGTTCCCCAGTCATTTCCTTCAGGGAAAAACATGTGGCAGGTAGCTTCTCCTTTTTCATTGCGTATATACATTGTTTGCCCATTAAATGACAAGTTGTTCAGTGCGTTATAAATACGGTTTCCATTAAACAATGAAACTTTTTTCGCTTTTTTACCTGCCAATGTATACGGCAGTACGTTGATGGCATTTTGCATAAACGCTACCATGTAATCCACATGAATGATGCCATGGTTGACGATGGTTCCGTTTTCTTCCATGTTGCTTCCTTGTAAAAAATCCTTCAGCCGTATTCCGTTAATTTTTTTATGGCTGTTTATGTCCGTAGGTGAGGCGTAAGCTGAAAGTTGTAATTCTAATGCCCGTTGATGCCAAATGGCAGCATGGGGATGTTGGGGAAACATGATTGCGGCTAGTACCAATAAATCAGAATTCCATGCGTTTTCTTCAGATTTGCTGTCTCCTTTATAAATGACCTTTCCTGATTTGTCTTTGTAATAAGGAATTTCGTAATTTAAAAAACGGTTTGCTTCATATACGGTCATATCGTAAATGTGGGAGCGCGTGTCGTTATCCAGTTCATCCCACAGCATCCATGCCGCAAAAGCAGTTTGTGAAGCCCACCAGGCACTTTGCCACAGATTACCCCAACCTTCTTTTTCACCACAGCAAGCCTTGTGCCGATAGGCCAATGAACTGATTAATTTGATGGCAATGTTTTGCGCGTCGGTTTTGGGCACATTGGTTACTGTTTCATCATAAATGTGGAAACGTAATGATGCAGCCAAAACAAAAGCCATGTGGCTGACGGGACGAATGTAATGTTCCGTGTTTCCTTTGAAGTTCAGATAAGTTCCGGTTTGATTTTTAAATCCTTTTATTTTGTCATACCAATCGTTGACGGCGTATTTTAAACCGTTTTGTAGAAGTGTTACCGCTTGTCTGGCTAAAGAGTCTGTTAACACATTCGTGTGCAGATGTTCCCAATGGATAGGGGTTACTATAGGTTCCGCACAAATTAAGGTTGGCTTTATGAATGCCAATAGAAGAATAAAAAAGAAAAATATTCTCTTGAATAGCATAACTTTACAATATTACATTTTTTGGTTGTGCACAAATATATGGAAACTTATTTGAAATAGGAATAGGATTTGGAGAAATAATGTACGGACATAAAAAAAGGGCTCCGCTGAGCCCAACCTTTGTTAACCTTAAAATCTAATACTATGAAAAACACATTGCAAAGGTACGGACTTTTTTGATACCTGCAAATAATCCAAATAAAAAAGTGTGTTTTATAACATGCTTTATAGCTTTGATAATTCCTTTAACACTTATCTTTCCTATTTGCTTCTTTTTACTCGTTTATGTCCAATAACTGAAGCAGAAATTCGCGTTGCAGTGAATAGTTGTCACTATGCAGATGAACGTATTTCAATAGAGTCATGCCTTCTTGCCGGAGTTTGGCTTTTAATAATGGATTGTCTTTTTCCACTTCTTCCGAAAGGTGCAGCATGTTTACGGCTGCCAGTTCCATTTTGTCCATACCGTCTGTTTGGGTAGAGTAACGTGCTATCAATTCCTTGGCATCCGTGTTCAGTAGTTCTCGCGTATCCATGCCTAAGATTTGTTGGGTCAGATGGTCATACTCTTCCCATTCTTTTTGCCTGATTTTCTTTTTGTGTAGAATCGCTTCCACAATCATGGAAATGATTTCTTGAATCATCCGTATCAAGTAGTCTTGTTTAATCATCTTTGTAGTCTTGAAGTTATATAATGTAAATAGGAAACCTATGAGCATAAAAAAAGGAGTACCGCTGTACTCCAACCTTTGTTAACCTTAAAATCTAATACTATGAAAAACACGTCACAAAGGTACGGACTTTTCTGAAACCTGCAAATAATCCAAATAAAAAAGCGCATTTTGTAACATGCTTTATATCTTCAACAGGTCTTTTAATAATAAATGATATATTTGTTATTCATATTTAATTTTTCCTTTTAAGAGGTGATTTTATCGTTTGAAAGTTTGTGTTCGTCTATTTTTTTTGCTTTCCGTATAAGCAGATTTTATATTTGCAAAGCTTTGATTATCGTGTGTTTTATGAAGATAGAATGTTTTTACTTATGATTCAAATTAATTGTGTGTATGAAAAATCTTAAAAGGTTTTTATTAGGTTTGGGCATTGTGTATATCAGCATGTTTATGTATGCACAACAGCCAGTAGAATCGGGGAAAATAGAACCCGGACAAATGCGGAGAGAAATATTCAGTCCTGAACAGGTGGCAAAGCATGAAACCGATCGGCTGAAAGAGGTTTTAGAACTCTCAGAAAAGCAATATAAAAAGGTATATAAGCTATTGCTGAAAGAACAACGTGCTTTGCTGGAAAACCGCATGCCTCATTCATTTATGATAATGGGTGATCCTATGTCTATGAACGATGATTTTGAAAGAAATGATTTCCGTCCTCCTCACCAGATGGCTCCTCCATCAGACAGGTTACCGTTTGATAAAGAGAATGCTGAAGAAGTGCAGAAACGGATTAAGAAGAAAAATAAGAAAATGAAAAAGATTCTGACGGAATCACAATATGACAAATGGCTGGCCATGGCTCATCATCCGGTTCATCCGTTTAGTGGACCTGTGAAAGAGAAAGATAGTGGAACAGAACACGTTGAATGAATACTTTTCATTTTTGAATTCATATCCGTCATGTCCTATAGAAGAATGGATGTGACGGATTTCTATAAATATGTTTAATACAAGTCTGTTTCTTGCAGCATTTTGCAAGTGTTTTCGTCATTTAGAGAGAAGTCTGAATTGAACAAATTTAGTAGATATATGAATGAAATAAGCCTAAACTGTGCAGTTTTGCATGACGATGAACTGGTCTTGCAACGAATGGAAGGATATATCGGAAAAGTTCCTTTTCTGACGTTGTCCGGATGTTATACGAGTCCTATGGAGGCTTTGCATGCATATTATGAACGGCATGTAGATGTTTACTTCGTGGGATTGCATGAAGTAGAGGAATCCGCTGTGAGTGGAATGGACTTTGCCCGTTTGCTCACTTCGTCTACTCGAGTGATATTTTTGGCGGATACGGATCAATATGCAGCCACTTGTTTTCGTTTGGATGCGTTGGACTATTTGTCGGGGGATGTTTCGTTCTCTATTTTTTCTCAGGCTGTGTTTAAGGCGATTCGATGGTTTGCAGGGCAAGATAGGAAAATAAGTATGCCAATAAAGGACAAAGGAAACGAATCGTCGTTGATTTGTGTACGTGCTGATAATAAAATATTGTTGTTGAATCTTAGTAATATCTATTGCATGGAGGGGTGTGGTGATTATGTAAAAGTATTTACTACGGACTTGGACAAGTCTGTATTCTGCCCAATGAGGATTTTATTCGGGTACACCGTTCGTTTATTGTGCAGAAGAAATTTATTCGTGCTGTTGGTAATAATGATATATTATTGGTGAATGGTCGTAAAATACCTATAGGTGATGCTTACCGTAAGCAACTGTCTAACTATTTGTCTAGCCAAATGTGTTGATTTCTATTGAATATTTCTTTAATAAATGAGATTATTTTAATTTGGCTTTCCATAACTTTTCTCCAAATGTCAGATTCAGATGAATATTCAGGCGGCTTTCTTGCATCAGATTAGAGCGTGAGTTGAGTTGTCTGCGCCATCCGATACCGATGGATAAGAATGAGTCATTCATGGGGAAACTGGCTCCAGCATTTATTTCAGCGTAATACATCTTGCCTCCTCTCAACGAGATATATGAATTGCTGAAGCTGGCTCCACCCATTAGCTCGATGGAACGTGGTTTTCGCGGTTCGGTCGTGTAAAGTGTACCAAAAGATAGTTTATGTTGGTTTTCGTACCGATATTGTGAATCTTTTGAAACATTTCTGCTCCAGTCTATATAATGATAGTCTGCGGTAAGAGTCCAGTATTCAGTTTGTGTGGCGATACCTGCCGCGATGTGCATGGGTTGATATTGCGGATGACAGCGTTCCGACTCATCTATCGTTTCGTTGGTAGAAGAATTGCTGTATCCTAAATTATTGTCTTGCCGTATGCCGATGGAAGGTGAAAAAGTCCATCCGATTTCCCATTTTCTTCCCGTCGAATGACCCCAGCTGTAGTGCAATCCCAAATCTGCGTAGAACGCACGTTTTTTGGATTCATGTTCTACGGTAGCACTTTCCTGTGTTTCACTTTGCGTAGTTTTTCCCATGATAATTCCGACGCTTCCTCCTATGGAAAGGCGGGAGGTCAGTTGTACCGCGTTTGTGAAGAAAGCTTTATATAATCCTCCACTACCTTCGAAATAGGAATACAGGTAATTGTCCG
This sequence comes from uncultured Bacteroides sp., assembly GCA_944322275.1. GTDB lineage: Bacteria > Bacteroidota > Bacteroidia > Bacteroidales > Bacteroidaceae > Bacteroides. The sequence continues at coordinate 19,065 of CALUOV010000213.1, read as the reverse complement.
GGTCACCCACGATCACCTCTTGTGTGGAAATCAGGTAACCTACATTGCTGTAAGGTGTCATACCAATGAGGGTGTACCAACGGGGCATTGTCCGGAAACCTATGACGAAACGGTTAGGATTGCCTGTAAAATTGGCACTGTTTTCGCTTAGGAAGTGATAACGGGCATAACTTGCTGTGGCTCCTACATCGAAAGTGAAGCAGGCTGTGTCCATGCGGGTTATGGCGGCTGGATTCTGCGTATTGAGAAAACCTATGCGGTTCAAAGCAATGCCAGTCTGTCCCATAGCGGTATATCGCCCTCCATCGCTGGTACTCAGTTCGCCGATACCATACATGGAGGTAGGCAAGTTGGTTTGGTTTTGGGCCATACACTGGAAAGCGAATAAGTAAGTGCATAGCATTGTAAAGAGAAAAAGATGCTTCATTTATCGTATAAACTAAGTTTTATTATTTCAGTTTTCATTATATACTTTAAACCGTACCTCCAGTTTGCAATGTCGGTCCAGTTCCAACTCGTTGGTGAAGATGGCTTGGTCGAAAGTCGTGGCCACCACATCGTCTGTCAGGCTCAGTAACAACCGTTGGCGGTGCATGCCGATGGCGCCGAAATTATTGCGGGCAAAGGTGGTGAGGTCGAAGGAATAGTATGTGTCTTGGCCATACATCTCGTCTGTCACTAAATTACCGGTTTGTACTGTCACACCGTCATCTCCATATACATAGTCCTCCAGGACATTGTTTTCATCCGTGATGTAGAGTCGAAGTTCCGAAGGCAGTTGATTGGTTCTGCCGTAACTGTCCTCTATCGGATAAAGGTAGAGCATGGCGCTTTCGATGGAGACTATTTCGCCTGCACTTTGCAGGTTGTTCAGCGTGGGAAATTCTATTTGATTGTAGAAGCCAGTCAGTCCTTGCATATAGGCATGGTCATTCAAGTCGTAGGAGTGGACTGCGTTTTCCACTCCGCTCTGTATGGAGGCAAGCGGAGTACCGCTACGGTCGTGCTGGATGCCGGTGTAGGCGTTGTCCACATTGGCTTTAAAGGTGAGGCTGTTGTCGGCCGTTGACGTACCGATGTCCTTATAATATAAGGTAATGACGGTACTTGAGTCGTTTACCAAATAGCCGGTGATACAACTGCCATTGTCTTCGGGTACGAAAGCCAGTCCGGGAAATTCATTCTTGAAGTCATCCTGACTGTCGAATACTTCATCTTCTTCTACCAATCGTTCCAATAACCTTTCGCCCCACTCATCGGGCAGGTGTACATACACTTCTTCCGTTTGTCCGGGGCGGGGCCGGAGTGTAAAGGTATGGACAGGAGTCTCTTCCAGCGGGAGGCGGGTAGAATTATAGAGGTCTTCATCATCGGACAGGTCGATGGGATGTTTCAGTCGGTAGACGGAGATACGCTGTTCGGACAACGTATCACCCCAATAGTGTCCTGAATGGCGCAAGCAGAGTACCAATGAATCCAGTCGGTAACTGTGCGTCTCGTTGGGAGTGAAATCTACAGTGGAAAACTCGGCATAGTATGAAGCGCATATTTTGCCCCATGTTTCGTCTTGGTAGTAGCCTATCTGGCAAATGCTGTCACCCCGTGTCACTATGGAATCCAGCAGAACTGTGCTGATATCTACCATACAAGTATCAGTAAAGTAATTGCTGAAAGTACTTTCCACCAGACTTGCCCCTAATTGTGAGTTTTCGTCACGGCAACCCATAATCAGACTAAGAGTGATGACGGAGAAAAAAATCATTCGTTTCATACGGAAATAGGTTTTTGAACGCGCAAAGGAAACCTTCCTGAAGGAAACTTCCTAACGGAATCGGTCAACAACCCTCTCGTCTCGATAAAGGTGTTGACCGATTTATGCAGGGTGTTTGTCGATAGTGTTTGCAAAGAACAAAGGGTCCGTCTACATTCGCAGTGTGTAACCAATGGTTTGAAATTATAAATTATAGATATGAAAAATAGAAGAATAATAAAGTTGTTTCTTGGAATGGGCGTCCTGTCCGCCACACTTTTGTGCGGAAGCTGTATGGATGACGATGAGTACACGCAGGGCGTGTGGCGGCGGATGTCCGATTTTGACGGTGTGGCACGTTCGGGTGCCAGCAGTTTTACAATAGGTAATAATGGATATATATGTTGCGGATATCGGGGTTCCAACAAAGACTATCTGAAGGACTTGTGGATGTATGACATCGAAGGTAATTATTGGACTCAGTGCGCCGACATGCCTAATGAGGCCGTGGGGCGTCACAAAGCGGCTTCATTCGCCTTGAACGGAAAAGGGTACGTGACGACAGGAGCGCAGCGCGAGGAGCCGGACTACCTGGCCGATACGTGGGAGTATGATCCCGATACGGACACTTGGACACAGAAAGATAACTTTGGAGGAGGCATGCGCCGTGGGGCGTTGGGATTCGCCGTAGGCGGATATGGGTATGTAGGTACTGGGTATGACGACAACTGGCTGAAGGACTTCTACCGCTTCGATCCCAATGCCGCCGAAGGTAGCCAATGGACCATTGTCAACGGTTTTCCCGGTTATAAACGTGAAGGAGGTACGGCTTTCGTGATTGATGACGTTGCCTATATCTGCTTGGGCGAGAATAACAGCAGCATGACGGATGATTTCTGGAAGTTTGACGGTACAACATGGACTCAGTTGAGGGATATCGCCGATACCAACGATGATGAAGACTATGACGATGATTACGCCATCATCCGTTCCTATGCTGTATCTTTTGTTATTGACGGAAAAGGGTACATCGCGACAGGGGGTAGCAGTAGCGGCAGCGTCAGTGCTGACTACTGGATGTATGACCCCGAAACCGATTTGTGGTATGGTGACAGCGATGATGACTATACTCCTTTGACCGAAGCTAACAGCGGTGGTTCGTCACGCTGCGTGGCAGCTTCTTTCTCTACCGGTACACAAGGCTTTGTGCTGACCGGTGAGTCCGGTGGAACCTATTTCGACGACATCTATCAGCTTTATCCTTATGAAATGGAGGAGGCGGATTAACTGGAATATCATTTGCTTGAAGGGAACACGGAGTGCATGTTACTTTATTTATATTTATTTTTCTCATTTGTACATTCTTTTTTAGTGCTACTCCGTGTCTCCCGATAGCAGGAAACATTCTAACTCCATGAAGAATATGAAATCACATTCTATTAGGTTAAATCAATGTTCGCGATTTTTTTTGACCAATGCAGGCAGGACGCTGTGGATAGCGTTTTGTCTGCTTCTCCTTTTTTCGGCTTTTGCGGCGTGCCGAGACGAGGGTTTACATTGCCGTGTGGTAAGGGTGGGAGAGGGGTACGGCTATGTTATTTTGCAGGGACGTGATACCCTTATCGTCCAGCCCTATGTGCCTGCCGTAGGCGGAAGAGTGCCTTTTACTACCTACCATCATGCCCAGGCCGTGGGCGAATTGGTGTGCCGAAAGTTAATCTCAGGTGACTCTCCGGCTGTCAGTCGGGATGAAGTGGAGATTCTCAGATAAGGAATAGAGTTTAGTTAACAATATGTTTAATTTTTAATTATGGAAAAATCCATGAAAAGCAGAAATGACATTTATCTGTGGATGCGCTGTAAATTAGATTTGCAACGTATGTTTTTCATTGTCTTGCTGTTGGCATTCTCAGTAGGAAATGCGTTTGCGCAAGGGAAACGTGTGACAGGTACCGTGCTCGACAAGGACGGTATGAGTGTAATTGGAGCCAGTGTACGGGTGGAAGGTACTACAAACGGTACCATTACCGACATGGATGGTAATTTTGTTTTGGAGGGTGTACCTCAAGCAGGTATGTTGGAAATCAGTTTTGTCGGCTATAAAACGGTGAAACTTTCTCTGCAAGGAAAATCGGTATTCAACGTCACGTTGGAGGAAGATACTGAAATGCTGGATGAAGTGGTAGTCGTAGGTTTCGGTGTACAGAAGAAGGTGAACCTGACCGGTTCTGTAGCTGTGGCTACTGCTAAAGATTTGGACAGCCGGCCGGTTACCAACGTATCGCAGGCTTTGCAAGGTGTGGTTCCCGGTCTGCAGATATCTCAGTCCAATGGTAGTCTGGAAGACCGTCCCAGCATCAACGTCCGTGGAACTACTACCATTGGTGAAGGTACCAACGGCGACCCGCTTATCTTGATTGACGGAATGGAAGGAGACATTAACGCCATCAATCCGCAAGACATTGAGAGTATTTCGGTGTTGAAGGATGCGGCCGCTTCGTCCATCTATGGTTCACGCGCGCCCTTTGGAGTTATTCTTATTACGACCAAGTCCGGTAGTGAAGACGGAAAGGTGACGGTGAACTACAACAACAGTTTCCGCATAGGCTCGCCTATTAATATGAAGCACATGATGAACTCCGTGGATTTCGCTTCGTGGATGAACGATACGTTTGTCAACGGTGGAGGTTCAGCCTATTTCACTACCGACCGCATGGATCAGATAATGGCCTATCGCAATGCAAAACCTTACGGATACGGCACGCGCATTACGGAAGACGGTACTTTGCTGTATGGCATCTCGGACAGTAACGGAGACGGTTATTGGGACGATGGATATGCTTACGGTATCGATGATGTAGATTGGTACGATGCCGTTTACAAAAGCCATAATTTCTCGCAGGAACATAACTTGAGCGTGAACGGCGGAACCAAAAAACTGAATTATTATGCCTCGTTCGGTTTCTTGGATCAGGATGGCTTGATAGCGATAGGCGAAGAAGGATATAAGCGCTATAACGCTTCCGCTAAGATAGGGTCGCAGATTACGGATTGGCTGAAGTTCAACTACAGCCTGCGTTTCTCGCGTGAGGATTACCAACGTCCGGCTACGCTGACCAGTTCACTTTATTCGGACATGGCCCGTCAGGGTTGGCCGGTGTTGCCGCTGTACGACCGTAACGGTTATTATTACGATTCTCCTTCTCCGGCTTTGGGCCTGGCTGAGGGCGGTACAGACATCACGCAGACGGACAACGTCAATCAGCAGGTGATGTTTGAGATTGAACCGATCAAGAACTGGATTACCCGGGCCACATTCAATTACCGCATCGAGTCGGCCAACAGGCATTGGGATTCGCAGATTCGCTATAATCATGACGTGAATGGTAATCCTGTTGTCTATAGCAATAGTTCCAATGTGCATGAGGACTACTACAAAGAGAACCATTATAACTTCAACATCACGTCCGAATACAGCCATTCTTTCAAAGAGAAGCATAATTTCCATGTTATGGCAGGTTTTCAGGTGGAGGACTTGAAGCAGACTCAGTTTGGCTTACAGCGCAATGGTATTCTTTTTAGTGATAAATCGGAAGTGGATTTGACTACAGGACTGGACTATAGCGGCAATGCCGTTACTCCGGATACAAACGGTTCGCGCAACGAGTGGGCTGTGGCCGGCGTATTCGGACGTGTCAATTATGACTTTGACGGCCGCTATCTGTTGGAGGCCAATCTGCGTTACGACGGCTCATCGCGTTTCCGTCCCGGCAATCAGTGGAAGTTGTTCCCATCCGTATCCGCCGGTTGGAACATTTCCCGTGAGGCTTTCTTTGAACCGTTGACAGACGTGGTAGACATCCTGAAACTGCGCGCTTCCTACGGTACGTTGGGCAATCAGAATACCACCAACTGGTATCAGACTTATCAGACCATGACGGTCACTTCATCGGGTGGCAGCTGGCTGATGAACGGGGTGAAGCCAAACGTGGCTGAGGCTCCGGGATTGGTATCCGAATCGCTGACTTGGGAGACTGTAGAGACTTACAACATCGGTTTGGACTGGGGCTTGTTCAACAACCGTCTGACCGGTTCGTTCGATTACTATGTACGCAACACGCTCGACATGGTGGGCTATGCGCAGCAACTGCCTGCCGTGCTGGGTACGGATGTGCCGGTGACCAACAACACCGACTTGCGCACAGTGGCTGGGAATTGACTTTGGGCTGGCAAGACCGCTTGAAGAACGGATTGAGTTATGGCGTGAAGTTCAACCTCTATGACTCGCGCACCAAGATTACTCGTTACCCCAACAATCCGACCAACTCCATCGACTCCGACACCTACATCGAAGGCCGCTATATGAATGAGATTTGGGGTTATACCACCGTTGGCATCGCCAAAACGGACGAAGAGATGGACGCTCACCTGGCTACGCTGCCTAATGGCGGACAAGACGAACTGGGAAGCAACTGGGGCGCCGGTGATATCATGTACAAGGATGTGGACGAAGACGGCAAGATCTCAGCCGGTTCGGGCGTATTGGGCGATATGACCGTGATAGGCAACTCTACGCCGCGCTTCCATTTCGGTCTTGACCTCAACGCTGCCTGGAAGGGGTTCGATGTGCGCCTCTTCTTCCAGGGCGTCATGAAGCGCGACTACTGGGAAGGAAGCACCTATCTGTTCGGAGCCTCCAGCAGCGGACAATGGTGGGCGACAGGCCTGGAGCAGATACACGATTACTTCCGCGACGAGAGCTCCTGGTCCGTAGTGAACGGCTATCAGGACGTAAACTATGATTCCTATCTGCCCAAACCGCGCTACAGCGACCAGAACCAGCAGTGCCAGACCCGCTACCTGCAGAACGCCGCATATATCCGCCTGAAGAACTTGCAAGTCGGTTATACCATTCCGGCTCAGATTACACAAAGATGGGGCATCCAGAACTTGCGCTTCTTCTTCTCGGGCGAGAACCTCTGGACCGGGACGGGACTGGCCGACCAGTTTGACCCGGAGACCATTTCGTCCAACTCGGGTAACGGATATCCTTTGCAGAAAACATTCTCTTTCGGTTTAAACATCACACTTTAATTTATCTTATTATGAAACACTCTTATCAATATATTCTGCCGCTCATGGCATGGATGCTTGCGGCAGTGTCGTGCAGCGATTTGCTCAATCAGGAGCCGCCTTCATACGCAGTGCCCGAGGATTACTATCGGTCCGAGGACCAGCTGCAGGCAGCCACTAATCAGTTTTATACCGATGTACTGCCTTCGCATGACGGGTGGGGCTACGGAACCTTCGCCACGGACAGCAATACGGACAACCAGGCCGGATTCTCCGCTGACAGCAAGTACGGCACGGGACTGTGGCTCGTAGGCACCACCAACGACAACTGGGCCTGGAGCAACATACGCAACATCAACTATACGCTCAATACGGTGCTCGAACGTTACGAAGCCGATGAAATCAGCGGCTCGGACACGAACATACGCCACTACATCGGTGAGCTCTACTTCTTCCGTGCCTATTGCTATTTCGACATGCTGCAGAAGTGGGGCGACCTGCCCATCATCAAGGAAGCGTTGGCCGACGACGAGACAATCCTCGTAGAGAACAACCAGCGAAGCCCGCGCAACGAAGTGGCACGTTTCATCCTGGAAGACCTTACATCGGCCGCCGACTACATGGCTACCGACATCGACAGCCGCCGCAACCGCGTGTCGGCCGACGTGGCTACCCTGTTCCGCTCGCGTGTGGCCCTGTTCGAAGCTTCGTGGCTTACCAACTTCAAGGGCACACCCTTCGTCCCGCTGGGCGACGGATGGCCGGGAGCCGAGAAGGACTACAACGCCGACTACGAGTATCCCTCCGGAAGCATCGACGCCGAGATAGAGTATTTCCTGAACGAGGCCGTGGCCGATGCCGAGCAGATTGCCGAGGCATACATCGGACAACTGTCGCAGAACACGTGCGAAGTGCCCCAGTCGGAGTCCGACCCGGAGAACCCCTACTTCGCCATGTTCGGCGAGGATGACATGTCGGGCTATCCCGAAATACTGCTCTGGCGCGAATACAGCGAAGGACTGGGCATCACCAACAACGTAGAGGTGATGGTGAACTTCGGCAACTACGGCGTGGGCCTCACCCGAAGCATGGTAGAGAGCTTCGTCATGGAAGACGGACTACCCATCTACGCGTCGCACAGCGGATTCAGCTACAGCGACGAGACCATTGCCGACATACGCGAGCACGCCGACCCCCGCCTGAAGATATTCCTCAAAGAGCCCGGGCAGCTGAACGTCTTCCTCAACATGGACTCCGACAAGGACCACTTCGTGGAAGAAGAATCCTATCCCGACATCCTCACCACCAGCGCCGAGAACGGCTACAGCACGGGCTACACCATGCGCAAGGGAGGCTCCTTCGACAAAGCACGCACCGGAAACGGCGCAGGCTACACCGGCTCCATCACCTTCCGCGCCACGGAAGCCCTGCTCAACTACATGGAAGCTGAGTACATGCTGACGGGCAACATCAACTCGGGCAAGATACTGGAGTACTGGCGCGCCGTGCGCACCGCAGCCGGATTCACAGGCACCGCAGCCGGATTCACAGGCACCGCTGTCGACCCGCAGGTGACCATCGCAGCCACCGTCATGGAGAACGAGAAGCTCGACTGGGGAGCCTACACCGCCGGAAGCTTGCTGACGGACGTCACGCTCTACAACATACGCCGCGAGCGCCGCTGCGAACTCATGGGCGAAGCCCTGCGGTGGATGGACCTCATCCGCTGGCGCGCTTTGGACCAGATGGTGGACGAGCCCTATCACGTAGAAGGCTTCCACCTGTGGAACACGCCGATGGAGGACTGGTACGACGCCTCCGACCTCGTCTCCGACGGCTCCTCGTCGGCCAACGTATCCGCCGAGAGCCTCAGCGAGTACTACCGCCCGTACGAGAAGAACATGACCTCGAACAACTCCTACCGCAACGGCTACGTCTGGCACATGGCTCACTATCTGCAGCCGCTGCCCATCGAGGAGTTCCAGCTCACCTCGTCCGACTACTCCACCATCGAGCTCTCGCCGCTCTATCAGAATCCCTACTGGCCTACCACGGCCGGTATGCCCGCTGAACAATGATTCATGTTTGTTTCCTAAATTCGCAGGGATGCCCCATCAGCTGTATAAGGGACGGGGCGTCCCTTTTTATTTATGATCCATCCGCTAAATTCATATTTTATTCCTGCGTATTTTTCTGAAGAGCCATTGCTCTTCTATTCCAGGTTAAATAATACTTTTTTATTACGTTATTCTTTACAGAAAAATTGTAAAGGATGCGTTTTCTGTCCCTATTTGTGATTTTTCCTGATTTGATTTTCATAATGATTGCCGGAAGCACTTCTCGCGAGTGTTCGGAAATGTTAGAAACCTAAAGCATGAATGTTTCTAACATTCCCCCTCTGTGTTAGAAACATAAGCCGCTCAGGTTAGTAACATGAAAGATGACCCACATAAAGATGACCGTTTTTTATATATACTTCTTACTCCCTAAATAAGTATATTAAAATCTATCAATTATTACATATAGCCGGATGATTCATCACCAATGGATGGATTCTTCTTTAGCCATAACTATGATTCCTATTACAGTACATTGGGTGAAATCCTAAAAAACAGTATCTTTGTATTTGTTTTTAAATCAGCAAAAGAATTCTATACAGGATGGACAAAGATATCGTACTTACCCCGATGATGAAGCAGTTTCTCGACCTCAAGGCCAAGCACCCCGATGCCGTGATGCTGTTCCGTTGCGGCGACTTTTATGAGACTTACTCTACGGATGCGGTGACCGCTGCCGAGATATTGGGCATCACGCTCACTAAGCGCAATAACGGCAAGGCGGGACAGACCATCGAGATGGCCGGATTCCCCCACCATGCGCTCGACACGTACCTGCCCAAACTCATCCGGGCGGGAAAGCGGGTGGCCATTTGTGACCAGTTGGAAGATCCCAAGTTGACCAAAAAACTGGTGAAGCGGGGCATCACGGAGCTGGTGACGCCCGGTGTGGCCATCAATGACAATGTGCTGAACTACCGTGAGAATAACTTCCTGGCGGCCGTACACTTCGGCAAGGGTGTGTGCGGCGTGGCTTTCCTGGATATCTCCACGGGTGAGTTCCTTACGGCGGAAGGCACCTCCGACTATGTGGAGAAGCTGCTCAGCAACTTCGCGCCCAAGGAAGTGCTCTACGAGAAAGGAAAGAAAGCGATGTTCGAAGCCAACTTCGGCAACAAATTCTTTACCTACGAGATGGACGACTGGGTATTCACCGAGACGACCGCCCGCGAGAAGCTGCTGCAGCACTTCGAGGTGAAGAACCTGAAAGGCTTCGGCGTGGAGCACCTGAAGAACGGCATCATCGCATCGGGCGCCATTCTGCAGTACCTCCTCCTGACCCAGCACACGCAGACGGCTCACATCACTTCCCTGGCTCGCATAGAAGAAGATAAGTATGTCCGTCTGGACAAGTTTACCATACGCAACCTGGAGCTGACCGGTTCGATGAACGAGGGCGGCAGCTCGCTGCTGAACGTCATCGACAAAACCATCTGCCCGATGGGTGCCCGCCTGATGCGGCGTTGGATGGTATTCCCGCTTAAAGATGTGCGGCCTGTCAACGACCGCCTGGACGTGGTGGAGTATTTCTTCCGCCAACCCAATTTTAAAGAGTTGGTAGAAGAGCAATTACATCGGATAGGAGACTTGGAGCGCATCCTCTCCAAAGTGGCCGTAGGACGTGTCAATCCGCGTGAGATGGTAGCACTGAAGGTAGCTCTGCAAGCCGTGGAGCCTATCAAGCAGGCTTGCACAGAGGCCGATAACGCCAGCCTGAACCGCATTGGCGAGCAACTGAACGTCTGCCAATCCATCCGCGACCGTATAGACCGGGAAATCAATAACGATCCGCCTTTGTTGGTAAACAAGGGCGGAGTCATGAAGCGGGGAGTAAGTGCTGAGTTGGACGAACTTCGCAACATCGCTTATTCGGGCAAGGATTACCTGCTCCAGATACAGCAACGCGAGAGTGAGCTGACCGGCATCCCCAGTCTGAAGATAGGTTATAACAATGTCTTTGGCTATTATATAGAGGTGCGCAACACGCATAAGGACAAAGTGCCGCCCGAGTGGATTCGTAAGCAGACCTTGGCCAACGCCGAGCGCTACATTACCCAGGAACTGAAGGAATATGAAGAGAAGATACTGGGAGCGGAGGACAAAATACTGGTACTGGAAGCACAACTCTACAACGAACTGGTGCAGGCTGTGGGCGAGTTTATCCCGGCCATCCAACTGAACGCCAATCAGCTGGCCCGGCTCGATTGCCTGCTTTCCTTTGCCACCGTAGCGCATGAGAATAATTACATCCGTCCCGTGTTGGCCGATGACGATGTGATAGACATCCGTCAAGGACGCCACCCCGTTATCGAGAAGCAATTGCCAGTGGGCGAGAAATATGTAGCCAACGATGTGATGCTGGACAGCCGGACGCAACAGATTATCATCATCACGGGTCCCAACATGGCCGGTAAATCGGCTTTGCTCCGACAGACGGCCCTTATCACGCTGATGGCGCAGATAGGCTGTTTTGTGCCGGCCGAAAGCGCGCACATCGGCTTGGTGGACAAGATATTTACCCGTGTGGGAGCCAGTGACAATATCTCTGTAGGTGAGTCCACGTTTATGGTAGAGATGAATGAGGCGGCGGACATTCTGAATAACCTGTCGCCACGAAGTTTGGTCTTGTTCGATGAGTTGGGGCGGGGTACGTCTACCTATGACGGTATTTCTATTGCCTGGGCCATTGTCGAGTATATCCACGAGCATCCCAAAGCCAAGGCGCGTACCCTCTTTGCCACCCATTATCACGAACTGAATGAGATGGAAAAGACTTTCAAGCGCATCAAGAACTACAATGTAGCGGTGAAGGAAGTGGACAATAAGGTCATCTTCCTGCGCAAGTTGGAGCGTGGAGGAAGCGAACACTCCTTTGGTATCCATGTGGCGAAGATGGCGGGTATGCCCAAGAGCATCGTGAAACGTGCGGACGAAATATTGAAGCAGTTGGAGCGGGAGAATCGTCAGACAGGTGTCGTTACGGGCAAAACCATTACCGAAGGCCCGTCTTCAACCGGTGGCATGCAACTCAGTTTCTTCCAGTTGGATGACCCTGTCCTTTGCCAGATACGGGATGAAATTCTTAATCTTGATGTCAACAACCTGACGCCCATAGAGGCGCTGAACAAGCTGAATGACATCAAGAAGATATTGAAAGGGAAATAGCTATTTCTTTTTCCCGTAAAAACACATGAAGTAGATACCTACCAGCACGAAGGGAATACTGAGCCACTGTCCCATGTTCAGACTCATGCCGTCCTCAAAGGCTACCTGATTCTCTTTCAGGAACTCGATGAAGAAACGGAAGGCGAAAATCTCCGTCAGGCAAAGGCCGAAGAAAAATCCGCGCGGGTAGGGTAGAGCGATACTTTGGCTTCCCTTTGCCGCATTTTTGCTGAAGTCTGTGCGAGGCTTATCAATGGTTTCCGTTTTCTTCTGTCCACGTTTATAGAGCCACATCATGCCTAAGAAGAAGATGAAATAGGCGATGGCTTCGTAGAGTTGGGCGGGATGACGGGGAATGTTGTCCACCTGTTCGAAGACAAACGCCCAAGGTAAATCTGTCGGTTTGCCTATTATTTCGGAGTTCATCAGATTGCCCAAGCGGATGAAACATGCCGTGATAGGAGTGGCTACGGCAATCATATCGAGTACATCGACGAAGTGCATCTTTGCCCTGTGACAATAAATCGCCAGGCCGATAATAAGGCCTAACGTACCTCCGTGGCTGGCCAATCCCCGGTAGCCAGTCCAATGCCACCCTCCGTCTGGCAGTATTTTAATGGGAAGTACCATTTCCAACAAGTGGTCTTGATAGTAAGCCCAATCGTAGAAGATGCAATGTCCCAACCGGCTTCCGATGAGCATGCTGATGAGGCAATAGAAAAACAGAGGGTCAAACTTGGCGTCATCTATCCGTCGGTCTTTGTATTCGCGGCGCACGATGAGGTAAGCAAAGAGCAGTCCGATGAGCCAACACAGGCTGTAGTAATGAATGGGTAGTTTTCCGAAGAGGTTGAACAAGTCTGCGCTTGGGTTCCAGTTGATGCTAAGTAATGTAAACATGGCAGTATTATTATAAATGGTTGACGTTTATTGAAATTTGCGGGCCACCATCCGGTAAGTCGGGATGTCTACTCCGTGAGCTTCAGCGGCTTCTATCAGGTCGAACAACAGACCCTGCACTTCGCTTTCGTGTCCGCGAGCTATGTCCTTCTGCATGGAGGCGGTGCTTTGCGGATCCAGCTTGTCGATGACTTTCAGGTTATATTCCACCAAATCAGCCGGAATGTCTATCCCCAGTTTATGGCCCAGTTCGGCACTCTCGCGGGAAAGTCCGATAAAAGTGTCGCGCACTTCGCCCGGCTTCTGTACTTCGCCCATAGGTACGTCATAATAGGCTCCCGTTACGGCCATGGCGGAGATGAACGACCACTTGACGAACGTGTCGCGGTTGATGTCGTCGGAGATTTCGGCCTTGATGCCGCTCTCTTGCAAGTCGCGTTGTACGGCCTCCAATGTTTCATGGGAAACAGCGGTGCCTTTGTGCGCTCCGTACACCAGACGGAATATCTTGCCCATCTGCGTGATTTCTCCCTTTCCGCTGACGAAGCCCACGATGTAGATGCAGCCATCCAGTACCGTTACACCGGGCACCAACCGTTGGATGCGCGGCCCTGTGCCGTAGACGTTTAAGATAGGAATCACAATGGTTTCGGGCATGGCGGTCCGGCGTATCAGGCTGGCAATGGACTCGTCGATGGAATACCCTTTCACACAAACAAAGATGACATCGGCCTTGCCTGTATATTCTTCTGCGGTATAGGCCGGTATCTGCAAGGTATGTTCTCCTTTCAGGTCACTGTGCAGGCGCAATCCGTGTTCGCGGATGGCGGCTAGGTGTTCACCCCGGGCGATGCAGGTCACGTCTTTGCCTGCCAAGGTCAGGAAAGCAGCTATGCTTCCTCCTACACCTCCGGTTCCTACTATGAGATATTTCATAATGATGGGTAGTTATTAGTTATTGTTTTATATACGTTTCTTTCTCCATATAATAGATTCCTTCGCCGCGGTCGCCGTTCTCCAGGTCTTCCAGTTCTACTTTGAAGATGTGGTAGGGTAGCGTAGTATCGTGTTTGGGACGGTCTACAGTCAGTAGGTAAGCGTTGCCGTATTCGTCGGATGAATAGTATTCTTTGATTTCTTGCACCATCAGCACGGACACCTCTTCGTTGTCTATCCATACCGTAGCCTTCAGTTGGTCGGCTGGTGGAGCAAGAGTGGTAGCCTGTGCTTGCTCATCGACGGCTGTCTGTTGGATCCGGCTGAGGTCTTGTCCATGTATGGCTTCCTTGCCTTGCTTCATCCATTGCTGGTAGCGTGTCAGGCTCATGGGACGAACAAACAGCTGATAAGTAGGCATTCCACCGGCTATTTGGAAGGCATGCAATCCGTAAACCTCCATGCGGTGGTAGCGGATATGGAGGGTCGTGTCGCGGTCGGCAATGAAGTTCCATGCCCAAAATTCCAACCGTTGGTCGGCTTCAGGAAAGTTTTTAGCAGCCGTATGCGGATAAGTATCCATGCGGATGGCGCCCATGCTTTGATAATATCCTTTAGGAATGCGGGCAGTATAGTATCCTTCCTTGTCGGTCTGTACCGTCACTACATCGTTGAATGATGGGTCTTGCCACATTACCGAACAACTGTCAATCGGTTGTCCTTCATAGTTGGTCACCTGTCCACGGATGGTTACGGAGTCCTGTTGTGCGTAGGCGACAGTATAAAATAGAAGAAATAGGAAGGTGAGGAATTGCTTTATGGGCGTATTGACGTAAGTCATATACTTGCTGTGTTGGCCTCGTTCACTCTTTAAGGTCGCAAATTGTGACCTTAAAGAATCATATTTACCCCGTATGATGTGTATCTTCTGTTGTATAATTAATGTTGGTAACATAACTTGTAGTGTTATGGGTTAAGTTTGAAATCACATTTTGTGATTTCAAAGATTTTTGAGGTCACAAATTGTGACCTCAAATCGTTGTTGATTTCGTGTGCATGATTCTTTCCAACAATTCATTGGTATCGAAATGCAACCGTGAGAACGCGAACCATTTCTTTCCCAAATCTTTCAACGAAGCTCCGATGTGGTAGACATCCGAATCGATGAATAGAAAACGATCGTGTGCCTGTTTGTAGGTCAGCAGCTCAATGGGCGGATATTCTTCGTTATGCCGTTCCAAGTCCAATAACAAACGTTTGTCAATCTTGGCTGTATATATGGTGGCCTTCACATCTTGGCCTCTTTTACTGAGCATGAGCAAAGTCTTCTCGTCCACATAGTTGTCTATCAATACGATGTTTTCTTTGGCCGATTTGATTAAGTCGGTGGCAAAAGCGTAGGCATCGAATATCTGTCCGTCGAAGAAAATGCCTTCTACGGGCGGCAAGGAAGTACGAACAAAGAAATCAATCTTCTCCGTATGGTCGGCTACGGTTTTCTCTAACTTTTCGAGTCGATGGTTGATAGAGTAACCTTTCAGCAGATAGTCTTTCAGTACTCTGGTAGCCCATTGACGGAACTCTACGCCGCGCTGCGATTTGACCCGGTAACCGATGGAGATGATGACATCCAAATTATAGTAGGCAATTTGGCGTTTCACTTTCCTTGTTCCTTCTTGTTGAACTGTCAAGGAATACTTGACAGTTGCCAATTCATCTAATTCTTTTTCTTTAAATACATTATGTGTGTGAAGGCTTATATTTTGCTTACTGGTCTGGAATAGTTCGGCCATTTGTGCTTGGGTCAGCCACACGGTTTCATCCTCCAGCCGGACTTCCAGCTTGATGGCTTCTTCCGGCTGATAGAGTATGATTTCGTTGTTCTCTTGCATAATCCGATTTTACAGGCTCTTGCAGTTACACATTAAACCGGAAGTGCATGATGTCCCCGTCCTGCACCACGTAGTCCTTGCCCTCTACGGCCAGTTTACCGGCTTCGCGTACGGCGGCTTCGCTACCATATTTTATATAGTCGTCGTACTTGATGACTTCGGCGCGGATGAAGCCTTTTTCGAAATCGGTGTGGATGACACCGGCACATTGCGGAGCTTTCCAGCCCTTGCGGTACGTCCAAGCCTTGACTTCCATTTCGCCGGCAGTGATGAACGTTTCCAGGTTCAGTAGTTTATAAATAGCTTTGATGAGGCGGTTGCAACCGCTTTCCTTCAGGCCGAGGTCTTCGAGGAACATTTGTTTCTCTTCGTAGGTTTCCAGTTCGGCAATGTCGGCTTCGGTTTGGGCAGAGATAATGATAAGCTCGGCGTTTTCGCCCTGGATGGCTTCGCGCACTTGTTCCACGTAAGCATTGCCGGTGGCAGCACTGGTGTCGTCCACGTTGCAAACGTAGAGCACGGGTTTGGTAGTGAGCAGGAACATCTGCTTGGCGCAAGTCTCTTCATCTTCGTTCTCCGGTGTCACGGTGCGGGCGCTGAGCCCTTGTTCCAATGCCTCCTTGTAGCGCAGTAGCAGACCATATTCCGTTTTGGCCGTTTTGTCACCGCCTACTTTGGCTTGTTTCTCCACACGCTTGATGCGGTTCTCCACCGTTTCGAGGTCCTTCAGTTGCAGTTCGGTGTCGATGATTTCCTTATCGCGAACGGGGTTGACCGAACCGTCCACATGCACAATGTTGCCATTGTCGAAGCAACGCAATACGTGAATGATGGCGTCACACTCACGTATGTTGCCCAGGAACTGGTTGCCCAGTCCCTCGCCCTTGCTGGCTCCTTTCACCAGTCCGGCAATATCTACGATGTCGCACACGGCGGGTACGATACGTCCCGGATGAACCAATTCCGCCAGTTTGGTCAGTCGCTCATCCGGTACGGACACTTGGCCCATTTGGGCGTCGATGGTACAGAAAGGAAAATTAGCCGCCTGCGCCTTGGCGCTGGACAGACAGTTGAAGAGAGTGGACTTTCCCACGTTGGGCAATCCCACGATACCTGCTTTTAATGCCATAGTTATATCTTGTTTTTGAGTTATTATTCATTGGGTTAATAGGTCTGATAAGCAACAGACCTATTTTATCACGGCAAAGGTACGCAATTATCAGATAACTACAAATTTCAAGATATGTTGGGAAATGTATAAGATGAAAAAATCCCATCTGTCGGTAAAGTGACAGGCGGGATTTTATTTGAATCAGAGATTTTAAGAATTACCAGGTAAATGAAAATCTGTCTACCAACACTTCACTGTAATCATCCGGATCTGTATTATGATCAATCACCAGTTGCGTAGGATAGCCGTTGGAATCCCATTCCCAGTCAAAATACTGATCGTTATATTTTACCGCTCCTGTATTGGGGTCATAGTTATAGGGATAATGTTGCTTGAGCGGCAGGTGCTTCGTAGCTGTGCCGAGCATACCAGCATAGTAAGCGTAAATCATCTCATCCATGTCCACATCCAGCAGTTCGTCAAACATCATCAGACAGCCTTTGTTTTCCACAGGTGTGGTGATTTCGTCCGTTGTATATTGAATGGTGCTGGCGGGCCAATCGAAGTCATCACCCGGAGTGATGGTGGAAGTTGCCATTACATCCCCCTCTTCATTATAAGTAAGGGTCGTTACCTCTCCATCACCTTCTGAACGTTCCATTCTAATCAAGTGTCCGTCTGCATCGTATTCCATCTTCCAAGTGAAATTGCTGGCATCGGTAGTGCCGGCATGGTCTGTTGAGTTACAGGATGCCACATAACCCTCTTGGTTGAGCTGCAAGTTCAGTTCGGTGACATCACCGTCTGAATCGGTTACAGTGATTCTTGCCTGGTCGATGACAACGTCCGCCTTGGTCGAGGCTGAGAAATACTCGAAAACTGCCTTGTCGCCCTCTTCGGTCGTGATGCTTGTCACCAATCCCTCTTCATTTTGGGTGATGGTCATGCCTGCGGCCGATTTCGGAATACCTCCTGTAAATACGTTCTCCGGATGGACTACCATGGTCGTATTGTCACCCCTGTTGTCATTGCCGTTACCATTCTCGTCATCATCGCTGCATGCGGTGAATCCCAAACACAGAGCCGCGCCCAGTATAGAAGCAGCCATTACGTTAAATACTTTCATTTCCCTTTTAAATTAAATGTATTTTGTTGCAATATTGCCAATGTTCCGACAAAAGTCATACGTTTAATTGAAAAAAAGCGCAGACTCTCGCCATACGCTGTCTTGGCTCACCACAAGCCACAATTATCTATGGGGAAGTCTACGCTATAGCGTACCCCAATGATAATTGTGATAGCTCGTCAAGCTTTTCCGAGGTGGTGATTCAGACAGCGATTGAGCTATAATATGTCAATTGATATTAAGCCTTCAAAGCTTAATTTGAAACAAAAGTACGTTTAATATTCATATCTTCAAAAAATAATTGCTTTATTTCCCACAAAGAACATAAATGTGTGCGTTTAGCTTAAGACAGCAAAACAGACACTTGTCCGATTCTGATTTGTGGATATATCCCGTCTTTAATTCCATACATTTTATGAAAGCCTTGCTGCACAAGTTACCTCTCCGAAGTTGGACAACTTGAATAACAGACTATTCTGAAATATATTTTACCGCAAAACCGGCATATCCTCCCGAATTTTCTATAAGCCTGTTCAGAGGCATATTCCCTACCTTTACATCCGAATAATAAAGAATGAACGTATGAAATTACTGAAGAATCTTCTGTTGTCCGCCCTGATGCTATGGGGCGGCGTATGCGCTACCTATGCGCAAGAGAAAACGACGACGGCAAGCGTGCCCGTAGTCAAGTTGAACAACGGCGTGGAGATGCCCCGGTTCGGCATCGGCACGTTTCTCCAGCCCAGTGATGAAGTGTGCGAACAGTCGTGCCTCACCGCACTGAAAGCCGGTTACCGGCACATCGACACCGCCCATGCCTATCAGGACGAGGCTGGCGTAGGGCGTTCCGTCAAGGAAAGCGGCATCCCCCGCAAGGAAATCTGGATTACCAGCAAGCTCTGGCCCACGGAATACGGAGAGGGCAAGACATTGAAAGCCATCGACGAGATGCTCGACCGTATGCAGCTGGACTACATCGACCTGCTCTACGTCCA
>CALUOV010000212.1 GCA_944322275.1 uncultured Bacteroides sp. | reverse complement strand
ATCTTGGGATGGGCAAAGCAACAGCCGAACAGGCGGTTATAATACTTCTGCAAGAGGTCGAGGAAGGAGAAAGCCTTCTTGCCGCCTTGCTCCTTCACCTCCATCGGCTTGCGTATGAACCAGAATTGCATGAAGGGCACGAGCAGCGTGGCCACGAGCAACGACACGGCCAGCACGATGGTGATGCCCCACGGGAAGTGCAGCAGGAAATCGTGTATCATGCCCGTACACGTTGCCAGGAAGGGGAAGAACGTGATGCTGATGGCCAGCGTGGCAGAGAAGATGGACTTGAGGAAGTGCGTGGTGCTCTGGATGGAGGCGTGCCAGCGCGACATCCCTTCGCCCAACTTCTCCAGGTAACTGTCGATGATGACGATGCTATTGTCCACAATCATGCCCAGCGTCACAATCAGTCCGGCCAAGGTCACGGTGTTCAGCTCAATGCCGAAGGCGTAGAACAGCCCGAGGGATATGAATATGGTAATCGGGATGGTCGATGCGGCCACCAAGGCCACACGCAAGGGCAGCAGGAGCATCACCACGATGACCACGGCCACGATGGCGATGATGAGTTCGTGCAGGAAGTTGGACACGCTGTCGTCCACCACCTTCGGCTGGTCGGTGATGCGGAACAGGGTGACATCGGCGGGCAACTCCGGCTGGAACTCGGCCAACACCTGGTTTACCTCCTCGCCCATCGCCACGATGTTCTGCCCCTTCTTCATCTCGACGGAGAGCAGGAGACACTTGCGCCCGTTGTTGGTGATGTAGCTGTCGGGGTCGGGATATTCGCGCACCACGCGGGCGACGTCCTTCAGGCGGACTACGTTACCCTGCGGGTCGGCGTAGACAATCTGCTCCTGCACATCGCGCACGGTGTTGAGCGAGCGGCTGATGTAGATGGGTTCTACCATCGTGCCGTCCTTTACCCGTCCGCCGCTGGTGGTGAAGCCTTTCTGCATCAAGCCGAGAGCCAGTGTCTGCTCGTTCATCCCGTACTTCGAGAGTCGGTCGTGGTCCAGATAGACCGATATCTGTTCGTTCTGCATGCCGCTCACCGTCATGCGTCCTACTGAGTTGATGCGGCGCAGGCGTCCTTGCAGCAGATCCATGTAGTCGTCCAGTTCGCGGTAGGTCTTGTCCTCGCTCTCCATAGTGATAAGGAGTGCGGAGGTGTCGCCGAAGTCGTCTTGCACCACGAGTGCCAGTACGTTGGAGGGAAGCTGGCTCTTGAACTGTGACACGCCGTGCTTGAATTTGCTCCAGAATTCGTCTTTGTTCGTCAGGTCGTCGTTCAGCTCCACCTGGATGTAGACGATGCCGTCGCGGCTTTTCGAGAAGGTCTTCTCCTTCTTCACCTCTTTATAGGTAAATATGTATTCTTCCAACGGTTTGGTCACTTGCTCCACCATCTCCTGCGCCGTGTTGCCGGGAGCCACGGCCACTACGATGCCCTGTCGCACGGTGAAGTCGGGAAATTCGTTCTTCCGCATTTGCGGCAGGCTGTAGATGCCGAAGGCGACGAGGCAGGTCACCACGAGGATGACGATTTGCCGGTAGTGCATCGCCCATTCCACAAAGTTACGTTTCTCTTTCTTTTCCATGATTGTTTTAGTCTCTTTTCGTAAGATTACTTCGTTTCACAAAGGAGGCTATCGCCGCACCTATGATGCAGGCTATGCCCCATTCTAAAAGTAACTGTTGTGTTTCGCATGACATATATTCGGGTTTTATAAGTTTTCATGTTCTATCGGTGTGCCCTCGCACACCTTGTGTTGTCCTTTGATGATAAGGTTGTCTCCTGGCTGTAGACCTTGGGTGACGATGACCCCGTTGCCTGCAAAGTCTCCGCAAGTGATAAACCGTTTGACTGCCTTTCCATCTTTTTCTGTCCAGACGAAGTTGCGGTTCTGCTCGTCCAACTGTACAATGTGCAGAGGTATTATACAAGCTGTCTGTCCGTTGTTCTCTGTTAGTGTCACCTCGGCCACCATGCCGGGCAGCAGGGAGTCATCGGCGTCATCCACTTTCAGCTTCACTTCATACGAACGGGACAAAGCGTTGGCCGTCACGCCGCGTTCGGTTACGGTGGCTTCATACCGTTTCCCCTTGAGGGCGGGGATGGCTACCGAGGCTTTCTGCCCCACAGTGATATTACCTATCTCTGCTTCGGGTACGGCGATTTTGACTTGCTGTCCTGTTGCGGATACCAATTGTGCTACAGCCATACCAGGCATGACATTCTGTCCCGCTTCTCCGGTCTTGGAGGGAATGATTCCGGCAAAAGGAGCGGTGAGTCGGCAATCGTCCAGTTGCTTCTTTGCCAATGTCTCCATGGAGCGCGCCTGCTTCAATTTGCTTTGTATTTCCACCCATTTGATTTCAGGCAGGCTTCCTTTGTCGTGCAGTTCTTTCATGCGGCGGTAGGCATCTTCGGCTTGTGCCAATGTGGCTTGTGCGGCAGTGTGGCTGCTGCGTGCCGAGGTATCATCCAATGTGCCGATAAGTTGTCCTTTGCTTACGCGGTCGCCAAGGCGGACGTTCATCGTACGGATGGTTCCAACGGTAGCGAAACTTAACGCTGTTCCATTTTTCTCTTCTACTGTCCCTGAAAAATGTCCTGTTCCTTCTACGGATACAGTTCCTACTTGTCGGATTTCTACTTTGACGGCCTTCTCATTGGCGTTGTCCTGTGATTCTTCGTGGCTGCATCCTGCCCATACAAGGGTACATAGCAGGCTGATACTTGTGTAATTGATTCGTTTCATATAGAATATTGGTTAGATTTTCCGGTGCAAAGAAATAGGCTTTACGTGGAAAAATGGACTTTTATTTTTCTTATTTACTGTCTCATTTTTCCCGTAATGATTAAAATAGGTAAAATAGAACATAGAAAAGGGTGTATATGCTACTCAAAATAGCAGATTAATGATTTACTTTGCCAGCAAATAGAATAAAACAACATTGTATTATGGACAATAACTTTGAAATAAGAAAAGACGAGCTGGTAGGAAACTTGGAAATGGCATGTTCACAAAGAATGGTGGCTTGTAGCGATGGACGTATCGCTTTTATTGAAAATCTGCAGAATGTTGGTACACAAGGGCCTGTTCGGTTGGATGCTTTTATCGCTGTAATATGCTTGAAGGGAAAGGCCTCCCTCTATATTAATGGAAACTTGTATGAGATATATCCGGGGCAAGTGATGATTTGTCATCCCAACATCATTTTGGAAAAGAGTATGAACAGTATGGACTTTGAGTTCCGGTGTATAGCTCTCTCTAAGGAGTATATGCAACAGATGGTTCTGATAGGAGGCACTACGCCATGGGACGCTATTAACTTTCTGGAGAAATCGCCTGTCGTTTCATTAAATCCAGAGGAAGTAAAGGTTTTTTGCCTGTACTATGATTTGATACGATCCAAGCTGGCAGGACCTTCCGGCAAGTATCAGAAAGAATTGATAGATGCTCTGTTAGTGGCTTTCTTATATGAATTCCGAAATTCTTTAGAGCATTTCATTAACTCGAAGCCGCGGAATTATACAGCCGGAGAGCGTGTGTTTCATGACTTTGTGAAAGAAATTACAAACACGTATCCCAAACCGCGAAGTGTGGCCTATTATGCTGATAAACTTTGTATTACGTCCAAGTATCTTTCCTATATATGTAGGGAAGTCGGTGGCTGCACCGCTTCCGATCTGATAAACCGTTATGTGGTGAAAGATATACAGATACTATTGAAGAGGCCGGACAAGAATATCAAGGAAATATGCAACGAGTTGGCGTTCCCAAACCTTTCTTTTTTCGGAAAGTATGTAAAAGCGCATTTGGGAGTTTCACCGAAAGCTTATCGGGAGAAAATGCAGAAAGAGAAGGATTGTGATTAAAAAAACTGTTTTTTAGGGAGATTTTCACGCTTGCCGACATTATTTTATCGTCAGACATTCGTATTTCAACTAGTTTGCGTATATTTGTCCATCAATCATGAAAAACAAACTATTATTGCGAATATGAAACATTTTACTAGTTTCCTTGGGACGGCTTTGGTTATCTGTCTGCTCCTGTCATGCGAGGGGAAGAATGCTCCTTTTATCAGCGATGCCGATTATCGCCGACAAGTAGAAGCGGACTTTCTTCAAAAGCAAACGTTGATGCCCGAAGGTAATCTTTTTGCCATTTTTCAAACCGACCTAACGGACTACGAACGTGAGGCATTGGAGTTCCTCTATGCCTACATGCCGCTGGCCGATATAACCGATTACTCCGGTGATTTTCACTTGATGAACGTCCGTGCTTCCCAACGTGCTTCCCGTGAAATGGCTTGGGGACGAACGGTGCCCGAAGCATTGTTTCGCCATTTTGTCCTCCCCGTACGGGTGAACAACGAACCGCTTGACAGTGCCCGTATGGTTTTCTACGAAGAATTAAAGCCGCGTGTGCAGGATAAATCGATGTACGACGCCATCCTGGAAGTAAACCATTGGTGCCACGAGAAGGCTATCTACCAGCCTAGCGATGCCCGTACCAGTTCGCCATTGGCCACCGTACGTACAGCTTTCGGTCGTTGTGGCGAGGAGTCCACCTTCTTGGTGGCAGCCTTGCGCTCGGTGGGCATACCTGCCCGTCAGGTTTACACTCCCCGTTGGGCGCATACGGACGACAATCATGCTTGGGTGGAGGCTTGGGCCGATGGCAAATGGTATTTTTTGGGAGCCTGCGAGCCCGAGCCGGTGCTCAATCTGGGATGGTTCAACGATCCGGCCGCCCGGGGCATGCTGATGCATACTAAAGTCTTTGGGCGTTATGAAGGGCCGGAAGACGTGATGAGCCGTACACCCGGTTATACTGAGATAAATGTGATTGATAACTATGCACCCACAGCTCATGCCACGGTCAGGGTGACCGATGAGGCCGGGCTGCCTGTCCAAGGCGCACAAGTGGAGTTCAAACTTTACAATTATGCCGAATTCTATACCGTAGCTCGCAAACTGACCGATACGGAAGGTTGTGCCTCGCTGACCGCAGGCAAAGGCGATATGTTGGTGTGGGCTTCGCGAGGCGGACGCTTCGGCTTTGCGAAACTTTCGTTTGGCAAGCAAGACACGCTCAGCCTCAAGTTGAATCACCAAGACGGAGATTCCTTTGAGTTGGATATGGACATCGTGCCGCCTGTCGAGACTTCCAACGTGCCCGAAGTTACGCCTGAACAACGCGCTGAAAACGACCGGCGCATGGCTGAGGAAGATTCCATTCGGCATGCCTACGAAGCTACAATGATGACTCAAGAGAAAGCCGAAACTTTTTTAAAGACGATTTCTGGCTTAAATGCTTACTACATCGGACAGGCAGCTTCTTATTTAGTAGCTTCACGAGGGAATCATGCTACGTTGTGTCGTTTTCTTTCCATGACCTCTGCTGGGAATGATGCTGAAAAAGCTGTTCGTTTGCTAGGCACGTTGACAGAGAAAGATTTGCGTGATATTCGTTTTGAAGTGCTTGTCGATCATTTGCTGCATACGCCTCAAGTTGCATGCGAGCAATATGCTTCAGCTTTGCTCAATCCACGTGTGGCCACGGAGGAACTGACTTCTTACAAATCTTTCTTCCAAACAGCCATCAGTGGAGATGATGCCCGGATGTATCGCCAAGACCCCCATAAATTAGTGGAATGGTGCAGTGTGAATATTACGTTGAATGACTCGTTGAACGCCCAGCGTATCCCCATGACGCCCATCGGTGTATGGAATGCAAGAGTGGCCGATGTGTATTCGCGCGACATTTTCTTTGTCAGCGTGGCACGCAGCATGGGTATTCCCGCTTGGATTGATCCGGTGACAGGCAAAGTTTGCTATCAAGACTTGAAGGGGCATACGGACTTGAAGAACGGAAAGACGTACGAAGTGAATTTCGATGAAGGTGCTGCCCGAGAGGTCCCTAAGGAAGGCCTGCTGGAAGCGACTTTCCGGTCTACGAAATATTTTGATGACCCCAAATATTACATGCACTTCACGCTTTCCCGATGCCAGGATGGCATGCTTCAGTTGCAAAATTATGGGGAAGGTGATACGTGGAAGTCTTTGTTATCCACGCCTCATCGAATACCCGCAGGTTACTATCTGATGGTAAGCGGCACTCGTTTGGCCAGTGGCAGTGTGTTGGTACATCTGAACGCCTTCAATGTAAAGGCTGGACAAACTCAGCGTACCATTTTAACCATGCGCGAGAGCAAAGAGCAGATACAAGTCAGCGGCAACTGCAATTGTGAATCACTCTTTACACCGGTTGAGGAGAAGACGATGGCCGAGGAGCCGACCAGTTTGTTGAAAGCTTGTGGACGGGGATACTTTGTTGTGGGAGTGCTGGGCGTTAATCAGGAGCCTACTAACCATGCGCTGAAGGACGTAGCCAAGTTGGGCAAGGAGTTGGAGAAGTGGGGACGTAAGTTGGTATTGCTCTTCCCAGATGAAGAAAAGTTCAAGCTTTATCGCCCGCAAGACTTCGGAGGATTGCCCAATACTATTATATATGGTGTAGACACCCATGGCATAGCTGAAGAGATTGTTCGTGGCATGAAGCTGAAATCTGTCCATACGCTTCCGGTATTTATCATTGCCGATACGTTCAATCGCGTGGTATTTGTGTCTCAAGGCTATACCATCGGACTGGGTGAGCAGTTGATGCGGACGGTGAGGGGGTTATAATTCCCAGTTCGGTTAGTGTGAGAAAATACATTGGCTCCAATGTAAATATGAAATGCTCAAGTATCCTATGGTTCGAAGGCAAAGTATCTTAGGATGTTTGAGCATTTATCCTAGAATACTTGGGCAAGTAATCTATATTTTCTCTTTTCCTGATAGAGGTAGATGATAAAGCATACGGATACAAAAAAAGTCTGGTGTGCTTTCGCACGTCAGACTTTCAATTCTCTTTTGAAGTTGTATGCCTGAATATTATTCAGCTACAACAGAGCTATCAGCCTTTACGGTATCAGCGGCTTGTGCGGCTGCCTCAGCTGCGGCTGCTTCAACAGCTGCGATAGAGTCGGCGATACGGATAGAGTCAGCTTTTGCTTGTTCTGCATTAGCTGCCTTGTTACCACAAGATGCGAAAGATACGGCTACGATAGCTGCGGCCATCAAAACTAACTTCTTCATTTCCTTTAATTTTTAAAACGTAATACAATCAATTGCTTTATTAAAACGCTGCAAAGGTAGATACTTTTTGATTAAGTTGTTCACTTTTACGCAACTTTTTTTATATTTTTTTTGTGACTTTCTCTTTTCCTTGTCTTTTTGTTGGGGGCATGATGGGTTGGTAGGAGTGGTAAATCGGAGAATAATACGTACCTTTGCACCGGAAAACGAACGATTATGATTGATACCAATATATTTCAAGACAAAACAGCCGTCTATTATACGTTGGGCTGTAAACTGAATTTCTCGGAGACTTCCACTATCGGGCGGATGTTGCGTGAGTTAGGTGTGCGCACGGCGCGTAGAGGGGAGAAAGCGGATATTTGCGTAGTGAACACTTGCTCGGTGACGGAGGTGGCGGACAAGAAATGCCGTCAGGCCATTCATCGGTTGGTAAAGCAACATCCAGGTGCATTTGTGGTAGTGACGGGATGTTATGCCCAGTTGAAGCCTGATACGGTGGCCTCTATTGAAGGAGTAGATGTAGTGTTGGGAGCCGAACAGAAGAAAGATTTGCTGAGCTATTTGGGCGATTTGCGGAAGCGCGATAAAGGCGAAGCATTTACCTCGCCTTTGCGGGACATTCGTTCCTTCATTCCTTCGTGTTCGCGGGGCGACCGCACGCGTTTCTTCCTGAAGGTGCAAGACGGTTGCGATTATTTTTGTTCCTATTGCACCATTCCTTTTGCCCGCGGACGTAGCCGTAACGGAAGCATTGCTTCGTTGGTGGAGCAGGCTCATCGGGCGGCGGACGAGGGAGGAAAGGAGATTGTGCTGACTGGGGTCAACATTGGAGATTTTGGCAAGACTACGGGGGAGAAGTTTACGGACTTGGTACGGGCATTGGACGATGTGGAAGGCATTGAGCGATATCGTATCTCCTCCCTTGAGCCAGATTTGCTGACGGACGATATCATTGACTTTGTTGCACAATCCAAGCGTTTCATGCCACACTTCCACATCCCTTTGCAATCGGGGTGTGACGAGGTGTTGAAGCTGATGCGGAGACGCTATGCGTCAGACTTGTTTGCCGAGAAAGTGCGTCGGATTAAAAAGACGATGCCGGATGCCTTTATCGGGGTAGATGTGATTGTGGGCACACGGGGTGAGACGGAGGAATTCTTCGAACAAGGCTATCGGTTTATCGAGAGCTTGGATGTGACACAGCTTCATGTGTTCAGTTACTCGGAACGTCCCGGCACACAGGCTTTAAAGATTGACCATGTAGTGTCTCCCGAGGAGAAACACCGGCGTAGCCAACGTTTGCTGGAGTTGTCCGAGCAGAAGACGCGTGCTTTCTATATCCGGCACATCGGGCAGACGATGCCCATATTGCTGGAGCGGGCCAAGCCGGGTCTGCCAATGCACGGGTTTACGCCCAACTACATCCGTGTGGAGGTGCCGCATGATGATACGTTGGACAATCAGGTCATCAACGTACGCTTAGGAGATTTTAATGAGGACGGGACGGCATTGCTTGGAGTCATTTAGAAGTATGGATAAAGTAGCGGTAGTCATATTGAATTGGAATGGATGCGAAATGCTTCGCACGTTTCTGCCTTCCGTAGTTCGTTATTCTGAGGAAGACGATGCGTGTGTCTATGTAGCCGATAACGGATCCACAGATGCTTCGGTGCAGATGTTGCGTGAAGAATTCCCTTCGGTCCGCTTGATTTTGTTAGAGCAGAATTACGGCTTTGCCGAAGGGTATAACCGGGCTTTGTCTCAGCTGGAGGCCGAATACGTCGTGTTGCTCAACTCCGATGTAGAGGTGAGCGAGCATTGGTTGCGCCCTCTGACGGATTACATGAATGTGCATCCCGAAGTGGCCGGTTGTCAACCCAAAGTGCGAAGTTGGAGAAACAGGGATCGGTTTGAATATGCGGGAGCGGCAGGCGGATATATCGACCGTTATGGCTATCCCTTTTGCCGTGGGCGTATATTAAATAAGGTAGAGCGGGATGAAGGGCAATATGATGACATTGCTCCGATATTTTGGGCTACGGGTGCCGCTTTGTTTATCCGTTTGAAAGATTATCGGGAGGCTGGAGGCTTGGATGCCCGCTTCTTTGCTCACATGGAAGAAATAGACCTGTGTTGGCGGCTTCGGGCTCGTGGAAGGATGTTGGTATGTGTGCCCAAGAGTGTGGTCTGGCATGTAGGAGGCGCTACGTTGAAGAAAGAAAATCCGCGCAAGACCTTCTTAAACTTCCGCAACAATTTGTTGATGCTTTATAAAAACTTGCCAGAGAAGGAATTGACTCCGGTGATGAGGGTACGTACTGTGCTTGACTATGTGGCATCATTAAGTTTTTTATTGAAAGGGCAATGGTCGAATGCGCATGCCGTATGGCAGGCTAGGAAAGAATTCAAGCAGATGCGTGCTTCCTATCTTGAGGTTCGTAAGGAAAATCTGGAAAAAACTTGCCAAGCTACGATAGCCGAACGTACTTCCTATAGTTTGTTGCTTAGGTTTTACCTCTTCCGTAAGCATTCTTTTGCAGAATGAACCGTAGGACAATGAATTTTGAATAGAAATTCGTATATTTGCTCACAAATACTTCATGCAGTTATGAAATCGGGAGAAATGGAAGAAGAAAATGGCTCGTTGAAACTCATATTCAATTACAACAATGTATTTTATAGTTTCTTCTACGATGACGCCTCCGCTTGTGTCCATCGTTCGCGTGAGTATGCCATCAACTATGTGTACTCAGGCGAGATGGTGCTTGACAATGGCAAACGGCAAATTCATGTAGGGAAAGGAGAAAGCGTGTTTATTCCGCGCGACCATCATATCACTCTTTATAAGAAACCTTGCAATGGCGAACGCTATTGCGGCATTTTTCTCAGTTTTACCCGCAATTTCTTACGGGAGATGTATGCCAAGGGAGGATCTTATAAAGTATCGACTCAGACTCCTAAACTAAGATCGGAAGTGCTAAAGTTGCCCAAAACCGCAGAATTGGTCAGCCTTTTCGCATCGCTGACTCCTTTTTTCGACCCGAACGTGAAGCCGCAGGATGATTTTATGCAATTGAAGTTGCAGGAAGGATTGTTGGCGTTGCTCCATATTGATGAAAGATTTGCTCCTACATTGTTCGATTTCAATGAGCCGTGGAAGATAGATATTTTGGACTTCATGAACAAAAATTATATGTATGAGTTTTCGCAAGAGGAGTTGGCGCACTATACGGGGCGGAGTCTGGCTACCTTTAAGCGCGATTTCAAAAAGATAAGTGACCTTACGCCGGAGAAATGGCTCATCCGTAAGCGGTTGGAAGTAGCATACGCTCTGATGCAGAAGGGCGGACGTAAAATCGTGGATGTTTATACCCAAGTAGGCTTCAAGAACCAGTCTCATTTTTCTACTGCATTTAAGAAACAATATGGTATTGCCCCTACTGCCATAACCGCATTTTAACAGTGTAATCTTTTCAACAAAAAACTTTGAGCCTCATAGTTATCATATTAGTTATCAGTGGAGTGGTTAATAGATTACTGTCCAAACCTTCTATTATTCAGTTGATAAGTGATTGATTGATCATTTGACAAGTGATTAATTATTCACTTGGTAAATGATTAATAAGGATTTTGTATCCATGTAAGTGTTTGAATATAAGCGCTGTATATGAGTACTTATAACCTTGGCTGCGGATTGTGAGGAGTGCTGACTGTCAAGAAGAACTCCGCATTCTTCTACTCAATGTCTATTTTTTTATTAAAGCATACAGGTGAGACCGATATAACAGATGGGCGAAGATTTCTTTTCGCCATGCGTCTCGCTTTATTCAGACTATACCTTAATGAAGCAATCAAAAGTGGTTTTGAGCGTAGCTAATGATAAGCGTATGTTGGCGAAGCCATTTAAAATTTGTGCCAATGCTGATGAGCAAGGTATGCATCATCACCTTTCTCTGTCTGGTGGCAGGCTGTCATTAAGGGTAAACATGAGTTGCAGGTTTGAAAAAGGCAGCCAACTAATGCACTGGGAATTAGTTGGCTGTCGTATTTCCTCCCTTTTTAAAAGAATGAGCAGGGGAAGAGGAAGAATGTAGGAATTATTTTTTTAGAGCCTCAATATTTTCCTTCAGCGATTTGATGATACTTTCTGCGTCCGCCTGTTTCTTACGCTCCAATTCAATGACAGCAGCTGGAGCATTGTTGACAAACTTCTCGTTGGAAAGTTTCTTCAATACGCCCTGCAGGAAGCCTTCCTTGTGCTTCAGTTCGGCCTCCATGCGGGCTATTTCAGCTTCCACGTCAATCAAGTTACCTAAAGGTACGTCATATTCCGTAGTGCCTACCATGAAAGTGGACGCACCATCAGCCTTGGCTTCTACTACGGAAATGGTGGAGAGGTTGCACATCTTACTGATGACTGCATTAAACACAGCTACCGGATTTTCACCCACAACCTGCAACTCCAAAGTTTCCTTCTGCGCAATGTTTTTTTGTATACGGATGGAACGTACGTTACTGATAACTTCCTTCACTGCTTCAAATTGTTGCAACAGCGTTTCGTCTACTTCACCCGGAGCAGCCATTGGGCTGACCATCAGGCTCTCACCGTCCTTACGCTCAACAATATGCTGCCATAACTCTTCCGTAATGAACGGCATGAAAGGATGGAGCAGGTGCAGAAGGTTATCGAAGAAACCGATGGTACGGTCGTACACTTCCCGGCTGATGGGCTGGCCATATGCGGGCTTTATCATTTCCAGATACCAACTGGAGAATTCGTCCCAGAAGAGTTTGTAAACAGCCATCAAAGCTTCGCTCAAACGATATTTCGAGAAGAGGTCGGCCACCTCAACGGCTACCGCATTCTGCTTTGACTCAAACCATTTCATGGCCAGTGCCGCTGCTTCGGGCACTTCTGCTTCTGCGCTCACCGTCCAGCCTTTTACCAAACGGAAAGCATTCCATATCTTATTATTAAAGTTACGTCCTTGTTCGCACAGGGCCTCATCAAAAAGAATGTCATTGCCGGCGGGAGCCGAAAGCATCATACCCATTCGCACGCCATCGGCACCAAACTTGTCTATCAGTTCCAAAGGATCGGGTGAGTTACCCAATGACTTGGACATCTTGCGGCCCAGTTTGTCGCGTACGATACCGGTGAAGTAAACGTTGCGGAAAGGCATATCGCCCATATACTCGTATCCGGCCATAATCATACGAGCTACCCAAAAGAAGATAATGTCCGGTCCCGTTACCAGGTCGCTTGTCGGATAGTAGTATTTAATTTCCTCGTTACCGGGATTGTTGATGCCATCGAAGAGGGAGATAGGCCAAAGCCACGAAGAGAACCATGTGTCGAGACAATCTTCATCCTGACGAAGGTCTGCCAAAGTCAAGTCTTTGCCAGACTTTTCCTTCGCCAATACCAAAGCTTGTTCCGGCGTTTCGGCTACGACATATCTACCTTCGGGCAAATAGTAAGCCGGGATGCGATGTCCCCACCACAACTGGCGGCTGATACACCAATCCTTGATGTTCTCCAACCAATTACGGTATGTATTTTTGTATTTAGCCGGATAGAACTTCAGTTCATCGTTCATCACCGGAGGCAAAGCCATGTCTGCAAAGTGCTTCATCTTGAGGAACCACTGCATAGAGAGCTTCGGCTCAATGGGCACATTGGTGCGTTCCGAGAAGCCCACCTTGTTCGTATAGGCCTCTACTTTCTCCAAGAGTCCGGCTTCGTCCAAATCTTTCTCTATCTGCTTGCGCACATCAAAGCGGTCCATGCCTACGTAGAGTCCGGCGGCCTCGCTCAGCGTACCGTTGTCGTTGAAGATATCGATGGAAGGCAGGTTGTGCTTCTCGCCCAGCATGTAGTCGTTCACATCGTGGGCAGGTGTCACCTTCAAACAGCCCGTACCAAACTCCATGTCCACATATTCGTCCTCGATAACAGGGATGACACGGTTTACCAACGGAACAATCACCTTCTTTCCTCTCAGCCAATGCGTCTTAGGGTCATTGGGATTGATACACATGGCCGTATCGCCCATGATGGTTTCAGGACGGGTAGTAGCCACTACAGCGTAACGACGTCCTTGCGCATCGCGATGCACCACTTCTTTCTCATCGCCTGTCTCGCCCGACAAATCATCATCTGCTACGTAATATTTCAGGTAGTAGAATTTGCCATGCTCTTCTTTGTAAATGACCTCTTCATCACTGAGGGCGGTCAGCGCTTTAGGATCCCAGTTCACCATGCGCACACCTCGGTAGATAAGACCTTTATTATATAGGTCAACAAATACCTTGATGACACTCTTGCTGCGCGTCTCGTCCATGGTGAAGGCTGTGCGGTCCCAGTCACACGAAGCGCCTAGCCGGCGTAATTGCTTCAAGATGATGCCTCCGTGTTCCTCTGTCCATGCCCAGGCATGCTTCAGAAACTCATCGCGAGTCAAATCGGTTTTCTTAATACCTTCCTGAGCCAGCTTGTTTACCACTTTGGCTTCGGTAGCGATGGAGGCATGGTCAGTGCCCGGCACCCAACAGGCGTTCTTGCCTTCCATGCGGGCACGGCGCACCAGAATATCTTGGATGGTATTATTAAGCATGTGTCCCATGTGGAGCACACCGGTGACGTTAGGAGGCGGAATGATGATGGTGTACGGCACGCGTCCATCGGGTTTCGAACTGAACAATTTGTGGTCCAGCCAATATTGGTACCACTTCCCCTCCACATCGGCGGGATTGTACTTACTTGCTAATTCCATTGTCTCAAAAAAGTCTATATAATTAAACGTTAATGCGAATATGGGTGCAAAATTACGAAATTATTGCTTTCTAAGGGCAAAAGTAAAGAAAAACATCGCTTCTTTTGAGGATTTACGTCATTGATGCATTAGTTTTCTAATAAAGATGTTCTTCTTTTTCATACTTCATGATTATTCTGGTTGGGATAACAAAAAAATGGATTACATTTGTAGCCATAAACAGGACTATTTTATAAACGTTTAAATTGTAGATACCATTATGAAGAGCAAATTTCTATTAGGAATTTTAGTGAGTTTGTTATGTATGAGCTGTACCACTTCTGTACAGACTGAGAAACCCAAGGCCAAGCATGTAGTCATGATTGCTTTGGACGGGTGGGGAGCCTATAGCATGGAAAAAGCCCAAGCGCCCAATATCCGGGAGTTGATGGCTCAAGGCTGCTACACGCTGAAAAAGCGGTCGGTGCTTCCTTCATCATCGGCCATCAACTGGGCATCTATGTTCAACGGTGCAGCCACAGAAATCCACGGTTACACAACGTGGGGATCACGCACACCGGAAATTCCCTCTGCCGTAACCAACGGGCACGGTATTTTCCCCACTATCTATTCCATCTTGCAGGAACAACATCCGGAAACTGAGACAGGCTGTATGTTCGAATGGGATGGCATTAAATATTTGGTAGACACATTGGCCATCGATCACGTAGCGCAGGCTTATCATTACAAGGAACAGCCTGACGAACTTTGCACGATGGCTGAAAAATATATTCAGGAGAAAAAACCTTCTTTTCTGGCTGTATGTTTTGACCAACTGGACCACGTGGGGCACAGTGCCGGGCATGACACGCCCGAATATTATCAACAGTTGGAAACGTTGGACGGTTACGTAGAGCGTATTGTGAACGCTATCAAGGCTGCCGGAATCTATGATGATACCATTATTATTATGTCTGCCGATCATGGAGGCATTCAGAAAGGTCACGGAGGTATTACTCTACAAGAGATGGAGACTCCTTTCATCATAGCGGGCAAGAATGTCCGTCAAGGTGGAGGAGAATTCAGCGAACTGATGATGCAGTATGATGTGGCCTCCACCATCGCTTACATTTTTAATTTGGAACAACCGCAGGCTTGGGTAGGACGTCCGATGAAACAAGTTTTTGCGGAATAATGTTGTGAAGAAAATTTTCTTTTTATATAAGAAAGAGTTGACAGGTTAATTAAAAAATTCCAGTATTTTTATGGGAAGACTTTTGAATAGATTTTGGATGATTCCTCTTTTAGCAGGGATGTTGCAGTCATTACACGCCGTAGAAGGGGATAGAAAGCCTTATTGGCAAGATATACAAGTAACGGGAGTTGGTAAGCAAAAGCCCCGTACTTCCTTCATGACATATGGCAGTCGGGATGAGGCGTTGGTCGGTAAGTTTGAGAATAGTCCCTATTACCGCTCTTTAAACGGCACGTGGAAATTCTTTTTCGTGAACAGTTATAAGGATTTGCCCGCAGATATTATCCGGCCAGAGACTGATACATCCAGTTGGGACAATATCCAAGTACCTGGTAACTGGGAAGTACAAGGTTATGGTACGGCTATTTACACCAATCATGGTTACGAATTCAAGCCGCGCAATCCGCAACCTC
The DNA here is from genome assembly GCA_944322275.1 of uncultured Bacteroides sp. Taxonomy (GTDB): domain Bacteria; phylum Bacteroidota; class Bacteroidia; order Bacteroidales; family Bacteroidaceae; genus Bacteroides. The sequence continues at coordinate 4,406 of CALUOV010000212.1, read as the reverse complement.
CCCTTTTACCTGAAGATAACCCGGTAGGCGTATACCGCAGGGAAATTGAGATACCTGCAGATTGGGAAGGACGTAACATCTTCCTGCATATTGCGGGAGCCAAATCGGGCGTTTATGTTTATCTCAATGGTAAGGAGGTGGGCTATAGCGAAGATTCCAAGAATCCAGCCGAGTTTTTGATAAACCCTTACTTGTGTGAAGGGAAGAACGTACTTGTACTGAAGATTTTTCGCTGGAGTACCGGCTCCTATCTGGAATGTCAGGATTTTTGGCGCATCAGCGGTATAGAGCGTGATGTATTTCTCTTTTCGCAGCCTAGAACATCCTTGCGCGATTTCCGTGTTAAGTCCACATTGGACGATACCTACCGCAATGGCGTTTTTACGTTGCAAGCCGATCTGACCAACACTGATGACCATCCCGCTGACGTGACATTTGCTTACGAATTGATAGACCGGGAAGGAAAGTCTGTTTGCGGTGAAGAGGCTTCTGCCGTGGTTCCGGCTTCGGGGCAATATACTTTGACTTTGAAGGAACAACGTTTGGCAGACGTGGCTACATGGACTTCCGAACATCCCAATCTTTATAAATTGGTTATGACGCTTCGCAAAGACGGAAAGACGATAGAGGCTGTTCCTTTTAATGTAGGATTTCGCCGCATCGAAATCAAGTCCATTGAACAGTGTGCTGCCAATGGAAAACCGTATGTTTGTCTCTTTGTCAACGGACAACCTGTCAAACTGAAAGGAGTCAATATTCATGAGCACAATCCCGCTACAGGACATTATGTCACCGAGGATTTGATGCGTAAAGATTTTGAACTAATGAAGTGTAATAACATTAATACCGTACGCTTGGCACACTATCCGCAGAGTCGTCGCTTCTATGAACTTTGTGATGAATATGGGTTATATGTTTATGACGAGGCGAACATAGAAAGCCATGGCATGTATTACAATTTGCGTCGTGGCGGTACTCTCGGTAATAATCCTGAATGGTTGGCCGCGCACATGGATCGCACAATAAACATGTTTGAACGCAACAAAAATTATCCTTGTGTCACATTCTGGTCTTTGGGTAACGAGGCTGGAAATGGCTATAACTTCTATCAAACTTATTTATGGCTGAAGGCCGCTGATAAGGAATGGATGAACCGCCCGGTTAATTACGAACGTGCCCAATGGGAATGGAACTCGGATATGTATGTGCCCCAGTATCCTAGTGCTGAATGGTTGGAAAAAATAGGCCGTCAGGGTAGTGACCGTCCGGTGGTTCCTTCGGAATATTCGCATGCCATGGGTAACTCCAACGGTAATTTGTGGGACCAATGGAAAGCCATCTATAAATATCCCAATCTACAAGGTGGTTACATTTGGGACTGGGTGGACCAGGGATTGGATGAAACAGATGATAACGGCCGTCCTTATTGGGCGTATGGTGGTGATTACGGAGTGAACGCTCCAAGTGACGGTAACTTCTTGTGCAACGGTTTGGTTAGCCCCGACCGCACTTCGCATCCAGGCATGGTCGAAGTGAAATATGCGTATCAGAACGTAGCCTTTGAAGCCATAGACCTTGCGTCAGGTCGTTTTCGGGTCAATAATCGTTTTTATTTTACGAATCTGAGTGATTATAAGATATATTATGTAGTAAAAGCCAATGGCAAAGTGATGCGCAAAGGCCATTGGGTATTGGATGTGGCTCCGCAAAGCAGTCGGGAACTGCATGTGCCTGTAGATGGCTTAACGCCTAAGAAAGGAACGGAATACTTTGTCAACTTCACTGTAAAGACTACGAAAGAAAAGCTTGGGATACCCGTCGGACACGAGATTGCCCATGAGCAATTTCGCTTGCCTATAGAGCCTTTGCCTGTCACATTGGCTCTCAAGGGTAGCCCGTTGAAAGTGAAATCATCCAATACGGAATTGACGGTCTACTCTTCGAAAGTGAACTTTGTATTCGACCGTAGTAAGGGCATGGTGACTTCTTATCTGGTAAACGGACAAGAATACTTTGAAGACGGTTTTGGTATACAGCCCAACTTCTGGCGTGGACCGACAGACAACGATTATGGTAATGGTGCTCCCAAACGTTTGCAAGTTTGGAAACAATCAAGCAAGAACTTTAACGTAGTAGAAGCGTCTGTCTGTATGGAAGGTAAAGAAGCTGTTATTCGTGCCGACTACTTGTTGGCTGCCGGCAATCTCTATCGTATGACCTATCGTGTCTATCCTTCAGGAGTCGTAAAAGTGAACGCCATCTTCACGTCCACAACGATGAAACCGGAGGATACCGAAGTGTCCGAAGCTACCCGTATGGCAACATTTACACCCGGTAATGAAACCGCCCGTAAAGCAGCTTCACATCTTGATGTACCTAGAATAGGTGTGCGTTTTCGCCTTCCAGTTCAAATGAATAATGTAAGCTACTTCGGACGAGGACCTGAAGAGAACTACATAGACCGTAATGCCGGAACATTGATTGGGGAATATGAAGCAAAGGCCGAAGCACTCTATTTCCCCTATGTCCGTCCACAGGAGAATGGGCATCACACGGACACCCGTTGGTTGTCTCTCACTCGGAATAATGGGAAAGGACTGACTATACAGGCAGATTCTGTCATTGGTTTCAATGCTTTGCGTAACTCGGTGGAAGACTTCGATTCGGAAGAGGCTTTACCGCATCCATATCAGTGGAGTAACTTCTCTCCGGAAGAAGTGGCTAACCATGACGAAGAGAAGGCACGGAACGTCTTACGCCGCATGCACCATATTAATGACATCTCGCCACGTGATTTTGTGGAAGTCTGTATAGATATGAAACAACAAGGCTTGGCTGGTTATGATAGTTGGGGAGCTGCTCCCTATGGCAAATATGCTATACCAGCCAATAGGGAATATCGTTGGGGATTCACGTTGATACCTCGTTGAAATGTAGACTAAGCTTTTAAAAAGGAGTTGGAGGCTTCTTAAGACGAATGATCTCGTTTCAGTAGCTTCTATACTCCTTTCTCTTTTCCTGATGATATCAGTATTCATGGTTTGCAGATGCTTTATCTTATACCGAACTCATGTACTTAATATCTCATTAGGTATTGCGTGATTTAGTAAATCTATAAAAAATACGGGACTTATCCTAAATCCCGTATTTTTTACCTAAACACTAACTAAATAATGATGTATCTTCTTATCTATTGAAAATATCTTTAGACTTAGTTTCTCCACTTCTTCAGATTTTTTATCTCTTCTGGAGTGGCTTTTATCAAGCTCAAGGCAAAACCACCGCTTCGCGCCTCTTGCACAATAATCTTGGTCTTACTAGTCACGATACCCTTCTTTATCTGATACGTAGTGGGATTCTCCTTGTAGTCGGCATCCTTGCCATCGGCATAAAGTGTGGCCACATATTTCTTATCGTCGTCAAGGAAATCAAGTTTAAGTTCTACCTTGCGGGCGTTTTCATCAGTTATGCCACCTACAAACCAGTTTTCTGAGCCTTTGGCCTTACGGGCAATGGTCAGATAATCACCCGGTTCGGCTTCCAAGTAACGGCTTTCGTCCCAATCTACGGCTACATCTTTGATGAACTGGAAGGCGTCCATACGACTCTCGTAATTCTCTATCACATCGGCCGCCATCTGCAGAGGGCTATACATCGTGACATACAGGGCCAATTGTTTACATAATGTAGTTTGCACTTGTCCGTGAGGCAAATCTCCCATAAATTCCAATTTTGTATCGAAAATGCCGGGTGTGTAATCCATCGGGCCACCTATCAGGCGAGTGAAGGGGAGTATTGTCGTGTGGAAAGGCTTGCTTCCGCCAAAGGCTTCGTATTCGGTGCCTCGGGCTGACTCATTGCCTATTAGGTTAGGATAGGTACGGCAAAGTCCCGTGGGGCGTACGGCTTCATGAGCATTGACCATAATCTTGTATTCAGCCGCCTTTTTTACGGCATATAGGTAATGGTTGTTCATCCATTGTCCGTAGTGGTGTTCCCCGCGTGGAATGATGTTGCCTACGTAACCGCTCTTCACGGCATTGTAGCCGTTATCTACCATAAACCGGTAAGCCTTGTCCATGTGGCGTTCATAGTTACGTACCGAGGCGGAAGTCTCGTGGTGCATCATCAGCTTCACCCCTTTGCTGTGGGCATACTGATTGAGCATCTTTACGTCAAAATCGGGATAAGGGGAAACAAAGTCGAACACATAGTCTTTGGATTTGCCGAACCAGTCTTCCCAGCCTTCGTTCCATCCTTCCACCAGCACCTGATCAAGCCCGTTGGCGGCAGCAAAGTCGATGTACTTCTTTACATGTTCATTGTTGGCGCCATGACGCCCGTTTGGTTTTGTCTTGCTGTAATCCAATACACCCAATTTAACGGAAGGCAACTCGTCCGTATAA
>CALUOV010000211.1 GCA_944322275.1 uncultured Bacteroides sp. | reverse complement strand
TACCCGCTTTTATCACAGGCAGCGACTCACATTTGGAGATAAATGATGAACATTATAAGGATGGCGCACACAGTCTAAGCTGGACGTTCGCCCCCGGAGCTGTTCTTTCCATCAAAAAAGATTTGACGTTTGAGCCGAAAGACCCTACCGGAAAAGACACCTACCTTTCCGCCTGTATCGTCTGGGTCTACAACGAACAGGCGCAGGACAAACAAATCGTATTTGAATTTCTGAAAGACGGCAAGAAATGTACCTCTTTCCCTTTCGGCATCAACTTCACCGGGTGGCGAGGCGCGTGGGTGTGCTACGAACGTGATATGGAAGGTATCCCCGAAGTCGGAATGAACGAAATACGCATCCTGGCGCCCGATGTGAAAGGCCGCTTATTCATCGACCACCTCATCCCCGCCAGCAAGGTAGATGCGCGCCAGCAGACCGCCGACCTGCAAGTGCCTTTTGTCAATAAAGAAACCACCAGCCACTGGCTAGTCATCTACAAACATTCGCTGATGAAGCCCGACATTCCCTTGACTCCCGTCACGGACAAACAACGGCAAGAGATGAAGATAATGGAACAGCGTTTCCGCGACATGCTTTATACGCCGTCCGTTCTGACCGAGAAAGAGATGGACGCCATCCGAGAAAAATACCAATTCTATCACATCACTTACAAGAACGGGAAAGTAAGCGGCATGCCTATCTTTATGGTGCGCCAAGCCGAAGCCTACGAACGTATGATTCCCAATTGGGACAAAGACATGTTTACCAAACTGGGGATGGAGATGAACGCCTACTTCAACCTGATGAAACGCATCGCCATCGCTTATAACAACGCCACACAAGCCGCGGACAAAGAGGAGTTACAAAGCATGTTCCTTGCCATGTACGACCACATTACCGACCAAGGCGTGGCCTACGGAAGTTGCTGGGGTAATATTCATCATTATGGTTACAGCATGCGAGGACTTTACGTAGCCTACTTCCTGATGAAAGACGTGCTTCGCCAGGCCGGAAAGTTGAATGAGGCAGAGCGCACGCTGCGTTGGTATGCCATCACCAATGAAGTCTATCCCAAACCTACTGTAAACGGTATTGACATTGACTCTTTCAATACACAGACACAAGGCCGCATGGCCAGCATCCTCATCATGGAGGACACGCCGGAAAAACTGCAATACCTGCGTTCCTTCTCACGCTGGTTGGATTACGGATGCCGTCCTGCACCAGGTTTGATGGGCTCGTTCAAGTCCGATGGAGCCTGTTTCCATCACTGTAACAATTACCCTGCATATGCTGTGGGCGGACTGGATGGCGCTACAAAGATGATCTATCTGCTTAGCGGAACGGAATTCAGCGTGTCACAACTGGCACACGAAACTGTGAAACACGTACTGCTCACCATGCGCTTCTATTGTAACCTGAAGCAATGGCCGCTCTCCATGTCCGGGCGTCATCCCAACGGCAGCGGACATCTGATTCCTATACAATACGCTACTCTGGCTTTGGCCGGCACTCCAGACGGAAAAGAGAAGTATGACGCAGAAATGGCTTCCGCCTACTTGCGCCTGATTGCTTATAATGACCAACCGGATCCGAATGCCCCCGATTTTCTACCCGTCACCTCTACCCGTGAGGAAAAGAAAATGAAAGAACTCTTTGAAAGCTTGGGATTCAAGCCCGAACCCGACCCGCAAGGCAACCTCGCCTTAGGCTACGGATGCGTTTCCGTACAGCGTCGTAAAAACTGGGCGGCCGTAGTGCGCGGTCATTCCCGTTATCTGTGGGCGGCCGAACACTATCTGCCTGCCAACTTCTACGGACGCTATTTAGCTCATGGCAGTATGGAAATCCTGACCGGGCAACCCAACGAAATGGTTACCCTGACCACCAGCGGTTGGCAGGAAAACGGATTTGATTGGAATCGTATACCGGGCACCACCAGCATCCATCTGCCTTTCGACCTGTTACGCGCCAAAGTCTTGAATGTAGATTCCTTCTCCGGCATGGAAGAGATGCTGTATTCCGATGAAGCTTTTGCCGGAGGACTTTCTCAAGCCGGAAGCAATGGAAACTTCGGCATAAAGTTGCATGAGCACGACAAGTACAACGGTTCACACCGCGCCCGCAAGTCTTTCCACTTCTTCGATGAAACCATCGTCTGCTTAGGAACGGACATTGAGAATACCAATACGGAATATCCCACGGAAACTACCGTATTCCAACTGGCCATGACTCCACAAACCCACTCCTATTGGGAAAACTTCACCGACAACGGCCAGACTTATTTAGACCCCAACGGTGTAGGCTACTACCTGCCCGCTTCCATGACAAAGCAAGCATTGTTCGAGAAACAGACTCCGCAAGTGACCATTGGTGAACGAAGCACTAAACCGACCTCAGGCGACTGGGTATCTTTGGTGTTGCAACATGGTAAAGCGCCCAAGGGGGCTTCTTACGAATATGCCGTCCTGCCGCATACCGATGCAAAAGCCCTGGCCACATTTGCCAAGGAACCTTCTTATAAAGTCTTGCAGCAAGACCGCAACGCACACATTGTCCGTTTAGGGGAAACGACCTCCTACGTTCTGTTTGAAACACCCCAAGCGCTTCCCAAGGACGGACTGGTACAAAAAGCTGATACTTCTTGCCTGATCATGGTGAAAGAAGGAAAAGACAACGTATTACTTACCGTTGCCCAACCCGACCTGGCACTCTACCGCGGTCCCAGCGACGAAGCGTTCGATGCCGATGGTAAACGCATCGAACGCAGCATCTATTCCCGTCCCTGGAAATTCAACGAAAGTCAGGAAATTCCTGTAACCGTCACTTTGAAAGGCCAATGGAATGTGGAAGAAACACCTTATTGCAAGGTACTTTCCATAGACAAAGAGCAGACTGTCCTACAATTCATCTGCCGAGATGGAGCCAGTTTCGAAGTTCAACTAAAGAAATAACAGAGAAACACTCCGAAGAGCCCATTTCCTATCATTGGTTCCTCGGAGTGTTTCTTATAACAAATACGACACCGGATTACTCACCCATATCTGGAATTTTCACCTCAGCAACACCAATCTTATCATCATTCAACACAATGCGCAAATCGCTGGCGGTAGTACCTTTGAAGGTATAGGTTTGAGGCGTGCCATATTGGCTCACGGTTCCCGAATATACAGTCAGGAACTGGCCACCGCCGCCTGATAACTGAATTTCAAAATTAGCCGGCAGTTTATTATCACGTGTAAATGTAACGGTTACTTCATCTACTTTAGGATTATCCTTCAAGGCAAACGTAATGTAATCTCCTTTATTTCCCAGCCAACAAGTGGTCACATCACCATCCAACACATTCATCACTAACTCCGGATTGGTGCTGGCCGTGACGGGACTTTCCGGTTTGGAAGCTTCTATCCGAGCCACACGGGTCTGATAATCTTCTACTTCCAAGACTGCACTTTGACGGATGTCTTCGGAAGAAGCACCTACCATCAGCACAAACTCACCCGGCTCTACCGTCCATTCCATGTGTTTGTCCAACAGTTCCAATTGCTTCCGGTCTATGTGGAAAGTTACCGTCTTAGTCTCGCCCGGCATCAGATGTACACGTTCAAATCCTGCCAGGTTCTTCTCGTAAGTAGTCACGCTGCTCAGAACATCGCGGATGTATAACTGTACGACCTCATCTCCGGCACGGTCACCCGTATTGGTTACTTTCAGACTGACCGTAGCCTGTTGGTCCGGAGTAATCACTTGGGGAGAAACTTCCATGTCGGAATATTCAAAGGTCGTATAGCTCAATCCGTACCCAAACGGATAGAGTGCACCGTTTACCCGCGAAGCATTGCCGTCCGGTCCTAAGTTCTTGCCGCCATCCACCTGGGAAGAAGGCTTGCAGGGGAAGTTGAACGGAATCTGTCCTACGCTCTTGGGGAATGTGACAGTGAGCTTACCTCCCGGATTGTAATCGCCGAATAAGACATCGGCCACGGCTATGCCGCCTTTAGAACCCGGATACCACGCTTCCACAATAGCCGGCACGAAGCGGTCGGCCCAGTTAACGGACAACGGACGTCCGTTAATAAGTACCAATACCACCGGCTTACCCGTAGCTTGAACCGCTTTCAGCAAATCCAATTGCCTGCCGGGCAGTTCCAGACTGCTGCGCGACTTGTTTTCCCCACAGGTACGCTGTCCGCCTCCCAACACGACTACGCAAACATCGGCACGCCGGGCATTCTCTACGGCCTGGTTAATACCCGCCTGTTCCTCCTCCGTCAACGGGAAATCAATCAGTTCACTGTCCGGCCAATTAGCATCCACCAGTTCGCATCCTTTCGCATAGAGCACTTCGGCTTTTCCCTCCACTTTGTCTTTTATACCTTCCAGCACGGTTGTGACATCCACCGCCAAAGGACCGTAGTGGGTCAACGCATAGGATTCTTCATCCGCATTAGGGCCACAAACGGCAATCGTCTTCACGTTGTCCAAAGAAAGGGGCAGTGTTCCGCGGTCGTTCTTCAGCAAGACAATGGATTCGCGCGAGGCTTGCAGCGCCACTTCTTCATGCTCCGCTTTCTCCACTTCGGCATCGGCTCCCGCCAAATCGGTCTGATAGGGAGCATCGAACAATCCCACCAGGAACTTCACACGCAGGATGTCGCGCACCCTGCTGTCAATCAACTCTTCACTCAGTCCTCCTTCGGCCACCAACTCGCGCAGGGGTTCCACAAACGATTCGGGCGAACGGAATGTACAACGCACATTCAGTCCGGCCTCGATACTCTGACGCACGGCTTCCTTCATGTTCTGAGCCGTACCGTGTTTGGTATAGAGATACTCCAACGCATCGCTGTCCGATACTACGTAGCCACGGAATCCCATCTCACCGCGCAAGCGGGTGGTCAGCCAATAATAACTGCCTTGAATGGGAACGCCATCATAATCGTTATACGAACTCATGACCCCCAGCAGACCGGCTTCCCGGATGACCCGTTTGAAAGGATATACATGAATCATTTCCACTTCACGCGGCGACATTTGAGGGTCTACACGCGCCATTCCTTCACGCGCGCCCTTGTTGTTGCTGTAAGCGACGAAATGCTTGCCCGTGGCAGCCACCTGGTAATCTTGCTGCATACCCTTCACCATTTCGATGCCCAATTCAGCCACTAAGTAGGGCGACTCTCCGTAAACTTCTTCGTAGCGTCCCCAACGCTGGTCACGCCCTACGTCTAAAATAGGCGCATACACATTGGTATACCCCAACATGCGGGCCTCGTGTCCTGTAATGCGGCCTACTTCATGAATCAAATCACGGTTCCACGTATGTCCCAATCCCAACTGGGTAGGAAAATTGGTGGCCCGATAGCTTTCCACGCCGCGTATGCCTTCGTTCGTAAAATCAACGGGAATGCCCAACCGAGTCTCTTCCACAAAGAAACGCTGCACTTCGTTCAAAGCCCAGGCATGCCGCGATGCCGGCCAGACGTTTTCATTGTCCGAAGGCGGCAGTCCCCATTGCTGGAAGCCGTTCAGATGTTCGTCAATGGCGCCGATGCCGTCTTTCCACAAGCTTTGTTTCCACTCCGGTGTAGGCAGGTCATCTTTCAGCACGCGCTTATAGCCATACAAGGTCACCATCTGACAGGTTTTCTCATCCATATTCATCTGGCCTAACAGGTCTTCGATACGGGCGTCAACCGGTGCGGACGGGTCTTCATACACATCCTTCACGCCATTCTTGTTAAAGTCAATCCACCCTTTATGGTATATCTCTTTCTTGACGGGCTTATACACCTTGGGCACCCGCTGTGCCGACACAGAGCCGGCAAATCCCGCCAAAAAGGCGGCCAACAGATAATTTTGTAGATTCATATAGACAGTATTCTTAAATGATAATTTAAAGATCAGGAGTTATAGAGCGTTATTTCACAACTTTCGCTACCGTACTTCCCGCGAACTCCCCTTGCGGCAATTCGAAAACCAACGTCCGCGATTCTCCTTCTTGAGTCAAAGCCACAGTGATGGTCGTCGGATTCAGGGATTCACAATACGGATTGGCCACATGAATTTTCCGGGTTTTCCCGTTCCACATCAGCGTGCAAGGAGCGTCCACCTTCAACGTCACACCATCCGGCAAGCTCAATGTTCCGGCCTGATAAAATATCGCTTCGGTCACTTCAAGTTTGGTGTGACGGACAGCCTGCAACTGCTCCGTATTGGAAAGTATCTCTATGGGAATCCGCTCGGCATACGCACCGGCTTCCTTTGCGTCTTTCACATTCGGACGAACCACGTATGCATATGTTCCTTGTTCCGGACAAAGACCATGATTGATATTCAGTGTGAACAATCCATTCGGACAGGCCACGCGATATTCCGCTTGCGGATGGAGATTATAGTAACCGACGTGTCCATGCAGCACCCATTTCAGGTCCTTCAGAGACGCTGATCCCGTTAGTGTCAGGACATCCTTCCCGAACGCATATTGCACCTTTCCGTCCTCATTGCATTGATTGACGGTAGTATATACATCCGCTTTTCCGCTTGCGTTCCGGATGCCGGCGCCTAAGCATACAAATTCCTCATCGAAATAGAACCAGGCTTTATGAGCCACCAAGGAACGGCGCTCCAGAATCATGCCGCATGCGCCACGTACACTATCGCTCACGCCACCGGCAAAAGCATTCCCGTTATTGCCGTGTTCGCCCCAATCGGGAACAGGAAGTGGCTCGTTGTCTTGCTCAGCCGTAATGCCCGGGTATTGACGGTTATTGAACTTCTTGAAATAATCACCCGCATATTCCTTGCCTGTCACGAAAACGTAGTTGACACCGTTGGCGGCGTAATAATTGAACTCGCCATCCCCGTTTCCCGCTTCATTGCCTACGGTACGTGTAGAAGTCATGCGCGAACTTGCATAGTAACCGGGCCGACGGTTCACCATGTAGTCAAAGCGCCAGAACATACGGTTTCCTGTCAGCGTGTTTTCTCCGCCGATTCGCCGCACCACTTGTTCCATCTGCGCCCTTACCTCCCCTTCACTCAGTTTGCAAACCCGTTCAGCCAGTTTTAATATATCTTTTTGGAAATGGTTGGAGTCAATGTAACGTCCGGCATTGTTGGGGTCATATTGCCGTGCAAAGAATATCCATTGCGCACCTTTTATGAAAAGGTCTTGCAACAGACTTAATCCGGGACTTTGATACTTCGTTCCCCGGCAAAACTCCAGATAGAACAGCATGGAATTGACAAACTCCTTTCCATAACTGGTAAAATACAGCTGACGTCCACTGCCGCAATGCTGTCCGTACAGATAGTCACGCAATACCCCTTCCGTCTCTTGTATGGTCAGCAGCGAAGTCATCTGGTCACGGAAACGAACCATTTGAGCATCATCTTCGGTCAAGACACTTGCCGTCAGCGAACCCATGATGATGTCCGCCGCATTGGCTCCAGTCATGTGGGCCGGTTTGGCCGTCTCGTACGAATAACGCAAATAAGCCATCGTCTTGTCAAAAAGTTCCGAGTCTTGCCTGATTTCATCCGCCATCAGGATAACTCCCTGCGACAACTCCTTGGGATAAGGAATGTAGCGATACCACCAATTGGCGGCATGATGGTCGGTATCGACCCAGAAACGCAACGCCTTCAGGTACTCGTCTCTCAACACGGTATCATGATAACGTTTGTTCTTGGGCTGCTGGTAGGCATTGGCCAGTACTATCAGATTCTGTACATGCCTACGAGGCGCGCCGCTTGTTACCGTATAATCAATGTCAGAGAATGCGCCTTCCGGTGTCAACGAGTTCAGCAACTCATTCACCCGTTCCTCCGAGGGGTTGGACTTTAAGTATGTATCATACATACGTTTGTAAATTGTCTGGAAGTCCGATGAGGATGCCTCAACAAGATTTCCTGTCAACAGCATGAGAAGCATCAAGATAAAAATACGACAAGTTTTCATGGTTCAATCGTTATAAAATTAATATCAAAACTGATAAGCAAATTCTTATTCACCTCTGTACCAAAAGTTTCTTATATGCAAATTCCGTATAGGAATTGACATATCTCTCGCAGAATGTATGCAATTTGCCAAAGCATAGGATGAAAAATAAAGTAAGCAAGCTGCTACGACCATTTCACCTGGCTTCTATGGACATTTAACCTAGCTTCTATGACGGTTGAAGCTAGCTTCATTTGCGAAGACATTATTTGGCGGAATGCGGACATTCAAACTATCGTTTATGCAAATGTACAAATTTTCATTTTCCGCAACAACAACAGAAGCTATTTTTAATGCTCCCGAACTCATTTCATATATGAAAAGAGGGACCTCCTTTTTAAGGAAGCCCCTCCTCTCCTTTTATCACATGAAACAGCACAAATCAGTGCCTATGAAACGAGTTCCATTAATAACCCGGATTGTTTTGCCAACCTGTCAACAATATCTGCTGAGAAGGTATCGGGAAGTAATAGTGACCTTGTGTCTGGAACAGAGAACCATTCCAATTCTCAGCACGCTTCACGCTTACTTGTTCGGTACGAACCAACTCGAACCAACGACGCATCTCAGCAAAGAACTCATAGCTGCGCTCGTTAGAAACGATGTTCAGGAACTCATCTGCGCTTACACCGTCAGCAACTTCGGGAATACCTCTCTCTGCATAACCGGCACGTTCCTGAAGACTGCGAACCGCTTCGATAGCCTGACTGTTCACGCTATTGGTAGCACGGGTAGAAGCCTCGGCATAGAGCAATTTGGCATCGGCCAAGCGATAGATACTGGTCACACCGTTAGCTTGGGCATTCTGTCCAGGTTGACCTTGATCGTAGTCATAATACTTGCTGATACAAGGCAGACCATCAGGACTATCTTGCCATTGCACAAGATTGTTACCATTGCTGGTAGAATACCATTCGGTCATAAAGTTCCAATCCTTACGTTTATCATTCGGATATGCTTCAAATGCTTCTTTACGAGCATAGTAGTCGGCCCAACCATTACGTGCCACTTTATTTATAATATTATAATAATCAGCCGGATAGTAAGATTTTCCGTAGTTACTAGCCATTACTTTATTAGCATGACTATGATGCAGACAGAACATAAACTCACTACTGTTCTTATTAGCCTCCTTCCATAAATCTTCGTAATTGGCCTCTTGCTTATGGTAGTTATTGTTGTCCAATACATCCTTCGCGACTTCAGCAGCTTTTGCATAATATTCTTGACCCTTTTTCAATGGCCAACCTGCCATCGTAATATATACATCAGCTAAGCAAGTTTCAGCAGCCCATTTAGTAGGAGTAGAACTATTGCTTAAACGCGGAGATTCTGGTAACCATTCTATAGCATACTCCAAACTAGGTATAATCATATTGTTGTAAATCTCTTCTGGCGTACTTAGAGGACAATCTATTGCTGTCTCATTCCCATCTTCAGGAACCATCGGAACGTTACCATACATACGCACCAAATAGAAGTAACACAACCCACGCACAAAATAAGCTTCTGCTAATGCTCCATTAAACTTAGCTATTTCTTCTTCTGTTGCATCAGCAGGTGCGACAGCGAAGTGAATAAGTTTATTTGCATTAGCTATCGTAAAATAAAATAATTCCCACGTAGTATCAAAGTCCGCAGTATTAGCAGAAATATTCGGACTCAATTGATCATAATAAGCCAATTCATTACCAGCTTTTGCCGCACGATAGGTAATTTCATCGGCACAAACCTGAATACGTTGGATACGGCTATTGAAACCATAATTATCATGCCACAAGTTATTGTACAAGGCAGAAATTGCACTTTCCAATGACTCTTGATTTATCGTAGAAATATATTCTTCCTCAGTAATAAACGATTGCGGCTCTTGATCCAAATCTACGCAAGAAGTTGCGAGAAACAGACTTCCGGCGAGCGTTGCAAGATATGTTAGTTTTTTCATATTGTTGTATGCAATTTTTAGATTAAACAAATTTAGAATGCGAAGTTCAAGCCAATCAGGTAGTTGCGGCTGTTCGGATAGTTACCCCAGTCTACACCTTGAATCAACGGATCACCCAGCGTAGATTCGGGATCGAGTCCGGAATAACCGGTGATGTGGAACGGATTCTGAACGGAAGCATAGATACGCAGATTCGTGATACCCCAGTTCTTGCAAACTTTTTCCGGAACAGTGTAGCCCAGCGTAATGCTCTTCATCTTGATGAAACTTCCATTTTCTATGAAACGCGTACTAAACATATCCGTATTTTCTGTACCTTGGCCATCCCAACGGGGAACGGTAGTATTGGTATTATCCGGAGTCCAGTGATTCAACCAATCCGGCATCGGAGTAATGGTTGCAACTTGCTGACTCTTAATACCACCACCTACAGTACCAAAGCCTATCTGTTTCGTTGCGTTGTAAATGTCAAAACCATGGAAACCTACCAAAAAGAATGATAAATCGAAGTTCTTGTAAGCGAAGGTGTTGTTCCATCCCCAATTAAAAGTGGGCTGACCGCAACCAATAATTCCTTGGTCATCAGCATTCAGTTTACCGTCTTTATTAACATCGGTGAATTTAGAATTACCAGCAACTACTTTATATACATCACCATTCGTTTGTCCAGTCTGGTTACCATTTGCATCTATAAATGGAGCGTCCACATCGGCTTGTGTCCACAAGCCTTCATACTGGTAGCCCCAAAAACTACCTAACTTCTCGCCTTCTACCATTTGGAACAATACGTTCTGGTAGTTTCCAGCTTGTTGTTGACGATGATTGAACGTAGGTATTTTATTATATGTACCCTTGTTATGAGTCAAGGTCAAATCCGTATGCCAACTGAAACCTGTCGGGTCGTTACTTACAAACGGATCGGCACTGATGGTGAATTCCACACCGGTATTCTTAATCTCACCGGCATTACGCAACAATTGGTTATAACCCAAATGAGGAGGCTGAGCCACTTCCATCAGAATATCTTTAGACAACTTGCTATACCAATCTGCCGTTAAACGTACGCGTCCATTCAAGATACCAAAATCCACACCTACATTGAACTGATCGTTACGTTCCCACTTCAGGTAAGGAGCATTCGGACGGTCAACAGCATATACAGTAGGCTTCGTACCATTGGGACCTGATGAAGTTGTCGGAGTCATCATAGAATAAATACGGTAAGCTTCTACAGACTGGTTACCTACCGAACCATAGCCCAAACGGAGTTTCAACTGATCAATGAAGTTGTTGTCCTGCAAGAAACTTTCCTGTTTGATATCCCATGCCAAAGCGGCAGACGGGAAGTACGCCCATTTTTCTTCCAAGCGGGAAGAGCCATCCGCACGGATAGAAGCCGTTACCATATAGCGGTTCATAAATACATAGTTGATACGTAACATACCGGACATCAACGTATTGATGATACGCTCGCTTGACAATTCGTTCAGCGAAGCGTCCTGACTCATGGCCAAGTTATTATAACCGTGCGTTATATCTATATAGTCAGGAAAATAAGCGCGTCCCAAATGATTGTAGTTGTTATCGTAAGACTGTTCAAACACGGCTGTAGCGTTGATACGATGGTTTTCGTTGAATTCCTTCACGTAGCTCAACGTATTGGTGTTCAACCAGCTGAGGTTAAAGTAGCTACGGGCATATGCACGGCTATTGGATTGGGCAAACATCTGATAGCTGTCCTCATTCTCCAAGGTGGTGCTCAGGCGGTTGTCGAACAGTACACCCATTTGAGAACGGAATGTCAGGCCATCGATGATGTTGAACTGTACATAGCCTTGCAGGCGGTTGTTGATAGTCTGCGTAGACGAATCCAGCTCCCAAATGTGTCCCATCGGGTTGTACATGTGGTTACCGCTCCAGTCATCGTTGTTATACTCACCATTTTCATTCTTGGGAGACAACGTATTGTCGAAGAACATAGCCGTCTGGAAAATACCGCGATAAGGATTGGTACGCGGAGTTGAACTCTTGCGGTAGTTACCATAGAAGTTCAAACCTACGTCCAGCCATTTCTTAATCTTGGTATCCACTTTCAGACGCCAGTTGTATGTCTCGCTCATGGATTCCTTCAAGACACCTTGATCGTTCTGATAACGGAATGAAGCCAGGAACGTTGTATTTTCGTTACCGCCACTGATGGACAGGTCATAGTTCTGTGTGACGGCCGTACGGAAGATCTCACGGCTATAGTCATAACCAGCACGTCCTGCCTGCAAGTCAGCCAACAGGGTAGCGTCAAAGTAATCACCGCGACCGGTATCATTACCATATTCATTAACCATCTGAGCATACTCATAAGGAGATAGAGTATCCGGATATTTGGCTACGGTCTTGATATTGGCAAAAGCGTTGAAGCTAACCGACAGCTTGTCTTTACCCGGATTCTTGGTTGTTACCAAGATCACGCCATTGGCACCACGAGAACCGTATACAGCCGTTGCGGAAGCATCCTTCAAAACTTCGATAGAAGCGATATCCGACGGATTCAAGTTCTGCAACGAACCACCAATGAAGCCATCGACTACTACCAGCGGGCCTGTTTCAGCCGTAATGGAGTTGATACCACGTACACGGATGGTGTTGTCTTGGCTCGGGTCACCAGAACCGCTCAATACAGATACGCCGGCCATACGTCCCTGCAAAGCGTCGGACACGTTACCGGAAGGTGTGCTTTTCAAAGCATCGCTGGTCTTTACGGAAGCTACAGAACCTGTCAAGTCGCTCTTACGCTGAACGCCATAACCAACGACAACTACTTCACTCAACATTTCACTGTCTTCTTCCATTTTCACATCAATACGCGTCTGCCCGTTAATGGCGATCTTTTGAGTCTTGTAACCAATAAAAGAAAAGACCAATGTGCCATTGCTCGGAATGTTTTCCAACGTGTAATTTCCGTCAATGTCTGTAATACCACCCAGTGTGGTTCCCTCAACTGATACATTCACACCGATGACCGGCCCTAAATTGTCTGTCACCGTACCAGTTACAGTCATGTTGTTTTGGGCACTGGCCGGAAGAACCAGTAAGACCGTCAACAACAGCATACTAAATGCTCTAAGAAAAACTGATCTTAGTTTCATAAATTAAATTTTAAATAGTTTATAAAAGGTTGTAATATCTCCCAGTGCAAGTCCATAGTGATTTGCTTGGCAAAAATATGACAAAGCTATTACAAAAAGCCACGCCTTTCGTCCGCAAATAGGGCAAATTCGTCCAAAAAAACGCCTGGAACAACGTTTTGAGCTTGATTAAGCTCAGATTCTTTGATTTTCGGGAACGCCATAGAAAAAGAATCCATTTTAAGGCATTCTAAGGCATTCTATAAAACGATTAGACTAAAGTTATATTATCAATGTTAAAATTACATATCGCCAAATATAAGTGTCTTTATCTCAAAACAAAGCAAAAGAGCTGTTGATATAAACCTACAAGAGGTCGCATCCTAATTATTGAGGAGATGAAGGATGATGTTGCAAGTACTCCCTCGGAGAAAGACCGAACTTCTTACGAAAACAGAGCGTGAAATACTTAGGATCATTGAAACCTACCGCATACGCCAAATCGGCAATACGAATACGCGGTGTCTGCTGTAATACCAGAAGAGCTGTCTGCAAACGTGCATTTGAGATGAAAGCAGCCGGAGTCATACCAGTCAATCGTTTTAACCGATTGCAGAAATTGGTACGCGACATACCCATCTGACTGATAAAGGTTGTAGCATCGAAAGATGAATCGGCCAGATGGGTATTGACACAATCCAACGCTCGCTGCAAGAATGTTTCGTCCTCTGATGTATAGTCAATGTCCTTAGCTGTAAAGACCAATGCCTTGCGGGCATCAACCGAACCTTTCTCCCGTTTGCGCAAACTGTTCTCTATCTGTGCATACAGCATAGCGATATTAACAGGCTTGCACACATAAGCGTCAGCTTCCGCCTCATATCCTCTTATCTGATCTTCCTCACTCACCATGGCTGTCAGCAAAATGACCGGAATATGACGAGTTTCGAACTGCTCTTTCAAATGGCGACATAAGGTCAACCCATCCATCACCGGCATCCGGATATCCGACACGACCAGATCAATGTTTCCCTCATTGGCCATCCTCAAAGCAGTCTGTCCATTGTCCGCTTCTATCACCCGATAATGGAGAGCCAACAAACGTGCCAAGCTTTTGCGCAATTCCACCTCATCTTCTACCAACAACAAAATCGGTTGGTTATCCTTCTTTTCCGCTTGCGAAACAGGAAGAGCAGCAGACACGTGTCGGACTTCACTAAACTCCTCGATAGATTCTGTCTCTATACCCAGAGAGTCATCCACCTCATCGGCCGAATAAGCATCGCGCGCAACAGGTAACCTCACCCAAAACGTATTGCCAGTCTCTTTATCGCAATGCACGGAAATATTACCATGATGCAAATTCACCAAATCTTTAGTCAACGAAAGACCTATGCCAGTACCAATCGTATGGAATTTCCGATATTCCCCCTCATAGAAACGTTCGAACAGATGCGCCTGTTTGTCCGCAGGTATAGGATCTCCGGGATTGTTGAGACTGAAAATAAAATCTTTCCGCTCCGCGTCATACATCTGTTTTAACGTGATAGTTCCACCATCCGGTGTGTATTTGGCCGCATTGGAAAGCAGATTGTACACCATCTTATCCAATTTATCCGGGTCAAAATAACCGGTATAGTCCGTATCGAAGCCTTCTAACGCAATGTGCAGCTGTTTTTTGCGCACCAAAGGCTCAAAAGCCTGTGCCTCGTGCTGAAGGAAGCGGGACAAGTTTCCCTGCGAAACTTTCAGCTTCAGCTTGGCATTCTCCACCTTACGGAACTCCAATATTTGTTGGATAAGCCTTGTCAACCGCAAAGTATTGTCCGAAATCTGCTGCAACAAGTCCTTTCTGTCCGGAAACTGCATCTTCAGTTCATCCACCGATGCGGAAATAATGGACAAAGGCGTCAGTAGTTCATGGGTGATATTGGTAAAAAACTGCAGTTTAGCATGATTCACCTCTTCTTGCTTTTGCTGCTGAATATGGGCAATCTCTACCGCATGCCTCAAACGGATACGGCTTTTCACCTCTTTATATATATAACCTAGCATTAAAAGGAATAACAATACATAGCCCGTAATGGCCCAACCCGAAAGCCAAGGAGACGGAAGTACTCGTATGTGAAGCGTATATACATCCGATGACCACACTCCGTTTCCGTCTGCTCCCTTCAACAGAAAGGAGTAGTTACCCACCGGAAGATTACCGTAATGAGCAAAGGGACGATTGGATTCCGCCACTATCCAATCCGTGTCATACCCTTCCAAACGATATGTATAGCGGTTCAATTGAGGATTGATATAGTTCAGCAACGAGAAGTGGATACTGATGTCATTCTGATCGTGTGACAGTACAATATTGCGTGCATACCCCAATGGAGCATCCATCAGCCGATGTTGCGCTTCATCCGATAACCGGCGTACCGAAGAACCATATATTTCAAAATCAGTAACAACAATAGGCGATAAATTATGCCCGCTGACAATCTTCGAGGGATTAAAATAGTTCAATCCGTCGGTTCCTCCAAAGTACAGAGTTCCATCCTCACTTTTATAACAAGCGTTACGATTGAAACCATTGCTTTGCAAACCGTCTTCGGCCGTGTACATTTCGATGGAAAGAGAATCCGAATGAGCAGACGAGCCGGAAATATGATAAAGAAAAGTATGGGTCGTGACCCACAATGACCGCTGATTATCCTCAATGATACACGACACCAGCTCTTTCCCTTGAATATCTTCCTCAAAAGCCGACAAAAAACGATCCTGCACGGCATCATACAGGCTCAAACGGTTGCTATTGGCTCCTGCCCATATACGGCCATAACTATCTGCACAAATCATCATGGCACCGGTGGCATCAAAATTATGCAAATGGGCTGTATATTGCTTGGCCGTATAGATCGCCGAGTGCTTCTCCTTCATCAGCCTCCAAATGCCCGAATTGGGAGTAGCCACCCAGATAGTCCCTTCTTTGTCTTCGGCTATCTTAAATATCGGACTGCGCAAATCCGCTTTTCCTCCTGTCAACTCTTTCAAGGTGCGAATTTCTCCACGACCATTTTCCTGATAGTTCATCATGTACAAGCCATTCCTGGCCCCTATCCAAAGATTGCCTTCTTTATCCTCCGACAAGGCATAAATACAATAGTCTGTCAGCTTAGGTTCGTTCGCCATATTGAGCGACCGGACCTTTTTCCCATCATAAAACCAAATGCCATCGTCCCACGTAGCCACTCAATACTCCCCTGTCTTCGCCCGATAGATAATGTCGTTCGCACAAGAAATATAAGGCAGGTCCTTAAATACCGGATGTTGACTGTAAGGAATGATTTGCCTCATCTTAGGATGGTAGAATACCAGTCCAAAACCTCTGACACCTAGCCACAGCTCATCCTCTCCCAGTTTGAAGATGCAACGTATGGAACTCGTCCGTAACAATTTCTGCAAAGGCGGCAAAGGATCGTAGGAGAAGAGGTCTCGATGCGTATTGGCCGTATAGATACCTCCTCCCAACATACCGACCCACATAAGTCCGTTCTTGTCGCACAACAAAGCATCTACCTCGTTAAAGAGCAATTGCTTCTGAGGAGTATTTACCGGCAGATAGTTCGTGAATATTCCCCCGTTCTTCTCGGACTCCAACACACTGAGTCCGCCCCGTGAACCTATCCACAGCTTGCCTGTGTTGCGATCTTGTGTGATGGTATAAATAATGTTGTCCGCCAGACTTTGGGGATTGTTCTTGTCGTGCATATAGCGTACGGTGGAAACACGCTCCATGTCGTAGGGATTCTCCAGCCGCAACAATCCATAAAGCCATGTTCCTATCCAGATTGTTCCTTTGTCGTCTTGAAACAAGGAATGCGAGGAGTCACGCGGGTTCAATCCTTTATAATGATAATAACAGTCACGTTCCGTATCATAGCGTATCAATCCTTGACTCCACGTCCCTATCCAGATGTATCCCCTGTCATCTTCCATCAAGGCTTTTACATCAATGGCTTCAGCCGACCTGTCTGTCAATGCGCGACACTGTTCTATAATTTCACTCCCCGCTTTCTTCCGATAGAGTCCTCTGTTACAACCTATGTACACATCCCCGTTAGAAGCTGTCAGCAAAGTCTCTACATTGGAAGTGCTCAACGGCGAAAGCGATATTTTATGAATTTTCTCTGTCTTTTTATCAAGTACGTACAGACCGAACTGGGTGCCTATCCACATCCGATGCTCCAGGTCTTCAGTCACCGTGTTAATAAAACAATCCATATTCTGTCCCTGACCCTTATCCAACGAGTGATAAGCCACGAAGGAATAACCATCGTAGCGCAACAA
Source organism: uncultured Bacteroides sp. (assembly GCA_944322275.1). GTDB lineage: Bacteria > Bacteroidota > Bacteroidia > Bacteroidales > Bacteroidaceae > Bacteroides. The sequence continues at coordinate 21,789 of CALUOV010000211.1, read as the reverse complement.
ACCACTGTAGGAAGAAATCCAGATATACCCTTCCCGGTCTTGATACAAGTTGCGTATTTCTTTAGTGGGCAATTCGGACGAAATGTTCAACGGTTTAAAATTCAAGTTGTCGGCCGCCCACACCGGCTGACTCATCCAGAAAAGTAAACCTAACACCCATCCCATATAGTTCAGGAAGCTACTCATAATTTTCTATCTCTTGTGGACAAAGATAGAAAATTAATTTCCAAAACGAATAAATTAACACAAATAAATGATAAATTACCAGTTAAAGGAAGATTTTTAGTAATCAACTGAAGATAAATTCAACAAAAAGAACTACTTGCATTGTGCTCTGTTATCCTGAGCAACGCGAAGGATCTCCTACACACTTTTGTAGCAAAAAGGCCAATCTCTATTTTTAACGATACAGTAGTGATTTTCATCAAAGAGCTTGATTTGTATAATATTTTCCAACTTCGATTTTTTCTTCAACGCAAAATAATAAAAAGGTATGTCACACATAAGACGATGAAACGGCAATGCACTAATAATGAGATACATACAAATCTATCAGCCCATTATATTTCATAAAGGAATGATTTTAGCCGCATCCAGTCTCAGTCCTCCTTAAGCAGGACTGCAGTCCTAGTACTAAAGGACTCGAGTCCTTGTTAAGAAGGACTGTAATCCTGGTTAAGGAGAACAGGGAAGGACTGTAATGTCTATGAGAGATGTAAACTATTCCGACTCCATCTCCTTGAAGAAGGCCTCAATGGCAGCAGGGTCTACAAAATAATGCAGGCTGTCACCTACCATTTTCTCATTCATAAGCTGACGCAAACCGGCATAACCTTTGGCATCCACAGCCAATACCTGCCTGTCATAGTAAGCGGACGTGGTGTGTTTCTGTTCATCGGCAGGCAATTGTTCGTAATGTCCCAAATACCAGTTGCCCTCAAACAAATTATGAGTGGATTGCGTCATGTTGAAACGGCTACGTTCCGGCGTATAGAATACATTTTTACGGAACGTGGTACTGTCAGCATAGCCATCCCAACTGTCCGAAGTAATCATGGTACGGTCTATGGATTTATCCGGTTTTACATTCGCATGCAGAATGTTATGCTCTACCAATGTATTTTTGGTAGGCCCACCAATATGAATACCGGGCGAGAACATACCCGCACGTGTCTCCTTAGGACGGATGCCGTCGCCGATGCTGATGTTGTAGCGGACAATGCTACCGATGTTACCCAAACTATAGTCAGTCTGCGACCCAGCATTGCAAATCAACACCAACCCTCCGTAATTGTCATGGCTATAATTGTATTGTATCACGGTATTGGTACAGTTATAATCGCAATCATACCCTTGCGCATCCCACGGAGCCTTATGTCCGCTCACATCGTTGAACTGTATCAGCGTATTGTCGCAACTCCAAGGCCAAATACCTGCCGCAGCTTCCGTAGGCGGCAAAATGTCCGGACAATTGCGCATGACGTTGTATTCTATCAATGTGCTGTCGCAACCTATCGGTACAATACCGTCACCCGGCACTTCTTCTATCAGATTACCGCGTACAACCGTGTGCAGACTGGGATACCAGTTGCGACGGTCGCTATACGCTCCCCATATCATGGCATTGCGCGCGCAACGCAGGATGTGACAATTCTCAATCGTCAGGCTATCGAAACGAGAGGGGACTTTCCGTCCGCCATTGACAATGAGAATACCGCAACCGCCACCTTCGGCTTTCACCAACGAGCCGTTGACATCGCGAACCGTAACGGCGTTCACCCGAATGTTGTGTGACGTGCCGTAATCGGAACATTCTATCTTCAGTCCGCTACGCCCGGCCAAGCGTTCCTTACCCGTATTAACTATCTCCAAATTCTGAATGGTTACATAATCGGAGTTGTAAACACGAGCGGCATAACGGGAAGTGTCATAGCCTACGATGCAAGGATTCTTTTCACCATCGCCGTAAGCGTCAATCACAATTCGGTCAGTCGCGGTTCCTTTGCCGCTTATTTCCAATTGACCGTGAAAAGTTTCCCCACGCTTCAGCAAAAGTTTGTCACCGGCACGTAGGACCAATTGATTGGCTTTGTCCAAACTTTGCCAGGCTGCTTCAGCGCTGGTCCCAGGATTGGCATCGTTGCCTGCCGTTGCATCCAAATAATAAGTCTGCCCTCGGTCTGTGCCGCACGAGGCTAGCATCAGGGACGCAATAAGAGAGGTACATACTAAGTGAAATGTTTTCATCGGAATAAAGGTTTAAAGGATAAATTCCATTTATCTGCAAATATATTTATTTAAAAGGAAAATGGCACAGATTATACACCCAATCTGTGCCATCTTTTTCTCTGATCAATGAACCCGGTTATTGCCAAAGCTCATGTTGCTCCAACATGGAGTTTGAATTCAACTCAGCCAACGGGATGGGCCATACATAGTCGCGCTCGCCATTGTAGGTACGGGTTTCGTAAGCCAATCCCAGACTCGTACGTTCATGCTCTATATTGGCTACAGCCTTGTCCAATTCGTGCCAACGGTATACATCAAACAGACGCAGACCTTCAAAAGCCAACTCCACACGACGTTCGTGCTTGATAATTTCAAGCAAACGATCGGCCGACAAACCGGTGCCTTCCACATCCTCCACACGAGGCATGTTGACACTGGGACGCTGACGAATCTGATTGATTAGGTCACGTACCTCTGCTTCATCGTAGTCTCCGCTCTGCACCAGCGCCTCAGCCAATGAAAGCAGCACTTCGGCATAACGCACGATGTAAAAGTCCTGTCCGTTGTCCCATGAGTTATTCGTATCGGTGTCATCAAAATACTTCATGACGTAAACCATCGAAAGAGAAGCGGCGGCACCGCCATACCAGGCGCCTTCTCCGCCTCTGCCATTCCAATACATACCGGGAACAAACAGGGTCGTGTACAAACGAGGGTCACGCCCTTCAAAGTGTGCGGCATTGGGCTGAGAGACATCCAATACCCCACCGTTCATAACACCATAGTTAGTATCGGCAGTCTTCAATCCGGTAGCTTGCACGTAGTAATCGTCTGCCAAATCAAGCGTTCCGTTCATGGCTTCCAAAGGCGTATTCCAATGAGCGTTGTAGGCAGCGCCTTCACTTACTCCTGGACCTTCGTAACGCACGGCAAAAATGATTTCATTGGAAGTCTCTCCGGTCTGGGTAAACAATTCATCGTAATCGTCATAGAGTGAATATCCCAATCCCATGATTTCGCGATAAGCGGCAATAGCATCTGACCATTTTTCATTGTATAACGCAATACGCCCCAGAATAGCCAGTGCGGCACCTTTGGTCACACGGCCTCTGTCTGCCGTCTGAAGCAATACTTCAGCACTCGTTTTCAGATCAGACATCACATTCTCCACAATCGTTGCACGATCGGTCTTGGCGCACTCGGCATTCTCCAACGTCAACGGCTCGGTCAGATAAGGCACATCCTGATATGTGATGGTCAAGTTGGTATACATCAACGAACGCAGCACGATAGCCTCGGCTTTGTAGCGTTCTTTTTCCTCATCGGACAATCCTTCCACCTGATCAACGTTGGCTATCAAAAGATTACAGCGGTTAATGGTTTCATAACAAGCGTTCCAATAGTCAGAAAACACCCATGATGAAGAATTCTGTATACCCATGGCTACATCATAACCCGGTACCCAACCGCTCCAATTGAAATGACCTCCATTGTCCGAGATACATTCCATGTACAAAGGGCCGAAAGTATATTGATCCGAATTGTACAGCCAATTGCTTTGCAAAGCATCGTAACATGCCGTGAGTGCCATCATGGCGTCTTCCGGTGTCTGCCAGAAAGTAGAAGAAGATATTTCGGTCAGCGAATCCTTCTGTAGGAAACTGTCAGAACAAGAAGTGGCAGCAGTCAATGTTCCGGCCATCAGACCGAGTGTCAGATATTTATTTATTAGTTTCATAATTGCTATGTCTGTTTAGAATTTAACGTTAACACCAAATGAATAAGTCTTCGTGTTAGGGTGAACATCGTTACGCATATCACCGCTCTGTTTCTCCGGGTCGTAATCATCCAACGATGTAAACGTCAGCAGATTCGTTCCGGCTACGTAAAGGCGCAAGCTCTTGACGCCCAATTTGGACATCCATGCTTCGTTACGGAAGGTATAACCAATTTCGATGTTCTTCAAACGCAAATAGTCACCTTTAGTCAACCAGAATGATGAATAAATATCATTGTTCGTATTACCCAACCGAGGCATACTTCCATCAATATTATCAGTCGACCACCGATCCAACCAACGAGTCGTTTTGTTACCTCCATTCGAAATGGTTGTCTCATCCCAATTAAAGCGGTCAAGACCGGCAATGCCTTGCCAGAAGGTCGTTACATCCAGATTCTTCCAAGAGAAGCCCAAGTTGAAAGAAAATTGCAACTTCGGGAACGGATTACCAATGATCTGGCGGTCATCATCTTCCGTGATATTACCGTCTTTGCTGACATCATCGTAAATGATGTCACCCAGTTGCGGAGCCTGTCCGTTGATTGTAGCCGGATAACGTTCCAAATCTTCCTCAGTACGGTAAATACCTAAAGCTTTCAAGCCATAATAGGAATTGATGGCTTCACCTTCGCGATTGATGGTGTGTCCGTCAATGCTTTCCTGTCCTTTCATATCGAGAATTTCATTCTTCACACCAGCCAGTGATACGCCAGCCTGCCATTGCCAATCGCCTGCCCCATCGTAATAATTGACGGCAAGCTCCCAACCTAAGTTACGAACCTTACCGGCATTCTGATAAGGAGCGCTCAATGAACCCAGGTAGATGTTAGGCATGGGAAGTTGAAGCAAAATGTCCGAAGTGGTCTTGTTGTACCAGTCGAATGTCACGTTGATGCGGCTCTGAAGGAAAGAAGCGTCCAAACCCACATCGGTAATCGTTGTAGTCTCCCACTTGATGTCTTCGTTGGCTATCTTCGTCTTGCGCATACCGATATACTTATTGTCACCGAAATAGTAACCGCCCTGCGCACCCAAGGTCTCTACATAAGCATAATCACCGATTTCCTGGTTACCTAGCTTACCCCAGCTGGCACGTATCTTCAAGGAGCTTAACCAATCCACATCTTCCATGAAACTCTCACTCGAGATGAGCCATGCGCCCGAAAAAGAGGGGAAAGTAGCGTAGCGGTTATTCTTAGGCAAGCGAGAAGAACCGTCATGACGTACATTGGCCTCGAACAAATAGCGCCCGTCATAATTGTAGTTGACACGGCCAAAGAAGGACTGCAAAGCTGTCTCTACCGCTTCACCCGCCACAGAAGGATTTTGTGAGCCACCGTTCAACTCGTAAATATTCTCGGTCGGGAAGTCCTGAATACCCGCTGTATTGGAATCCCAACGGCTACCCTGGATAGAATGACCCAAAAGAACGCTAAACTCATGCTTACCGATACGGTTGTTATAGGTCAAGATGTTTTCGTTGATATAACTGGTCTCCAAATAATGATAATCGCTCAATGAGTTCATGGTACCCGCCGGCTGAAGTTCGTTGCCATCGGCATCGTACACGGCTAACGACTTCGGATTGTATGTAGAAGTGTCGTTCATATAATATTTGTATGCCAAACTGGAACGGAACTTCAAACCTTTCCAGATATCTATCTCTCCATAAAACTGCCCATCGAAACGGTAGTGCTTATTATCCTTATAACCATTGTTCAACGCATAAATAGGATTCTTGAAAACAGTGGAAGAAATGAATGGGTTACCGTCTACATAACCATAATGACCATTCGAATAAGTAACAGGAACAGTAGGACGAGTATACCACGTCAGGTATCTCATTAAACCATCTCCACCGATATCCGTGGTAGGTTCTTCTATGCTTTGACGGCTACCGGAAAGATTCAAACCTATCTTTACGATACCTAACTTGGCATCTACATTAGAGCGGAAGTTGAAACGCTGGTTAGACGTATTTTTCAGAATACCTTCCTGCTTAAAGTACTGGGTAGAGATCATGTAATGTACATCTTTACTACCACCTGTGACGGAAAGATGATGCTGATGCATGGGAGCCGTACGGAACATCTCATCAGCCCAATCCGTATTGGCAAAATGGTCAGGATCCGAACCGGTACGCAGCGCTTCCAACATGTCATCCGTATAAGCCTTGGAAGGCTGAGCTTCGTTGTACATCCTTGCCCATTCATAGGAGTTCACATAATCCGGCAACACCGTAGCCTGCTGAATGGCAATACTACCTGTATAAGTGATGGACGGTTTCTGTTCCGCGCCACGCTTAGTCGTCACCAGAATGACACCATTTGCGGCACGTACACCGTAGATTGCGGCTGAAGCGGCATCCTTCAATACGGAAACACTGGCAATATCATCAGCAGGCAGATCAGCCATCTGAGCAATGCTGCTTTCTACACCGTCAATCAGCACCATCGGATTGTTCTTATCCGCATCCCCCATAGTACCTACACCACGAATACGGATTTCCGGGCTATCATGTCCGGCTTGTGCACCATTACCAGTCAGTACTACACCAGGCAGACGTCCTTGTAGCATATTCGTAGTATTGGCTACAGGCATAGACGCCAATTCATCAAACTGAACGGCAGCAACTGAACCTGTCAGGTTCTCTTTCTTCTGCACGCCATAACCTACAACGACCACTTCATCTATCATTTCCGAATTCTCGGAAAGAATGACATTCAGATTCATGCCATCCTGACTGACCGTAAACTCTTGCGTGGCATATCCCACAAATGAAACAGACAACGTAGAATTCGGTGTAACCTGCAAAGAGAAATTTCCGTCCAAGCCAGTAATAACACCATTGGTCGTGCCTTTCTCGACTACACTCGCGCCAATAACAAATTCACCTAAATTGTCCTTTACTACACCGGTCACTTTGTATTTTCCGGTATCCTGCCTCGTATCAGCCTTCACACCTGAGGCTGCCACCATAAAGAAGCAAAACAATAAGAGAGACAGACTTAATGTTTTGCCAAAGAATAGTTTATCGCTCATCATAAAATATAAAAGATTTTAAGTTAAACATTATTTTATTTAAAGCGCTGCTAAGTTGAATTTTTTAGCACTAATGAGTGATAAAGAAATGCCAAGAAAAGGTGAATGCGCAAATATTCATCCTTTTTGAGCATTTTTTCACCCATAAAAGCCCTTTCGTAAATTTCTCCATCTCAAAGGAACGAATAAAAAGGATGAAATTCTTCCGTCTAAAGAGAAATTTTAATCCAATAAGAATGAAACATTATTTTATTAAATTATAAAATATAATCATCAGCATACTCATACACACAAAGTAGTACTGATAATAAAAAAGAGGATTATCCTCTATAGAAAAGAAGATTATCTGACAGGAAGAAAAAGAATACCCTCTAGAAAGGATAAGAAATACAATTGGAACAAGCCTAAAAAAGCGGTTTCTCTTTCCTAACACAAGGGAAAAAACAACCGCTTCCTGAATTCGTATTATATATAATATAATATGGTGTAATATTACATTCCAAACGAATAATGACCGATAGAGTCGTAAACGACACTGGCAATACTCAATACCAAGATGCCGGCAGTACATATCAGCAAACTGGCACGGGTGTAATTGTCGCTCTGAAAAGCAGCGATAGGCTCATCGCTCGGATTGATGTACATGGCTTTCACTACACGCAGGTAGTAGTAGAGCGAAATGACCGTATTGACCAACGCAATGAACACCAGCAGGTGGAAACCACTGTGGAAAGCCGCCGCAAAGATGAAGAACTTCGAGAAAAAGCCCGCGAACGGCGGAATACCCGCCAACGAAAACAAGGCCAAAGTCATAAGGAACGCCAACTTGGGATTAGTACGATAAAGACCGTTATAATCCTCCAAACTAATCTTCTGCGAGCGTAGGTAAACAATGGTGAGAACGGTAAACACGCCCAAGTTTGCGAACAAATAAATCAGCACATAGTACACTAAAGCCGTCATACCTTGAGCCGTGCCGCTGATAACACCCAACATGATGTAACCGGCCTGGGAAATACTACTGAAGGCCATCAGTCGCATCAGATTCTGCTGACGCAGGGCAAAGAGGTTGGCCAAGGTGATGGAAGCAATCGTTATCCAGTAGAGAACTTCCTGCCATTGGTCAACCATCGGGGCAAATACTTTATAAAGGATTGCCATCAGAACAAAAGCAGCAGAACCTTTGGAAACCACGCTTAGGTAAGCAGTCACCGTACTAGGCGCTCCTTCATAAACATCGGCCGTCCACAAATGGAACGGAACCAACGAAATCTTGAAGCCCATACCGGCAAAGAAGAACACAAAAGCCATTACTTGCAAGGCGTTTCCGTCCATCCGTGCGGGCAGATCTGCAAAATAGAGTGTTCCTGTCGTACCATATATTAACGAAAGGCCAAACAGCAACAGGCCACTGGAAAACAAAGCGGTCAGAATGTACTTGGCACCTGCCTCGGCAGAGTGATGGCGATACTTATCGAACGCCACCAAAGCCGCCATCGGGATGCTGGCGGTCTCCAGTCCGATGAAGAACATCAGGAAGTGGCCGGCTGAAATCATGAAATACATACCCAACAGCGTACTAAGCGTCAGGAAGTAGAACTCTCCTTGTTTGACTGCCGTATCGGGACGGCGCATCCATTCATGAGCCATGAGGAACACAATAAGCGTACCAACGCTGAGAATAGACTTCACAATATGCTGAATGGGACTATTGTAGTACATACCACCAAAAGCTTCAGCCACCGGACCTGGTACGATGGTGACCACAATATGTATCAGCATCAGAGCCACAGGCAACATGGTGTTCAGCACCGGACGTCCGTCACGCTTGTGCGCATCCGGACTCATAAAGAGGTCAGCTATGAAGAGGATGAGAATAACGGCTATCAGCGACAGCTCTTCTTTCATCACGAGAAATTGACTGTAATCCATGGAATACAAATCTGAATTAGAAGTTATCAATTATATATTAAGCACATTCACTATCGGCAGGACACTCTCGCCAATCATATCACTTATCCACCACGGAGCCATACCCAAAGCCGCTACGCAAACTATAAGAATAATAACCGCGGTGCGTTCGTCCCAAGTGGCATCGGTCAGAGCCAGATGATGCTTGTTCGTACAAGTGCCATAAAGTATCTTACCCACTAAACGAAGAATATAGACTGCCGTGATAACAATGCTACAGGTAGCGATAACGGTCCATGTGCGATGGAAGGTATCGGCATGCTCGAAAGCTCCGTTGAAGATTGTCATCTCTGCCACAAAGCCGCTCAAACCCGGCAAGCCCAAGTTGGCCAAACCGGCAATAACATAGCAAACGGACAGGAAAGGCATAATCTTCATCAATCCGTTCAGCTCGCGGACGTCACGAGTATGCGTACGACCATATATCATACCGATGAGGGCAAAGAAGAGGGCGGTCATCAGTCCGTGGCTCAACATCTGGAGCACGGCACCCGTACTTGCAGTCTGATTCATCATCAGGATGGCGAAAAGCACCAGGCCGCAATGACTCACACTGGAGTAAGCGTTGATATACTTCAAGTCTGTCTGCACACACGCAGAGAAAGCACCGTACACTACCGAGATACCCGTCAATATGATAAATATCCATCCCAATTCCTGCGCGGCTTCCGGCATCAGGTACATGGCTATGCGGAAACAGCCATAACCTCCTAACTTCATCAACACGCCGGCATGCAGCATGGACACCGCCGTAGGCGCTGATGCATGACCATCGGGACTCCATGTATGGAAGGGAAACAAAGCGCCCAACACACCAAAGCCCAGGAAAGTAAGCGGGAACCAAATACGCTGTTGTTCAATGGGAATGTTATGCAGCCCTGCAATCTCCAACAGGTTCATCGTTGTGGCACCGCTACCGTAGTAGATGCCCAAGATGCCTATCAGCAGGAAAGCGGAACCACCCATCAACATCAGCGTCAGCTTCATGGCGGAATATTCCTTGTGACCGCTTCCCCAAACGCCGATGAGCAAATACATCGGTATCAAGGCCACCTCGTAGAACATGAACATGGTGAACAGGTCGATGGAGATGAAGAAGCCGAACACGCCTAATGACAAGAACGTGAACCAAAGGAAGTATTCCTTAGTAAGCGGCTGCAATCGCCAAGAAGCAAACGTACCGGTAAAGACAATGATGGACGACAGCAACAACATGGCTACCGAAATGCCATCCACTCCCACGGAGTAATGAATGTTAAGGGCGGGATACCAAACCATATCGGCGCAGAACAGCATTTCGTCCGCAGCCCCGTTACTACGCGCGTTGAGATACATCACAGTCAGTGCCACGGAAAGCGCTACCAATGCCGAGGCACCTGTCACCATCACCGCACGTATCTGACTGATGTTGCGGCTCAGCCAAAGCCCCAGTAACATCAGCAACGGAATCAGAACAAATAAAGATAAGAAGTTCATTATGCTAAGTATAAATTATCCATTAGAAACTATGAGTCATTACACCATTAATATAAGTATCAATGCCAACACACCGAGCAAAAAGACCAATGCGTATTGCTGCACGCGACCGCTCTGCAACGTCCGGATGGAATCGCTCGAAGCTTGTGAACTCCACGCCAAGAAGTTAAAGAAGCCATCCACCACGTGACGGTCCCACCAAGCAATGGGACGACTGATGCAGGCAAAAATAATCCGGTGCGTGATGAATTGGTATACTTCATCGATATAGAAGCGGTGGTAAGCAGCCGTCCATAAACCACGGAAGCGACGTTGCAGGGCATCGGCCAGAGGTTGTCGTTCGTACAGGTACATTGAGGTGGCAATCGCAATAGCCGTAGCAGCTACGGCAAGGCTCATGCCTGCCACGGTCCAATCTATATGGATGTCGTAGGCCTGGCCATTGGAGGATACCAAATGGCCGAAAGGCAATGCCCATCCGCATACCACCGTGATGGCAGCCAGGATAATCAGCGGCACGGTCATCGTGAGCGGACTCTCGTGCGGCGTATGTTCGGTGTGCAGTTCCTTGTTTTCCGTGCCCCAGAAGATGCCGAAGTACAGACGGAACATGTAGAACGCCGTCATACCGGCGATGAACGTCATTACCCAACCCATCACCGGGCTGAACTGGAAGCAGGCGGCCAGTATCTCATCCTTCGAGAAAAAGCCGGAGAGTGGCCAGATACCCGCAATGGCCAGGCAGGCGATGAGGAATGTCCAGTGCGTGACTGGCATATATTTGCGCAAGCCTCCCATGGCCGACATTTCGTTGCTGTGTACCGCATGGATGATGCTACCCGCGCAGAGGAACAGCAACGCCTTGAACATGGCGTGGGTGAACAAGTGGAACATACCAGCCATGTAACCCAAACCACCGTGATGCGGGTCGGCAGAAGTGCAGACACCCAAAGCCACCATCATGAAACCAATCTGCGAAATGGTAGAGAAAGCCAATACGCGTTTGATATCACTCTGCACACAAGCCACACTGGCGGCATAGAAGGCGGTAAAAGCACCCACATAGGCCACAATGTGCAACGTTTCCGGAGCGTATGCAATGAAGAGCGGGAACATACGGGCAACCAAGTAAACACCTGCCACCACCATCGTCGCCGCATGAATCAAGGCACTAACAGGTGTCGGACCTTCCATGGCATCAGGCAACCAGATGTGCAACGGGAACATGGCACTCTTACCAGCACCACCGATGAACATCAGTCCCAAAGCCAACGGCAACATGGATCCACCCTTCATCAGCATCATCGCCTCGGTCGTAAAGGTATAAGTCCCTACATAATAGCCATAAATAAGAATGCCAATGAGAAAGCCCAAATCGGCAAAACGGGTCACGATGAACGCTTTCTTGGAGGCGGCGATAGCAGCAGGCTTCGTATAGTAGAAACCGATAAGCAGGTAGGACGACACACCCACCAACTCCCAGAACAAATACATCTGAAAAATATTCGTGGCCACAACCAGTCCCAACATGGACATAGTGAACAGCGAGAGGAAAGCATAGTAACGCTGAAATCCGCGTTCACCTTTCATGTACCCAAAGGAGTAGATGTGAACCATCAGGCTAACCGTACTGATGACAATCAACATCACCACCGAGATGGGGTCGAGCAAGATACCCATGTCAATGCTCAGCCGTTCAGTGAAGGGTAACCAACGGAAGTTATAAGGCATCAGTGTCTCATACGTACCATCAGCCAATCGAGGAGCGGTGAAGTACGTGAACGCCGTCAAGTACGACAAGACGGTCACCACACCCAGTACCACCGTACCGATAAGCCCCGCCGTACGGTGGGACATCCATTTGCCTCCCACTCCCAAAGTAAGGAAGGAGAGGAAAGGAAGGAGTAGGATAAGAATCGTATATTCCATTATCTTCTTTTTTTGTTTCTTTTCAATTCCTTTTTAAAGATATGTCGAAATCAATGATGACACATCCTCGTTTCTTATATATTCTCGTGGCCATTCAAAAATGCTTCTACCACTTCATGTCTTCCAGCTTATCCACTTGTATACTGCGGATGTTGCGGTAGATGTTTATCATGATGGCAATAGCAATGGCCGTCTCCGCTGCCGAGATAGCGATAGAAAAAAGCGAGAAGAAGTAGCCCTCCAGCCCTTCGGGGAAGAGAAAGCGGTTGAACACGGCAAAGTTGATGTCCGTGGCGTTCAGTATCAGTTCGACCGAAATCAGCATGCCCAACGTATTGCGACGGATGAAAAAGCCGTAGATACCGGCAAATAGCATGATGGTCGAAACGATCAGGTAATATTCTAAATGTATCATTATCTATTTCAGATTTTAGATTTCAATTTATCGTTTTATCGCTTGCGCGCAATCAGCAAACCTCCTACGATGCAAGCCAGTAACAGAACACTGACCGCCTCGAAAGGCAACAAGTAACCATACTTGTCACCACTAAGCAAATGCTGACCGATGGTCTCGATGTTCACCTCTACGGGTTCCACATCCACCGGAGCCAGGAATTTATGTTTCAACGTAATAAACAGCACAATAACAGCACCTGCCAATACGGTACCCAATCCGGCTACCAACCTACTGCGTTTCAACTTGGACACCCGATCGCCCTCGCCGCTCACCAACAGAATGGAGAACACATAGAGTACCACGATACCACCCGCGTAAACCATAACCTGTACGGCTCCCAAAAAGGTATATCCCAACAGGAAGTAGATACCTGCCGTGCCGAAAAGCACAAACAACAGCCATGTGGCCGCACGCACCATACGCCGCGTGGTCACCGTCAGCACGGAAAACACGGCAATGAAAGCCGCCAAAAAGAAAAATACTACAGTCTCAAGAGTTATTTCCATATCGTTTAAGCGTTTTGTTCATTAGCTACAGGTTTCTTCTTCTCTTCTACATGGCTGCCCGGACGATTCAGCGTCAGGAGTAACTTAGAACGGTCGAAAACTGCATGTTCAAAATTCTGGTCGAACGTAATGGCACCATGCGGACAAGCGTTGACGCAAAGTTGACAGAACATGCATGAAGCCAAATTATATTCATAGCGCGCCAATACCTTTTTCTTTTTCCCATCCTCGGTAGTGATGGTCTCGCTCACCACATGAATACTGTCGTTGGGACAAGCCATCTGACACAGTCCGCAAGCCACACATTTATGTTCGTTCTGCTCATTGTGAGGCATTACCAATGTACCCCGGAAGCGGTCGAACATCTTCAGCGTCTTACGGTTTTCGGGATATTGTTCGGTAATCTTAGGTGTGAAGTATTCGCGCATAGTTGTCTTCAAACCTGTTGCCAAGCTGGCCACCGCCTTACCGAGACTTCCTATATAAGATTGTTTTTCCATTTACTATTTTACGATTTACAAATTACCATTAGAAGTGCCATCCTAACGCCACGCATACAGCCATCAACAGCAAATTGGCCAACGAAATAGGCATCAAGTATTTCCATTCCAGCTTCACAATATGGTCAATACGAAGACGGGGAAATGTCCAACGCATCCACATCAATAAGAATACAATGAAGAAAGACTTGGCAAAGAACCAAACAAAACCAGGAATATAGTCCATCACCATGTTAAAGCCGTCTAATCCGGGAATATGCAATGGCATCCATCCGCCCAGGAACACCGTAGCGGCAATGGCCGATACGATGAAAAGGTTCAAGTATTCCGCCAGGTAGAAGAAGCCAAAATGCATACCGCTGTACTCCGTATGGTATCCTGCCGTCAATTCACTTTCAGCCTCCGGCAAATCAAAAGGACCACGGTTACATTCCGCATTACCGGCTATCAGATAAACGATAAAAGCTATCACGGCAGGAATATGCCCTTTAAAGATGAGCCAACCGTCAGTTTGACCTTCCACAATCTGCGAAATCTGCATGGTTCCGGCCAATACGACCATGGTCAAGATACTAAGTCCTACAGACAGTTCGTAACTGATAATCTGTGCGCCGCTTCGCATGGCGCCTATCAACGAAAATTTGTTGTTGGAACTCCAACCTGCCAACAAGATACCTACCACGCCAATGCTTGACGCAGCCAACAAAAAGAAAATTCCTACATTGAAATCCAACACTTCCAACCCTTTGTTCATGGGCAAACAGGCGAAGGTCAGGAACGAAGCCAACAACACCATGTAAGGCGCCAGGTTATAAAGCAACTTATCTACACCTTTGGGGGTAAAGATTTCCTTGGTCAGCATCTTCAGCACATCGCATATCACCTGTATAGTACCATAAGGACCTACACGCATCGGGCCTAAGCGACACTGGAAGAAACCGCATACCTTTCGTTCCATATAGATAAGCACGATGGCCAGCAAAGCATACATCAGCACAATGCAAACGCCTATCACGACACATTCAATGAACACCGCCAAGCCTTCGGGCATAACCGATGTCAGCATCGTGTGTATCCAGCTTGTTACAACACTAAAATCTAACATATTGTCATTTTACTATTTACACATACATTCCTATTTTCTCATCGGTCGATATCTGGTACCACATAGTCTAACGTACCGCCGATGGCTATCAAGTCCGCAATCTTAGCACCGCGGGTAATGGTGTCTATCACACCTACCAACGGCAATCCTGTAGCCCGGTAATGCAAACGATAAGGAGTTTTGTCTCCCCTACTCTCCAAGTAAACTCCAAACTCACCACGACTACCCTCCACAGCGCTATACCAGCTACCTTCCGGCACACGGATGATGGGTTTCATCTTCTCTTGATAAGCACCTTCGGGAATATTGTCTATCAATTGTTCAATAATGTTCAGACTTTCTTTTATCTCATCCATACGCACCAACAGACGGGCAAAACAGTCACCTTCCGTACGTACGATTTCCTTGAAATCAACCTTGTCATAAACACCGTATGGCATACGCTTACGCACATCACAAGCCCATCCACTGGCTCTACCGGTACCCCCTGTAGCGCCAAAAGCGATAGCCTGTTCACGAGTCAGCACGCCTACTCCCTTCAGACGGTTTTGAGCGATCACATTATTAATAAATACATCGTAATATTCTTGCAGGTTATGACGCATGTAGGGGATAAACTCTTTCACCCGATGTACAAAGTTAGGATGAATATCTGCCTGGACGCCTCCAATGGTATTATAATTCAATATCAAACGGCCTCCGCATGTTTCCTCAAAAATGTCAAGCACCTTTTCACGGTCACGAAATCCGTAAAGGAAAGCCGTGGTCGCTCCCAAGTCCTGGCACAGACACGCAAAGAACAAGATATGAGAGTCAATACGTTGCAACTCATCCATAATGGTACGGATGTATTGCACACGTTCGCTGACTTCCACACCCATCGCCTTCTCAATGCACATACACAACGCATGACGGTTCTGCATAGCACCCAGATAATCCAAACGGTCTGTCAAAGCCAATGTTTGCGGATAGGTCAGACTTTCGTTCATCTTCTCAATACCGCGATGGATGTAGCCGCAATTCACGTCTATCTTTTTAATATTCTCACCCTCCAATGATACCCGGAAGCGCAACACGCCATGCGTAGCTGGATGCTGAGGGCCAATATTTACCACGTATTCTTCATCACCAAACAGTGTTTCCTCTATTTCAGTTGGCGTTCCGTCTTGTTTCAAATTGTATTCACGAGTCGTATCTACGGTAGGCTCGTTATCCATGCGCAGAGGATTTTCCTTGATGGGGTCATCGTCCTTACGGAACGGATAGCCTACCCAATCATTGCGCAAGAAAAGGCGACGCATATCCGGATGTCCTATAAACTCAATGCCATAGAAATCATAGGCTTCACGTTCCGGCAATTCCGCACCACACCAGATGTCCGTTACGGTAGGCAACTCCGGTTGCTCCCTGTTTTCAGTCGAAGTCTTCACGACAAGACGCTTACCGGTAACGGTAGACTCTAAATGATACACCACACCCAATCCTCTGAGTGCATCGGCGGGATCGTCTTCTTTCCGTACTCCCCAGTCCATACCGGTCAGACTCTCCAAAAAATCCATCTGCTGCTTGTCACGCAAGTCTAACATCCGTTCGTGCAACTGGGCCGGTTCTATATATAATATTGTATCTTCCACGAAACCAATATTTAATGTTCACTGATTAATCATTCTTCTTTTTTTCTCCGGTTGATACCGCCGAAGAACTTTTCCATCTTTACTTTACGCTGCAACTGCATCATGCCATAAAGGAAAGCCTCTGGTCTGGGAGGACAGCCAGGCACATAGACATCTACCGGTATAATCTGGTCCACGCCCTGCACCACGTGATACGACTTCCGGAAAGGCCCACCGCTGACAGCACATCCACCTACAGCTACCACATATTTCGGGTCAGCCATCTGGTCGTACAAACGCTTTAACACAGGAGCCATTTTATTGGTAATCGTACCACTGACCAAGATAACGTCCGCCTGTCGGGGACTGTTACGGGTTACCTCAAAACCAAAGCGGGCGATGTCATAACGTGCCGCGCATACAGCCATAAACTCAATACCACAACAACTGGTAGCAAACGTCAAAGGCCACAATGAGTTACTACGTCCCCAATCTATTAGCTCATCCAAACTTGCCACTATTACATTGGTTCTTCCTTCGTTCATTTGAGCGATCAGTTTCTCCAATGTTTCGTTGTCTTGGAATTCCTCGTATGGAATAGACTTAATTTTCGGCCGTCTCTTTATTTCCATTCCAATGCTCCTTTCCTCCAGGCATACGCCAAGCCCAGAATTAAGATAAACAAAAAGAATCCCACTCCCAATAATCCACCGACTCCTAATTGTCGGGTTACAACAGCCCATGGAAAGAGGAATACCGTTTCTACTTCAAACATCAGAAACAAGATGGCGAATAGGTAATAACCCACACGGAACTGCATCCACGAACGGCCTCGTGTCGGGATACCACACTCGTAAGGCTCCATCTTTTGAGGGTTGTACGAGTGAGGTGCTATCAGATTGGACAGCACAACTACTACGCCAACAAAAAGAATTGCCGTCAACACAACGGTCACTAAGAGGGTAAAGTTCATAAATCCAATAAGATTTTTTAAAATAATTAAAGGGAACGTTTTCCCCTATTTGTTTTCAGCGGCAAAAGTACAATAAGAATTTCATCTGATTGTAATCTCCGAATAACAAATAATGGTACTTTTTACACTTTTTATCCTATGTCAAACTTAACTAAAGTATCCCTCTATCTTCTTAATCATCATACTAAGACAAAATACCACCACATGATCACCCGGTTGAATAAGCGTATTACCCGTAACCACTACACCTTCGCCCTGACGGATAAGTCCTCCGATAGTTACACCTTTGGGCAAGCCCAAGTCTTTTACGGGATGCTTCGTTATTTTCGAACCCGCCTTTACCGTAAACTCCGCCACATCAGCATTAGCAACCGTGAGACATTTCACATTGCTGACGTCAGCATCCAGCATCATCTGATAAATGTGGCTGGCAGCTATCATCTTCTTATTAATTACAGTGCCAATATCCAAACTTTCAGCCATGCCTATGTAATCGATATTCTCCACTTCGGCCACGGTTTTTCTAACCCCCATCCGCTTAGCCGCCAGACAAGCCAGGATATTTGTCTCCGAATTTCCGGTTAGAGCTACAAAAGCTTCGGTATTCTGCAAGCCTTCTTCCACCAGCAGGTCCATGTCGCGCCCATCGCCATTGATAATCATAATCCGGTCGTTCAGCAGTTCACTCAAACGATTACAACGGTTCAAGTCATTGTCAATGATCTTCAGCTGCATATAATCAGGGACATACTGGGCGGTGCGTACCGCTATGCGGCTTCCTCCCATTATCATGACGTTGCGCACATCCGGATAATCTTCCTTGCCCGACACCTTACGCACATACGGTATGTATTTGCGGGTAGTGGTAAAATAGACAATATCATGCAATTTGATAGAATCATCGCCTCGCGGAATTAAGGTCTCGTTTCCGCGCTTGATGGCTACGATGTGATAAGGCAACTCCGGTCCGCCCAATTTATAAAGTGGTATGTCCAATATTTCTGCTTTCTCACGCATCTTGGTGCCTATCAGTATCAAGGCACCTCCACAGAATTCCCACCATTGGCGCACCCAACTCATACGGATAGATGCCACAATCTCTTTGGCCGCCAACATCTCCGGATAAATCAGCGAATGCACTCCTATTTTCTGAAAAAACTCCTTGTTTTTAGGAAGCAGATATTCATAATTATCTATACGGGCAACTGTTTTCTGCGCTCCAAGGTTTGCTGCCAACAAACATGCGGTCACGTTGCGGCTTTCATCAGGCGTAACGGCAATAAACAAATCCGCATCTTCCACGCCCACCTCTTGCAGCCCCGAAATAGAAGAAGCCGAAGCAGGTACCGTCATTAAATCGAAATTAGAGCCAAAAGCATTCAGTCGCTCTTCATTTTCATCCATCAGGATGATGTCCTGTTTTTCTCTGGACAACAATTTAGCTAAATGGGTGCCTACCGAACCGGCACCGGCAATAATGATTTTCACTGTACTATCAATTGTTTAAATATACTATCTTCATCCATACCACACAACCTGTAAAGTTCATCAACCGTACCATGCTCCACAAACTTATCGGGCACCCCGATACGCCGCACATCGGGTTTATAGCCATGGTCGGACATAAATTCCAAGACGGCACTTCCCATACCGCCCTTGATGACTCCATCCTCCACGGTTACTATACGCTGAAATCTGCGTCCTATTTCGTGCAACAGTTCCTCATCCAACGGTTTTAAGAAACGTATGTCATAGTGAGCGATGGAGAGTTGTTTTTCTTTCTCCGCCCGCTCAATGGCACGTGCGGCCACATTACCGATAGGTCCCAATGTCAGCACAGCCACATCCGTTCCGTCCTTTAGCTTACGTCCTTTTCCCACTGCGACTTCTTCCAGTGGGCAACGCCAATCCAAGAGCACACCTCTTCCTCGCGGATAACGAATCACAAACGACCCCTTATTAGGTAACTGAGCTGTGAACATCAGCCTGCGCAACTCGTGTTCGTTCATCGGTGATGCAATGGTCAAGTTGGGAATCGGGCGAAAATAAGCCAAGTCGAACACGCCATGATGAGTAGGACCATCCTCCCCTACCAATCCTGCACGGTCTAAACACAGCACTACCGGCAAACGCAACAAAGCAATATCGTGTATCACATTGTCATATGCCCGCTGCATGAAACTAGAGTAGATATTGCAAAAAGGTTGTAGTCCCTCCTTAGCCATACCACCCGAGAAAGTAGCCGCATGCCCTTCGGCTATGCCTACGTCAAAAGCGCGGTCGGGCATCACTTCCATCAGCTTATTCATGGAGCAGCCTGTTGCCATGGCCGGAGTGACTCCCACAATACGAGGATTGGCTTTTGCCAGCTCCACCAATGTCTCACCGAATACATCCTGAAACAGAGGGGGCAAATGACTTGTATCGGCTAAAATACGCTCTCCAGTATCCGGATTGAACTTGCCTGGAGCATGCCATACACCCGGATCTTTTTCCGCCGGCTCAAAACCTTTTCCCTTGACTGTATGCAGATGCAGAATCTTAGGTCCCTGCAAATCTTTTATGTCATGTAACACCCTCGCCAGATTCTTCACGTCATGCCCGTCAATAGGCCCAAAGTAGCGAATATTCATCCCTTCGAAGATATTTTGCTGACGAGCCGCAATGGACTTCAAGCTATTGGCAAAACGTATCAAAGCCTTACGGCGCTCCTCGTTCAGGATACCCATCTTGAAAAGCAACCGCGATATTTTAAACCGCAACTGATTATACCGGTTACTTGTGGTCAGATTAAACAAGTATTGCTTCATCCCTCCCACACTGCGGTCAATGGCACGGTCATTGTCATTCAGAATGATAAGCAGATTATTCGGAGTAGACGAAGCGTTATTCAATCCTTCGAAAGCCAAGCCGCCACTGATACTTCCATCTCCAATGACAGCTACCACGTGACGATCCACTTCTACCTTGCGAGCCGCGGCTACCGCCATACCCAAAGCTGCCGAAATAGAATTGGATGCATGACCACACACAAATGTATCATACTCACTCTCTTCAGGAGAAGGGAAAGGACGGATTCCCCCGAGCCGCCGATTGGTAGAAAAAGCCTCCCGTCTTCCAGTCAATATTTTATGCCCGTAAGCTTGATGTCCTACGTCCCACACAATGCGGTCATAGGGCGTATTATATATATAATGTAGAGCAACGGTCAGTTCCACCGTCCCCAAGCTAGCGGCGAAATGCCCCGGATTATGGGACACCTCGTCTATAATATCCTGCCTCAATTCCCTACAGACCTCTGGGAGTTGCTCCACTTTCAGTTTGCGCAAGTCCTCAGGATATGCTATCGAATTCAGCAAGCTATATGAATTCATTTCTGTTTCCATCTTCCATATGATGTTTACAAAATGCAAATGTAACAAAAGAATACGGATAGCGGAAAGTTTTCAGTAGAAAAAGAATTGCCGCCCATATCCTTTTTGCTGACGCGCGCACCAATTATCATTCTACCAAGCAATAATTTTATTCATTATGGCTTGTTGCTCAGAATACGATGACAGCAATAAACACAAATTGTTTCTATGCATACGTTTTCACGCGTGTTACAGGACGAATCCTTATTCTCAATCCTATTTTCCACGATTTGCCCAATATCTCACTTTTTTATACTATTTTTGTCCATAAAACGATATAAAGATGGGAACAGACTGTTTGAAAGGAATTAATACGTTGCGGTACTCGGACATCTTCCTTGCCATGTACTCAGACAACGGTAGCAGTTGCCTGCACCGCAACCATTCGCATGTGCTGGTCTATATGTATTCCGGCGAGCTGGAGATAAAGGAACACGAAAAAGTCACCGGGCTGCACAAGGGCGACTGCGCATTCATCCGCAAGGACTTCAGCGTGCAGCTCACCAAGCAGGCATACAAAGGAGAGCAGTTCAAAGCCATCTTCCTGATGTTCACGGATAAATTCCTGCGTAGTTTTTACAATCGCCTGAACAAGGAAAGCCTGCCGCAAGATGCACGACGGAGCAAAGTCAGCCTATACAGGTTGCCGTCCAACCGCCCCGACATCGTAAGCCTGTTCGAGTCCATGACCCCTTACTTCAATTCCGGCATCCAGCCTACGGACGAACTGCTGGAGTTGAAGATGACGGAAGGATTGTACATACTCCTGAACACGGACAAGAACCTGTATGCCTC
>CALUOV010000210.1 GCA_944322275.1 uncultured Bacteroides sp. | reverse complement strand
GAATGAAATATCCGAACCAACCGGCTCCCTACCACTGTGGTGATCAGGGAGCCGGTTTTTTGTACCTGCCCCCAAACGCCTGAAGCCGATTCCTCCTCCACCACCGCGGCTCTCCCTTTTCCGCATCATCTCCCCGGCCAACAACAACCGACCTGGAAAGAACAAGATGCCGGAAAAAAAGTTTTTCATCCCGCCTTTTTTCCTCCACAACCGACTCCTCCCGTCACCTTCCGCCCTGACCGTTTCCGGCCCGCTCACTGCCCCGAAAAACAGCCCCTGAACATCATCCGAAAGCGCGGGTAAAAGGCTGTGGAAAACGTGTAGATAACTGCCGAAAAAACGTGGAAAACGCCGTGTAAAAACCTTTCTGAATCCACCGGAAATGCCGCGGCGGACGAAAAGCAGAATATCCACCTTTCCACGACGATTTTCGACATTTTCCACCATACTTTCCCACGAAATCACCGGAATTTTCAACGCCCGAGGAAAACGCGTCAGAAAATGGCCAAAGTTATCCACACCCTGTGCATAAAGTTCCGCCCGACGGCCGGCAGCCCGAGCAGGCAAGCCACCGGAAGCATCCCCCGTCCGGTGTGGAAAAACATCCCCCTTTTCGTGGATAACCTCTCCACCCGCAAAGCCGATGAAAAACAGACCGCCGAGTTATCCACAATATCCACACCCATACATCATGCTCATAAGTATTTTTTCTTTATATAAATAGAAAAACCTTTAGATTAAAACAAAAAAATAAGATGATGATGTACGGATGTGGAAAAGCAAAAGTTGCGCCGTGCGGTTATAGCAATTTTTTTGTACCTTTGTCGTCACACAAAAAAGAAAAGAATCATGATCAATCTTGCTATCTTTGCTTCGGGTGAAGGCACCAACGCCGAAAACATTCTGCACCACCTGTGCGGCAACCCGGACATTAAAGTCGTACTGCTTGTGGCCAGTAAGCCTGGCATCGGTGCCATTGCGCGTGCCGAGAAATTCGGTGTGCCCACCTGCTGTGTGCGCCGTGCCGAGTGGGAGCAGCAGGACGAAGTGCTCAGCCTGCTCCGCCGCCATGAAGTAGACGGCATTGTGCTGTCGGGATTCCTGGTGCGCGTGCCCGAATATCTGGTTGACGCCTATGCCGGCCGCATTGTCAACATCCACCCCGCCCTGCTGCCCAAACACGGCGGCAAAGGCATGTACGGCCACTACGTACACGAGGACGTGCTGCGCTGCGGCGACAAGGAGTCGGGCATAACCATCCATCTGGTCAATGGCGAACTGGATGCCGGCGAGCCCCTCTTCCAGGCCAAGTGTCCCGTCATGCCCGACGACACGCCCGATACGCTGGCCTCGCGCGTGCATGAGTTGGAATACAAGCATTTTCCCGACGTCATCATCGGCTGGGCCACATCCATCGGCAAACGTACGGAAAATCAGGCCTGAAAAAAAAACAGGCCGCTCTCCGGTCTTATATCCACCTCGTCAGCCGGAAAGTTAAAAATGAATCCGTTTGGCACAAAAAACAAAAAACTGTGCACAAAAAACGGCATTTTTTCGGAAAATGCTTGCAGGTTTGGATATTAAAACTTATTTTTGCAGCCAAAAGTATATGCTTAAACCATTTATTAATTACTAAAACATAAAAAGTTATGTCTGAAATCGAAGAGAAAGTAAAGCAAATTATCGTTGATAAACTGAGTGTTGATGAAGCAGAAGTAAAGAACGAAGCCAGCTTCGCTAACGACCTGGGTGCCGATTCTCTGGACACTGTAGAGCTCATCATGGAATTTGAGAAAGAATTCAAGATATCTATTCCTGACGATCAGGCAGAAAAGATTGCCACTGTAGGTGACGCTATTGCTTACATCGAAGAACACGCAAAATAATTGAATAAGACCGCGTAACAACTGCGAGCTTTTAAAAAAAACTATATGGAATTAAAAAGAGTGGTCGTAACGGGTCTTGGCGCCCTCTCTCCTCTTGGCAATACGGCTCCCGAAACCTGGGAAGCCCTGAAGGCCGGTAAGAGCGGAGCCGCACCTATTACACATTTCGATGCTTCAAAATTCAAAACCCAGTTTGCCTGTGAAGTAAAGAACTTCAAGGCAACGGACTTCATCGACCGCAAGGAGGCCCGCAAGATGGACCTCTACGAGCAGTATGCTCTGGTGGCCGCTATGGAAGCCGTAAAAGACTCCGGCATGGATTTGGAAGCAGAAGACAAGAACCGTATAGGAGTTGTGCTGGGCGTAGGAATCGGCGGTATTCATACCTTTGAGGAAGAAGCCGGAAATTATGCTGTAAACGGTGCCGAAATGGGACCGAAGTATAATCCCTTCTTCATCCCGAAAATGATTGCCGACATCGCATCCGGCCAGATTTCCATTCAGTACGGTTTCCATGGTCCTAACTACACCACCACTTCCGCATGTGCCTCTTCAACCAACGCCCTGGCCGACGCTTTCAATCTGATTCGTCTGGGCAAGGCTAACGTGATGGTAACCGGTGGTGCTGAAGCCGCCATTTGGCCGGCCGGTGTAGGTGGCTTTAACGCCATGCACGCTCTTTCAACCCGTAATGATGACCCCGAACACGCTTCACGCCCGTTCAGCGCCAGTCGTGACGGCTTTATCATGGGTGAAGGTGCAACCTGCCTCATTCTTGAGGAACTGGAGCATGCCAAAGCCCGCGGTGCAAAAATTTACTGCGAAGTAGCCGGTGTAGGTATGTCGGCCGATGCACACCACATTACCGCTTCACATCCTGAAGGACTGGGAGCCGCCCTCGTTATGCAGAACGCACTCGAGGATGCCGGTATGCAACCGGAAGACATCGACTACATCAACGTACACGGTACGTCAACCCCTGTTGGCGATTTGTCGGAAGTAAAAGCCATCCAGAAGCTTTTTGGCGAACATGCCTACAAGCTCAATATCTCTTCCACCAAGTCAATGACCGGTCACCTGCTGGGTGCTGCCGGCGCATTGGAAGCAATGGTTTGCTGTCTGGCTGTGCGTGACAACATCGTGCCGCCTACCATCAACCACGAGGAAGATGACAAGGATGAGAACATCGACTATAACTTAAATTTCACTTTCAATCATGCACAAGAGCGTACCATAAATGCCGCCCTGAGCAACACGTTTGGCTTTGGCGGACACAACGCTTGCTGCATCATGAAAAAATACGTCGATTAAGTATTTCCCTTTACCGTCGT
>CALUOV010000209.1 GCA_944322275.1 uncultured Bacteroides sp. | reverse complement strand
GGGAGTAGCTCAGTTGGTAGAGCACCGGTCTCCAAAACCGGGTGTCGGGAGTTCGAGCCTCTCCTCCCGTGCTAATCTTATTGCAATGAAAAAGATTGTAAACTATATCAAAGAAACTTACGACGAACTTGTTCATAAAGTGTCGTGGCCTACGTATGCAGAACTAACCAACAGCGCAGTAGTTGTTTTATATGCTTCCCTGCTCATTGCACTGGTGGTGTTTGTGATGGACTTTTGTTTCCAACATGTAATGGAGTTTGTGTATCCACATTAAAGTACGGAGAAATGTCTGAGATTGAAAAGAAATGGTACGTTTTGCGTGCTATAAGCGGAAAAGAATCTAAGGTTAAGGAATACCTTGAGGCTGACATTAGAAACAGCGACCTTGGAGATTACGTTTCTCAGGTGTTGATTCCTACCGAAAAGGTGTATCAGGTTCGCAATGGCAAAAAAATTGTGAAGGAGAGGAGTTATCTTCCCGGATACGTTTTGGTAGAAGCGGCTCTTGTCGGTGAGGTTGCTCACCATTTGCGGAACACTCCTAATGTGATAGGTTTCTTAGGAGGAATGGATAAGCCTACTCCTCTGAGACAATCAGAAGTCAATCGGATTCTTGGTACGGTAGATGAACTGCAGGATGTTGCTGAAGAGGTGAATATACCTTATGTTGTCGGTGAGACAGTAAAGGTAAATTATGGCCCGTTTAGCGGATTCAGCGGAATCATTGAAGAAATAAATACCGAGAAGAAGAAACTGAAGGTCATGGTAAAGATATTCGGGCGGAAAACGCCGCTTGAATTGGGCTTTATGCAAGTTGAGAAAGAATGATGCAGATGTTACGCTGTGTCGTTCAACGTCATTAATGTAATAATAAATCAATTTTTAACAATGGCTAAAGAAGTTGCTGGACTAATCAAATTACAGATTAAAGGAGGCGCTGCAAATCCATCTCCTCCCGTAGGCCCTGCATTGGGTTCGAAGGGTATTAATATTATGGAGTTTTGCAAGCAATTCAATGCCAGAACCCAGGACAAGGCAGGAAAGATTCTTCCTGTTATTATCACTTACTATGCTGACAAGTCTTTCGATTTTGTAATCAAGACTCCTCCTGTGGCTATTCAGTTGCTGGAGCTGACGAAGGTTAAGAGCGGATCGGCAGAACCGAATCGTAAGAAAGTTGCTGAGATTACTTGGGAACAAGTTCGTACGATTGCTCAGGATAAGTTGGTTGACTTGAACTGCTTTACTGTGGAAGCTGCCATGAAAATGGTCGCCGGTACAGCGAGAAGTATGGGTATCACTGTAAAGGGGGAATTCCCGGTTAATAACTAATAAACTTCAATTAGAATGGGTAAACTGACAAAAAATCAAAAGTTAGCTGCAGAGAAAATTGAAGCAGGGAAAGCATACTCTCTTAAGGAAGCTTCTGCTTTAGTGAAAGAAATTACTTTTACTAAGTTTGATGCTTCTTTGGATATTGATGTCCGTTTGGGTGTAGACCCTCGTAAGGCGAACCAGATGGTGAGAGGTGTAGTATCACTTCCTCATGGTACTGGTAAGGTTACGCGTGTTTTGGTGTTGTGTACACCGGATGCTGAAGCTGCTGCTAAAGAAGCTGGAGCTGATTATGTTGGTCTTGACGAATATATAGAAAAGATCAAAGGTGGATGGACAGATGTGGATGTGATTATCACGATGCCGTCCATCATGGGTAAAATCGGTGCGCTCGGTCGTATTCTCGGTCCTCGTGGATTGATGCCTAATCCGAAGAGTGGCACTGTAACTATGGATGTTGCTAAAGCTGTTAGAGAAGTAAAACAAGGTAAGATCGACTTTAAGGTTGATAAGAGTGGTATTGTTCATACTTCTATCGGTAAAGTTTCATTTAGTGCTGATCAAATTCGTGACAATGCGAAAGAATTCATCTCTACTTTGATTAAATTGAAACCGACTGCAGCCAAGGGTACATATATAAGGAGTATTTATCTTTCTAGTACGATGAGTGCGGGTATCAAGATCGACCCGAAATCAGTGGAGGAAATCTAATAAAAAGGACTAATCATGAGAAAGGAAGATAAAAGTACGATTATTGAGCAGATTGCTGCTACGGTAAAAGAATATAGTCATTTCTATCTGGTTGATACCACTGCGATGAATGCAGCTTCTACCAGCGCGTTGCGTGCTGCTTGCTTTAAGGCTGGCATTAAACTGGTGGTAGTGAAGAATTCGTTGCTTCATAAGGCATTGGAAAGCCTGGAAGAAGACTATTCGCCTCTTTATGGATGTCTGAAAGGTACGACTGCCGTTATGTTCTGCAATGTTGCGAACGCTCCGGCAAAGTTAATTAAAGACAAGTCAAAAGATGGTATTCCGGGCTTGAAGGCAGCTTATGCTGAAGAAAGCTTCTATGTTGGTGCTGACCAGTTGGATGCTCTCGTAGCTATTAAGAGCAAAAATGAAGTTATTGCCGAAATTGTCGCTTTGCTGCAGTCGCCGGCCAAGAATGTTATTTCTGCTCTGCAATCAGGTGGTAACACCCTTCACGGAGTTCTCAAGACTCTTGGTGAACGCGAAGCGTAAGGCTTCGTAAATTATTGGCCTGTAGGCCGCAAAAACAAATTAATCAATTATTTAGTATTAAACAATTAAATTCATACAAAAATGGCAGATTTGAAAGCTTTTGCAGAACAATTAGTTAACTTGACAGTAAAAGAAGTTAATGAACTTGCAACAATCTTGAAGGAAGAATATGGTATTGAACCTGCTGCTGCAGCTGTAGCTGTTGCTGCTGGTCCTGCTGCTGGTGGTGCTGCCGCTGCAGAAGAGAAGACTTCTTTCGATGTAGTTTTGAAGAGCGCTGGCTCAGCTAAACTTCAAGTAGTTAAGGCCGTTAAGGAAGCTTGTGGCTTGGGCTTGAAGGAAGCTAAGGATTTGGTAGACGGTGCTCCTAGCACAGTTAAAGAAGGTTTGGCTAAGGACGAAGCAGAATCACTGAAGAAAACATTGGAAGAAGCTGGAGCTGAAGTTGAACTTAAATAACATTAGCCTGTAAATCAGGTAATTCGGTTAAGAACCCTTCGTGAAAAGGGTTCTTAACCTTTTTGTGTATATATTTAAAATTCACTTCTACAAATCCATTATCAGATGTCTTCAAATACTGTAAATCAAAGAGTTAATTTCGCTACAACTAAGAATCCGTTGGAATATCCGGATTTCTTGGAAGTACAATTGAAGTCATTCAAAGACTTTTTACAACTGGACACTCCTCCCGAAAAACGTAAAAAAGAGGGATTGTATAAAGTGTTTGCTGAGAACTTCCCTATTGCCGATACGAGAAACAATTTTGTGCTTGAGTTTTTGGATTACTATATTGATCCGCCGCGTTATACAATTGATGAGTGTATAGAGCGGGGGCTTACTTATAGTGTCCCTTTGAAAGCAAAATTGAAGCTGTATTGTACCGATCCTGATCATGAAGATTTCGATACGGTCATTCAGGATGTATTCCTCGGTCCGATTCCTTACATGACGGATAAGGCTACGTTTGTGATTAATGGTGCGGAGCGTGTAGTTGTTTCCCAATTGCATCGTTCTCCAGGTGTGTTCTTTGGTCAAAGTGTGCATGCGAATGGTACAAAGTTGTATTCTGCCCGTATCATTCCTTTTAAGGGCTCTTGGATTGAGTTTGCTACAGACATTAATAATGTTATGTACGCTTATATCGACCGTAAAAAGAAATTGCCTGTAACAACTTTGCTGCGCGCGATTGGCTTTGAGAATGATAAGGATATTCTTGAAATATTCAATTTGGCTGAAGATGTAAAGGTAAATAAGGTCAATTTGAAGAAAATCATCGGGCGTAAGCTTGCTGCACGTGTATTGAAAACATGGATTGAGGATTTTGTAGATGAAGATACCGGTGAAGTTGTTTCTATCGAGCGTAACGAGGTCGTTATTGATCGTGAGACTGTAATTGAACCGGAGCATATTGATATTATTCTAGAGTCGGGGGTTCAGAACATCCTTGTTCACAAAGACGAACCTAATCAGTCCGACTATTCTATTATATATAACACTTTACAGAAGGATCCCAGTAACTCTGAGAAGGAGGCTGTATTGTATATTTATCGTCAGTTGCGTAATGCGGATCCTGCTGATGACGCGAGTGCGCGTGAAGTTATTAATAATTTGTTCTTCTCTGAGAAGAGATACGACTTGGGTGAAGTCGGTCGTTATCGTATAAATAAAAAACTGAATTTAACGACAGACATGGATGTTCGTGTCTTGACTAAAGAGGATATTATCGAGATTATTAAATATTTAATTGAGCTGATTAATTCGAAAGCTGTAGTGGATGACATTGACCACTTGAGTAATCGTCGTGTTCGTACAGTCGGCGAGCAGCTTTCTAATCAGTTTGCCATTGGGTTGGCACGTATGTCACGTACGATTCGTGAGCGTATGAACGTGCGTGATAATGAGGTGTTTACTCCAATAGATTTGATTAATGCCAAGACAATTTCTTCAGTAATCAATTCTTTCTTTGGTACAAATGCTTTGTCTCAGTTTATGGATCAGACGAATCCTTTGGCTGAGATTACACATAAACGTCGTATGTCTGCATTGGGCCCTGGAGGTTTGTCTCGTGAGCGTGCAGGCTTTGAAGTGCGTGACGTGCACTATACGCATTATGGCCGCTTGTGTCCTATCGAGACTCCAGAAGGACCGAATATCGGTTTGATATCTTCGTTGTGTGTGTTTGCTAAGATTAATGATCTGGGATTTATTGAAACTCCTTATCGTAAAGTAGAAAACGGGAAGGTCGATTTATCCGAGGAAGGTTTGATTTATTTGAGTGCAGAGGAAGAAGAAGGAAAGATTATTGCGCAGGGAAATGCGCCTTTGAATGATGACGGTACTTTTATCCGCGATAAAGTAAAGGCGCGTCAGGATGCGGATTATCCGGTCGTTGCTCCTGATCAAGTGGAACTGATGGATGTTTCTCCTCAGCAGATTGCTTCTATTGCCGCTTCTTTGATTCCTTTCTTGGAACATGATGATGCTAACCGTGCATTGATGGGATCAAACATGATGCGCCAGGCTGTTCCATTGTTGAGAAGTGAAGCTCCTATTGTAGGAACAGGCATTGAGCGACAGTTGGTTCGTGATTCTCGTACTCAGATCGCGGCAGAAGGTGAAGGTGTGGTTGATTTTGTTGATGCTACTACTATCCGTATTTTGTATGACCGTACGGAAGAGGAGGACTTTGTAAGCTTTGAACCGGCTTTGAAGGAATATCGTATACCGAAATGGAGACGTACCAACCAAAGCATGACCATCGATTTACGTCCTATCTGTGAAAAAGGGCAACGTGTCACTAAGGGTCAGATTCTTACTGAAGGTTATTCAACAGAAAATGGTGAATTGGCTTTGGGTAAGAACTTATTGGTGGCTTACATGCCATGGAAGGGATACAATTATGAGGATGCAATCGTATTGAACGAGCGTGTTGTTCGAGAAGACTTGTTAACGTCCGTTCATGTGGAGGAATTCTCTTTGGAAGTGCGTGAGACAAAGCGTGGTATGGAGGAGTTGACATCGGACATTCCTAATGTGAGTGAAGATGCGACAAAGGATCTGGATGAGAATGGTATTGTACGTGTGGGTGCCCGTATTGAACCGGGTGATATTCTGATAGGTAAGATTACACCGAAGGGTGAATCCGATCCTTCTCCAGAGGAGAAATTGTTACGCGCTATCTTTGGTGACAAGGCGGGTGATGTAAAAGATGCTTCATTGAAAGCTTCTCCTTCTTTGAAAGGTGTTGTGATCGGTAAGCGTCTCTTCTCGCGTGTTATCAAGAGCCGTAGTTCGAAGATGGCGGATAAAGCTGTTCTGCAGAAACTTGATGAGGAGTTTGAAGATAAAGTTGCTGATCTGCGTAAAATCTTGATTAATAAATTGCTGAAACTCACGGAGGGGCATACTTCAGAGGGAGTGAAGGACTATATGGGTGCTGATGTTATTGCGAAAGGTGCGAATTTCCATGCTTCTGATTTCAGCGACTTAGATTTCACATCTATTCAGCTTATTGGTTGGACAAAAGATGAGCATACCAATGGATTGATTCGTGCTTTGGTAATGAACTTTATCAAGAAATACAAAGAACTTGATGCAGAATTGAAACGCAAGAAATTTGCGATAACAATCGGAGACGAACTTCCTGCTGGAATTATCCAAATGGCCAAAGTCTATATAGCTAAGAAACGTAAGATTGGTGTGGGAGATAAGATGGCCGGTCGTCATGGTAACAAGGGTATTGTTTCACGTGTGGTTCGTCAAGAAGATATGCCGTTCCTAGCGGATGGTACACCAGTAGATATCGTATTGAATCCGTTGGGTGTGCCCTCTCGTATGAATATCGGACAGATATTTGAGGCTGTATTGGGTAGTGCTGGCAAGAAGTTGGGTGTTAAGTTTGCTACTCCGATTTTTGATGGTGCTACATTGGATGATTTGAATGAGTGGACAGATAAAGCTGGCTTACCACGTTATGGTAAGACTACTTTGTATGATGGAGGAACTGG
The DNA here is from genome assembly GCA_944322275.1 of uncultured Bacteroides sp. GTDB lineage: Bacteria > Bacteroidota > Bacteroidia > Bacteroidales > Bacteroidaceae > Bacteroides. The sequence goes on along the minus strand of CALUOV010000209.1, from coordinate 2,962 downwards.
CGAAGCATTTGAACAGCAGGCGACAGTAGGGGTTACCTATATGTTGAAGTTGGGTCACATGGTTGAAGATAAGATGCATGCACGTTCTATAGGTCCATACTCACTCATTACGCAGCAACCTTTGGGTGGTAAAGCGCAGTTTGGTGGACAGCGTTTTGGAGAAATGGAAGTTTGGGCACTTGAAGCATTTGGAGCTGCTCATATTTTGCAAGAAATTCTGACGATTAAATCGGATGATGTTGTAGGGCGCTCAAAAGCTTATGAGGCTATCGTAAAAGGTGAGCCGATGCCTGCACCTGGAATTCCGGAATCTTTGAATGTTTTGTTGCATGAGTTGAGAGGCTTAGGACTGAGCATCCACTTAGAATAATGATAATTGATAATTGAGGGAGAACGGAAAGTTTATTCCTCAATTGTCAACTTTCAATTTTTCAAATGTCAATTATCAATTAATATATAAAGTATGGCTTTTAGAAAAGATAATAAGATAAAGAGTAATTTCTCGAAAATCTCTATAGGTCTGGCTTCTCCGGAAGAAATCCTTGAGAATTCGAGTGGTGAAGTATTAAAGCCTGAAACCATCAATTACCGTACTTACAAGCCTGAACGTGATGGTTTGTTTTGTGAACGCATCTTTGGTCCCGTTAAAGACTATGAGTGCCATTGCGGTAAATATAAACGCATCCGTTACAAAGGTATTGTTTGTGACCGATGTGGTGTGGAAGTGACAGAAAAGAAAGTGCGCCGTGAGCGTACTGGTCACATTCAGTTGGTGGTGCCCGTTGCTCATATTTGGTATTTCCGCTCTCTCCCGAATAAGATCGGTTATTTGTTGGGCTTGCCAACAAAGAAACTGGATGCTATTATCTATTATGAACGTTATGTGGTCATTCAGCCAGGAGTGCTGGCTGATGAGGTGGCTCAATATGATCTGTTGGAAGAAACTGAATATTTGGATTTATTGGATAAACTTCCGAAAGAAAATCAATATTTGGAAGATTCTGATCCCAATAAGTTTATTGCCAAGATGGGAGCAGAGGCAATCTATGATTTGCTGTCTCATCTGGATTTGGATGCTCTGTCTTACGAATTGCGTCATCGTGCCAATAATGATGCGTCACAGCAGCGTAAGAATGAGGCTTTAAAGCGGTTGCAGGTCGTTGAGTCTTTCCGCGCTTCTCGAGGACGGAATAAGCCCGAGTGGATGATAATGCGTATTATTCCGGTTATTCCGCCAGAATTGCGTCCGTTGGTTCCGTTGGATGGAGGCCGTTTTGCCACTTCAGATCTGAACGATTTGTATCGTCGTGTGATTATTCGCAATAATCGTTTGAAGCGTTTGATCGAAATCAAGGCTCCAGAGGTTATCCTTCGCAATGAAAAACGTATGTTGCAGGAAGCCGTGGATTCTTTGTTCGATAATTCTCGTAAGTCGAGTGCGGTCAAGACTGATTCTAATCGTCCGCTTAAATCATTGTCCGATAGCTTGAAAGGTAAGCAAGGACGTTTCCGTCAAAACTTACTGGGTAAGCGTGTCGACTACTCTGCACGTTCGGTTATTGTTGTTGGTCCGGAGTTGCGGATGGGTGAGTGTGGTATACCGAAATTGATGGCTGCAGAACTATACAAGCCTTTTATTATCCGCAAATTGATAGAACGCGGTATTGTAAAGACGGTGAAGAGCGCAAAGAAGATTGTAGACCGTAAGGAACCTGTTATTTGGGATATTTTGGAGCATGTGATGAAAGGCCATCCAGTATTGTTGAACCGTGCTCCTACATTGCACCGTTTGGGTATCCAGGCTTTCCAACCGAAGATGATAGAAGGAAAAGCTATCCAGCTGCATCCATTGGCGTGTACGGCATTCAATGCGGACTTCGATGGAGACCAGATGGCTGTTCACTTGCCTTTAAGTAACGAAGCTGTGTTGGAGGCGCAATTGTTGATGCTTCAATCACATAATATATTGAATCCGGCCAACGGTGCTCCTATTACAGTACCTGCTCAGGATATGGTGCTTGGTTTGTATTACATTACAAAACTTCGTAAGGGAGCTAAAGGTGAAGGCTTGACTTTCTATGGACCTGAAGAAGCTTTGATTGCTTATAACGAAGGTAAATGCGACATTCATGCTCCGGTAAGTGTCATTGTAAACGATGTAGATGAGAATGGAAATATCGTAAAGAAGATGATGCATGATACTTCGGTGGGACGTGTAATTGTGAACGAATTGGTGCCGGATGAAGCCGGATATATTAATACCATTATATCTAAGAAATCTCTTCGTGATATTATTAGCCATGTAATTAAAGTATGTGGTGTCTCGAAGGCTGCTGATTTTTTGGACGGCATCAAGAACTTGGGATATTATATGGCTTTCAAGGGAGGTTTGTCTTTCAACTTGGGCGATATTATCATTCCGGAAGAAAAAGAGGCTTTGGTGCAAAGAGGTTATGATGAGGTAGAGCAAGTTATTAATAACTATAACATGGGTATCATTACCAATAATGAACGTTATAATCAGGTTATTGATATCTGGACACATGTCAATTCAGAGTTGTCTAACATATTGATGAAGGCAATTTCTGCTGATGATCAAGGCTTCAATTCAGTATACATGATGCTTGACTCTGGAGCGCGTGGTTCTAAAGAACAAATTCGTCAGTTGTCCGGTATGCGTGGTTTGATGGCCAAACCACAAAAAGCCGGTGCGGAAGGTGGTCAGATTATTGAGAATCCTATCTTGTCGAACTTTAAGGAAGGCTTGTCCGTGTTGGAGTACTTTATTTCTACTCACGGTGCCCGTAAAGGTCTTGCTGATACGGCTTTGAAAACAGCAGATGCCGGATATTTGACACGTCGTTTGGTTGATGTTTCTCATGATGTGATTATTAATGAAGAAGATTGCGGCACTTTGCGTGGTCTTGTATGTACAGCGTTGAAAAATAACGATGAAACCATC
>CALUOV010000208.1 GCA_944322275.1 uncultured Bacteroides sp. | reverse complement strand
TATGTCAATGCCTATGCATCGGACGGTACACTGACCGGTACGTATGAGGTAGGTGTGGGAGCTGTATATATGTCCTTTCTCGATTGACGATAGACAATGAAACCTGCCATAGTTTTGTTTGTTGCCGCCTTGCTCCTGCTGGCTTCGTGTCGGGGAACGGGCGGGCAATCGCCTTCCGGTGAGGAAGGCGATACTTTGGCTCTGCGTTATGCCGAAAACCTGACGTTGGTGTCTTATTCTGATTACACCGTGGCTACGTTGCGCAATCCGTGGGATACGCTTCAGACTCTGCATACGTATATTCTCATAGACAAGAACCGTCCGGAACCGTCCGCATTGCCGGAAGGGACGGTGGTGCGTGTCCCTTTGTCCAAGTCGCTGGTGTATTCAGCCGTACATTGCGGCCTGGTGGAGGAACTGGGAGCCGCGGGACAGATTGGAGGGGTATGCGATGTGAAGTACATGCACCGTTCTTTTGTTCAAGAAGGATGCCGGCGGGGAACGATTGTGGATTGTGGCACGAGTGCCAATCCGGACATCGAGCGCATCATCGACTTGCGTCCCGATGCGATCCTCCTTTCGCCTTATCAGAATAACCAGGGCTATGGCCGTTTGTCCAAGTTGGACATTCCCCTCATCGAGTGTGCCGACTACATGGAGACTTCGGCTTTGGGACGTGCGGAATGGATGCGTTTCTATGGCTTGTTGTATGGAAAAGCCGGCTATGCCGACAGCCTGTTTACGCAAGTGGAAGAACGTTATGAACACTTGAAGAGGCGTGCCTTGCTTTCATCTTCTTCCTATTCATTATTGGCCGATTTGAAGTATGGAGCGGTGTGGTATATCTCCGGGGCACATACACCGATGGGACGTCTTTACGCAGACGCTTGCGGACGTTATGCCTTTGCCGACCTGAAGCAGAACGGGGCGGTGCCCATGTCTTTCGAGGCGGTGTATGACAAGGCGGGCGAGTCGGACATCTGGATTATCAAGTACAACCGTCCGCAGGACATGACTTATGCGGACTTAGAGGCGGAATATGCTGGTTATGCCCGTTTCAAGGCATTCAGGGAGCATCGTGTTTATGGTTGTAATACAGCCCGGATTCCCTATTATGAAGAGACCCCTTTCCATCCCGATCGCTTGTTGGCTGACATGATACAGATTCTTCACCCTGAAATCCGGTTGGAAGGTGGCTTGCGTTATTTTTCTTTATTAAAAGAATGAATAAATCATTTCAATATGGATTGTTGCTGACGTTGGCGTTGCTTCTTTTATTTGCCGCCAACTTGTGGATAGGTTCAGTGTCTATTCCCGCACGCGATGTGGCGCGCATCTTGCTGGGCGATGAAGGCGTGAAGGAGAGTTGGCGTTACATCGTATGGGAAGCCCGTTTGCCCCAGGCATTGACGGCGATGCTCGCCGGGAGTGCGTTGGCCGTATGCGGATTGATGTTGCAGACCCTGTTCCGTAATCCGTTGGCCGGCACTTCCATATTGGGTGTCAATTCCGGTGCCGGATTAGGGGTGGCTTTGGTGACTTTGCTGTTGGGCGGAAGTGTGACGGCAGGCACATTCACACTGTCCGGATTCTTTTCCGTGTTGGCGGGCGCTTTTGTGGGAGCTATGGCGGTCATGGCGCTTATCTTGTTCTTCTCTTTATTCATTCGCAGCAACGTGATGTTGCTCATAACGGGGCTAATGATAGGTTATCTTGCTTCATCGCTCGTCGCTTTGATGAACTATGTATCTACGGCGGAAGGCGTTCAGTCGTACATGCTGTGGGGCATGGGTAACTTCGGAGGCGTTTCTCTGCAACAGATGCCCTGGTTCGCTTTCGTGGCCTTGTTGGGAATGGGGCTGACTTTATTGTTGGTCAAACCCTTGAACGCGATGCTGTTGGGTGAGCGCTATGCCGCCAACCTGGGCATTCATGTACGTCGGGTGCGTAATCTTCTCCTGATAGTTACCGGTTTGTTGACGGCAGTAACAACTGCCTTCTGCGGCCCGGTTCTTTTCATCGATTTGGCCGTACCCCATATCGCCCGTTTGTTGCTGGGCACTTCCAATCATCGTGTCCTGCTCCCGATGACACTCCTGACGGGTGCCGTGGTGGCTTTGCTTTGCAACTTAGTGTGTGTCCTTCCCGGTGATGCCGGCTTCATTCCTCTCAATTCTGTGACGCCCATCATCGGTGCCCCGGTCGTGATTTATGTCATTCTTTCCGGGCATAGGCGGAAATAGGTGGATTTTCATACCGGACATTCTTTGTCTTTCCGATTATTTTTGATATCTTGCGGGATAAAACATTAATTCTTCAATCAGATGAGTATGAAAAACAATCATCCGCAAGGAAAATGGATGCGAGTCTTCGCGTCTGCTAAGGCAGGAGTCTTATTTGCCCTGTTCGTATGGGGTATGTGTGTCACTTTACAGGCTCAGAATCCCAAACCTTTTGTCATTCCGGAGTTGAAGGAATGGAAAGGGGGAGAGGGATACTTTGTGCCGGACAAAACTTGGCGTGTCACTTACGAAAGTTTGGCGTTGCAAGACGTGGCGCGAAAGTTTGCCGAAGATTATGCAGTGATGTTCGGTGTCCGTCCTGAGGTTGTGGAGGGCAAGCCTCGTCCGGGCGATGTCTTTCTGACTCTGAAGCGTGATAAGAAATTGGGGAAAGAAGGTTACTCCGTGGATATCGACCGCTATGTCAAGGTCTCCGCTCCCGAACCGGCAGGAGTCTATTGGGCCACGAGGACGTTACTCCAGATGAGTGAGCAGACGGACAACCGCCAATTGCCGAAGGGCAGGCTGCGCGATTATCCGGACTACGACATGCGCGGTGTTCTGATAGATTGTGGGCGGAAGTTTATTCCCATGGAATATCTGGAGGACCTGGTAAAGATTCTGTCTTACTACAAAATGAACGTGCTTCATGTACATTTGAACGATAACGGATTCAAAGGACACTTCGATAATGATTGGAGCCGGACTTATGCGGCCTTCCGGTTGGAATGTGAGACTTTTCCGGGGCTGACTGCCCGTGACGGTTATTATACCAAGCGGGAGTTTATCCGTTTCCAGCGGGAAGCCGCTGCGCAGGGAGTCGAGATTATTCCTGAAATAGATGCTCCGGCCCATACGCTGGCCTTCAGTCATTATAAATCGGAGTTGGGCAGCCGGGAGTTCGGAATGGATCATTTGGACTTGGCTAATCCGGAGACCTACACTTTCATGGACGCGCTTTTCAAAGAATACCTGGAAGGGGACGAACCGGTATTTCAAGGTCCCCGGGTGCATATCGGGACGGATGAATATTCGAACGAAAAGCCGGAAGTGGTGGAGCAATTCAGGGCTTTTACCGATCATTATATAAAATATGTGGAGAGTTTCGGAAAACAGGCCTGCGTATGGGGTGCGTTGACACATGCTGCGGGCAATACGCCGGTGAAGTCGGAAAACGTGCTCATGTATGCTTGGTATAACGGCTATGCCCAGCCTAAAGACATGGCCGCTCAAGGGTATAAGCTGGTCAGCATACCGGATGGAAGGGTGTATATTGTGCCTGTGGCAGGCTATTACCACGATTACCTCGACACGGAATATCTGTACACACAATGGACTCCGGCTCACGTGGGCGATGAGGTGTTTGAGGAAAGAGACCCGGCTTTGGCGGGAGGTATGTTTGCCGTTTGGAATGATGTGGTAGGCAATGGCGTTTCGGTGAAGGACATCCATCATCGGGTCTATCCCGCCCTGCAGACTTTGGCCGTTAAGACTTGGAATACGGCTCCCGAGTTACCGTATGCGGCTTTCGATGCCAATCGGCAGAAACTGAGCGAGGCGCCGGCCGTTAATCAGTTGGGGCGGATCGGGAAGGAGCGAAGCCTGGTGTACGAAGCCGCGGAGGTCCGTCCGGGAGATGAATTGCCCTATGTAGAGATTGGCTATAATTACACCGTTACGTTTGACCTGGCCGCTTCTGCCGAAGCTTACGGTACGGAGTTGTTCCGTTCGCCTCATGCGGTGTTTTATCTGGCCGATCCCGTCAAAGGTATGATCGGCTTTTCGCGCGACGGTTATCTGAATACGTTCCCTTTCCGTCCTTATGCGGGCGAGAAGTGTCAGGTGAAGATTACGGGCGACCCTGTCTCTACGTCTCTTTACATCAATGGAAAACTTATCGAGCGTATGGGCATCGAGAAGCGTTATCTTAACGATAATACGACTACGTCCAACAATTACATCCGTACCTTGGTCTTTCCCCTCCAAAAAACCGGAACTTTCAAGAGCCGGATTACAAACCTGAAGGTATTTAACTATTTGATGGAGGAGTGAAGATTGGGAGAGGCAAAATAGGAATATGCCTGCATGTTTTTTCTCTTGTATGGGTTAAAATCCTTTACATTATAGACAAATTTCTATGTGGCAGATAATCAATGTGTTATAGATTCGCTCAAAAACGGTTAACTGTTTTGGCCAAAACAGTTAACCGTTTCGTGAGTTTTAGTTAAGTGTTTGGGGCGTTTTTGTTAAGCATTTCTTGAAGGAAATGCGAGAGTGGTAAGATGATTTTACAACGCCTTCCTGTCTGTTACGGATTGTATATGGAGTGAATGGGCTTCCTAAGATAAACGGGCGGGTATCTTAAGATAAATGGGCAAGTCTTCTAAGATAAATGCCCGATGAACCTATAATACTTGAAAAAGCTCTTCTCTAAAGATTTCGGTCCGTTTGCAGACCGTCGGTGGGGCAATCAGTTTTCAGACGGGTATTCTTCTTCAAAAAAACAGAGGTGCGACAAATCACTTGCCGCACCTCTTCTTCAATTCAATGTTTTATAATGTCTATCAGTTCAATATCACACCCGCATTGCTGGTGGGGTTCTGCGTCAGAGTACACCCGGTCGGATAAGCGTTGATGGCATCCTGCGGAATGTAGTACGTCACACGGTAGTCCGTAGCCGGAATATCTTCCAAGGCGTTGTGCGGACCCGGATAGCGACGGGTCAACGGGTCGCCGTTGCGGAACACGTCGTAGCTGCGTTCTGCCTGGTAAGCCAGTTCCAGCTGACGTTCCTTATCAATCAGCTCGGCAGCGTTGGAAGCGTCCAGTACATCATAACCGCCATCAATGATGGAACGCTCGCGGATGAGGTTCAAGTCGGCCAAAGCCTCGCTGTAGCGTCCTAACTTGGCGTATGCCTCGGCACGGTTCAGGTAAACTTCACCCAAGCGGGAGATGATGGGGGAGTGCAGGTGGGAATCTTCTCCCTCACGTGAACATTTGACGATGTAGAACATCGGGTACACACGGTTCAGTGAGATAGAGTCATCGATTACACCTGTGTAAGTCTGCCCGTCCGAGTAGTTGATGGAGTAAATCTCCTGGGCTTCGTCCACCGGAGTCAAAGTATACCGCTCTGTTCCCTCACTGCAAGTGATTGAACTGCCCGAGCGGGTGATAGGTGCCTGCACGTAGTTGAAGCCGGTCGTTTCATTCTTGATAAAGCGGAATACTTCCGTGTAGTTGCCGTCCTCATCCGCATAATATTGCGGCTCGATGAAGTTGGCGCGCGCGTCTACAATGTTGCGGCTTTCTGCCCGCCAGTCGTTGCGGCCGGTTTCGTTCAGCAAGTCGAGGTATTCGGCGCTGGCATACATTTCGCCCCAGCCCATACCGCCGATGACACCGTACATACCACCGATGCCATAGTAGTGGTCATAGCCCGAGAATTCGGAATTCACACGTTTTACTACGAAGATCGACTCGTCATTCTCTTCCGGTGTTTTAGTGTTGTACACCATAAAATCCTCACGCGGCAACAAGGAGTACTGTCCCGAATTGATGACTCTCGAAGCGTACTCTACGGCCAGTTCGGCATACTGCGTATTGGGGTTTTCATACGTGCCGCTCATGTACAGATAGACACGGGAGAGCATGGCCTGTGCGGCTTCCTTCGAAGCGTAAGCCGGACCCTGGTTGATGCTCATCAACTCTTCGGCTTTCTGCAAGTCGCTGATGGCTTGCTGGTAGGTTTCCGCTACGGTAGAGCGGTCGGGCAGTTCCAGGTTGTCCATATCGTCCGGCGTACCATTTACGATGGGCACACCCAGATTCTTGTCAGGAGCCTGGTAGTAAGGACGGCCGAACGCACGGCAGAGGTAGAAGTACATCATGCCGCGGATGTAGTAGCATTCGCCCAACTTGTTGTCAATCTCTTCGCTCTGTCCTTCCGCAATCATGTTGATGACGTTGGATGCCTGCGCTACGGCCTTATATCCGTAGTCCCAGAAGTTCTGCAGGCGGTAGTTATTCGGCGTACGCGAGAAAGAGATGAATTCATAGAACGCGTCGGTGGAAGAACCGCGGATCATCATGTTGTCGCCCGCATATTCACCCAAGCGGTGCATGGGGTCGGACCAGGTTTTCAATTGGGCATAGGCGCCTCTCAACAGACCGTCCAACGTGCCTTCCGGGTCGGATGTGATTTGCTCGGTAGCCATGCTTCCGTTGGGAAGACGCTCGATGTCGCAAGAGGTCAGTGCCGCGCCGCAGCAGAGGGCTGTACCTAAGATGGCTGAAATTATCTTTTTCATAGGAATTTACTGATTAGAAAGTTAAGTTAATACCAAACATAAACTTACGGACGGACGGGTAGGCAGAAGGACCTGCGGAACCGATGATAGAGCCGCTGTCGTTCAAAGGAACTTCCGGATCTACGCCCGAATACTTCGTGATGGTGAAGAGGTTCTCACCCGTGAAGTAGATGCGCATGTTCTGGATGTAGTACTGCGGCAGGCGCAGATTGTAGCCGATGGTCAACGAGCGCAGCTTCAGGAAGTCGTTGTCTTCCAGATAGCGCGTAGAGGCGCTGTTGGACTGCGAGCTGTTGTTGTACGAAGCAACCGGGTGCGTGGCGATGTCACCGGGTTTCTCCCAACGGCTCCAGCCGTCTTGCAACTTCATCTGGTTACGGTCCGTATAAGTACCGTCGCTGTCATACTCCTGACGGGAATAGTTGTAAATCTTGCCACCGATCGAATAACCGAAAGAAGCGCTCAGGTCAACGTCTTTCCAACGCAGCATGGTATTGAAACCACCGAATACATCGGGGGTAGAAGCATCGCAAATCACCTGGTCGGCTTCCGCATAGTTGGAAGTGACTTCGCGGGAAGTGGTGCCGTCCGCGTTTTCTACGGTCTTGTACCATTGGGGTGCACCGTTTTCCGGATTGACGCCTGCCCATTCTTGCATGTAGAAGCAGTCTACGCTGTAGCCCGGCTTCAGGATTTTGCTGGCTTCACCGGCGATACCGATACCGCCACTGGTGATAATCTGCAGGTTGGGGTCGTCACCGTAGAGTTTCTTCAGTTCGTTGGAGTTGTGACCTAAGTTGAATTCAAGGTTCCATGTCCAGTCTCTGGTCTTGATGATGTCACCGCCGATGTTCAGCTCGATACCACGGTTCAACATCTCGCCTACGTTTTGCCAACGGCTCGTCACACCGGTCAGACCGGATACGGGCACGGCATAGAGAATGTTGGAGGTGTACTTGTTGTAGAAGTCGAACGACAGGTGGAACCGGTCGTCGAACATCGAGGTGTCGAAGCCCACGCCGGTAGTATAGGTCTTTTCCCACGTCAGTTCGCGGTTACCTACCTGGTTAACAAGCATGGCGGGCAGACCATCGTAGTTGACGGATACGGAGTAAAGGTCGTACTGCGGATAGAGTGACGAAGGACGGTTACCTACCGAACCGTAGGAAGCACGCAGCTTCAGTTCGTTCACCCAGTCGGCCTTGAACCAGCTTTCGTTGTGGATGTTCCAGGCGGCGCTGATGGAGAAGAAGTTACCGTACTTCACGTCATCACCGAAGTTGGAAGCACCGTCGCGACGGAAAGATACTTGGCCCAAGTAGCGGTTGTCGTACGAATAGTGGGCGTTGAAGAAGTAAGACTGCGTAGCCCATTCTTCCAAGGCGCCTCCTACCGATTCGGGCAATGCCGTAACGTCCAGTACCTCGAAGCCCGGGTTGAAGCCCGTACCGATGGCACGGATGGTCTTGTTCTGATAGTCGTTGAACTCATAACCCAACAGGGCGTTCACCGAGTGCTTGTCCCATGTCTTGTTGAAGCGGAGCAACTGGTTGGTGTAGCGATACACACGGTTCATCTGGTATTCATCCAGACGTCCGCTCACGCCTTCACCGCCGCTACTGCGCGGGTCGGTATAGGAGTGCCAGTAGTAGCCTGTCCAGTGGTAGCTGTTCACCGAGGAGAAGGTCAACCAATCGGTGAAACGGATGTCGAAGTCGAAATTACCCATGAAGTCATACGTCTTGTACTGGGTATAATTGCCATAGGACAAGTCCAGCAGGTAGTTGGTGTTCTGTGAGTTCACCCAGCCACCGTAGCGGTGGGGCACCAGTTCGCCATTCTCATCGTAGGGGCTGTCCCAAGGCAGGTTGGAGTACATGGCGGTTACCGAATACTGGGCATCGTTCACGTCGCGCATCGAACCGGAGATAGAAGGTTTCACGGTCAGCCATTTGAACGGCTTGTAGCTTGTGCGGTAGCGGAAGTTGTAGCGGGAGTAGTCGTAACCCTTTACGGCACCTTCTTCATCGTAGTAGCCGAGCGAGAAGTAAGAAGTGATCTTCTCGTTACCACCGGTGATGGAGATGTTGTAGTCCTGCGTGAAGCCCGATTGTGTAGCCAGGTCCCACCAGTCGAAGTTGGAGTTACGCAGTTCGGGAGTCCAGCGGGTAAAGCTGATTTGGTCCGCGTTGCTGAAGGAAGCGTAGTAATCATACAGTTCCGCTCCGTCCATCATTTCCAGGTTACCGTTGTTCAGGCGGCTGATACCTAATTTGACAGAAGCGTTGACGGTCATCTTCTCGGCACGGCCGCTCTTGGTGGTTACTACGATGACGCCGTTGGCACCTTGCGAACCGTAGATGGCGGTAGAGGCGGCATCCTTCAGGACGGTCAGCGACTCGATGTCGGCGGGATTCAAGTCACCGGAGCTATAGCCTACAATCACACCGTCAATCACCCACAACGGGGCGGTGTTACCGCTGATGGTGGCCTTACCACGAATCATCATGGCGCCTGTAGAACCCGGCTGGCCTGTACCCGGCTGCACGTACACACCGGGGATTTTGCTGTTCAGCATGTTCTCCACGCTGGGGCTTGTCACGTCTTTCAGCTTCTCGTCCTTCACGGTGGAGAGCGAACCGGTCAGGCTCTCGCGGCGTTGCATGCTGTAACCCACTACCACCAGTTCGTCCAATGTCTGGCTGTCTTCATGCAGCTTGATGGTCAGTTTGCTTTGATTTCCTACGCTGATGGTCTGCGTCACGTAGCCAATGTATGAAACCTGAAGTTTGGCCTGAGGAGGCACAACCAGTGTAAACTCACCGTCCACGTTGGTTATCACACCGGTCGTAGTGCCTACAACCAATACGTTTGCCCCGATGATGGGGATGTCACTGCCGTCTACTACGGTACCTGTGATGGTTCGGTTCTGGGCGAATGCTACACCCATGCAGCACAGGAACACCAGCAAACTCGTGAACAATCTCTGAGTCAATTTTGGGTTTTCCATAAATTTTTAAGTTGTTAATAATTAAACAAAATGTAATCTCTCTCAAAACCGTGTTTTATTCATGCGTAGATTATAGTATGATGGCTGTTTCGTTAAGCATCCAATAATATTGTTTAAATAAAAGAGTGTTTTATTTCTCATTTTTTCTATTTTTCGTGCTTAAAATTGCGCTAAAGTATAAATAATTTCAAAATTAATCAAATTTACCCCCCCCATTAACATATTTTAGTATGATTATCGCCTTGAATAAAATAGAATGTGTAAGTGTCGGTGGAACTTTCGTATGCGCTGACTTAATTCCGCCAACGGATTATGCTATAAATGGGAATTTATGTACTTTTTCTTTCGCTTGTCCGAAAGAGGCTGAAAGCCATCCTCCGTTTTACGCCCCTGCAGTGAGGCCGGAATTAATAGACAATAGACAATCATAAATGGCTGCCAACACCTCGCAGCCCGCGCCTAAGCGGAGGGACGTTAAGCGGAGAGGTTGTTTTTGCGTGAAGAACGGCACTTTGTTTGAGCGAAGCGAGTTTTGTGCCGTTTAGCAAAAACA
>CALUOV010000207.1 GCA_944322275.1 uncultured Bacteroides sp. | reverse complement strand
TGTTGAGATTTTGAAAAAGGAAGAAAAGGCAGAGAAGGCCGCGGAAAGAGCAAGAAACTCGGTACTTAATGCGGTTAGGGATGCAACCACTGCAATTAAAAAGAAATCTGTCGTTGCCGAGAAACTAGCAGACTGTCGTTACCATGACGAGCGTTCGAGTCTATATATAACAGAGGGCGACGCTGCTGCCGGTTCTGTCAAGAGGGCAAGAAACAGTGATTTTGTTGCTGTTATGCCTATAAGGGGTAAGATCATTAACGCCCTAAAGAATCCGATTGACGAAGTTCTTGCAAACGAAGAAGTTAAAGCTATTAACATGGCAATGGGCTGTGGTCTATTGGATAAAATTAATACTTCTAAACTTCGCTATGGAAAAATTTTCTTTGCGGCGGACGGGGACCCCGACGGCTTCTCTATCGTTTGTCTTCTTTTGGCACTTTTTTATAGGCTATGGCCTGAACTAATTCGAGAGGGAAAGGTGTATTGGGCACAATTCCCTCTATATGAAGTAACTATTGGAAATAAAGTTTACTTTGCTTATGATGACGAAGAACTTAAAAAGTTTTCAAGCGGCAAAGTAAGTAGAAATAAAGGGTAAGAGATAGTCTGGCCCTTATGCGCTTTTCCGTTAATCAGCGGGGTCACTTATGTGGCTAACGAGGAAGCCTAAACCAAAAGGCATGGTAATCTCGTGGGAGATTTTATAATGAGAAAATGTGGAATTTATATTATAAAAAATAAAGTAAACAATTTAGTATATATTGGATAGTCTGTTGATATTCAAAAAAGATGGTATGCTCATGTTCAAGATGGCAAAAGAGAGGAGCCGTTATCTAAAAAAACAGACATTCATAAAGCTATATATCAATTAGGCATAGGAAATTTTTATTATGAAATATTAGAACTATGCGATTATACTCAACTTTCTGAAAAAGAAATGTACTGGATAAAAAAATATGACAGCTATCACAACGGATACAATATGACAGAAGGTGGAGAATCAAATAAAGGCGAAGCAAATGGCCGCGCCCTATTAAAACAATGGCAAGTTGAAGAAATTAGATTAGCTTATGCGAACCACATTCCCTTTAGAGAAGTTTATGAAAAATACAAAGAGATAATTTCAAAAAGAGGATTGCAGCACGTCTGGCATTATGACAACTGGAAAAATGTTATGCCAGAAGTTTATACTGAAGAAAATATGAATTGGCATAAAACAAATGCTAAATCTCATGATGATGGAAATACGCATCTAGGCTTAAATAATAAGGCGCGAGCTTGTTCTGATGAAGAAGTAGATTTAATGAGAAAATTATACTCAGAAGGTATGAATTTTAAAAAAATAGCAGAACAATTGCATCGCTCTCCACCTGTTGTAAGAAAATATTGTTTGAACCAACAATGTTCTAACCCTAGCAAAATGTATGCTCAAAGAGTAAAAAATGTTGAAACAAATTTAATCTTTGACTCTTTAACTCAAGCTGCAAAATGGGCAAATATATCCCGCTATTGTCTAACTAAACGTTTGAATACAAAAATTTCTGCTGGTATAGTTCCTTCCACAAACGAACCAGCACATTGGATTTCATTATAAAATACCTGTATCGACTATCACCGTTGTTGGTGAGTACAGCTTCTATTGATACGAAGTTGGAAACGGCGCAAGTAATTATATTACTAAGAAATAGTCAGTACCTTTAGAAATAAAGGATTATACGTAGGCGAAATGAATCCTGACGAATTTGAAAGAGCCGCCTTCTCTGACGAAGCTCGGGCTATTCAATTTACAATGGAAGACGCAGAAGAAGCAAACGAGATTATGAATATTCTTCTCGGAAAAGAAAACGAAGCAAGAACAAAATATATTTTTGATAATATTGATTTTAAAGTAGTTGAGGGAGAATAATGGGAGTTTTTCAAAAGAAAGAAATTAAAGACGCAGTTCCAGAAGCCTATTTGCCTTTCTCGGCCTATGTCATCCAAACAAGAGCACTACCTGATGCACGAGACTGTTTAAAAAGCGGCGGGAGGTATTTGCTTTGGTCTCAGTATAGCCAAAAAAATACTTATAATAAGCCCAGAGTTAAAGGAAACGATGTCGTTGGACAGGCAATGAAATATAATCCTCACGGCGACGCGGGAATTTATAATAATCTTGTACGATTTGCCAAACCTTTTTCGATGCGTTATCCGCTTGAAGATCCAAAAGGTAATATTGGCACCATGACACAGGGTGATGACCATACTGCTGCACGATACCTTGAAATTAGAGCTTCAAAACTAGCAAATGAGTTTTTTGCTCTCGTTGATAAGGGTGGCGTTCAAGAGTGGAAACTCAATTATACGCAGACCCTTAAATATCCTGCGGCTTTCCCTACTCTTTTTCCAAACTTTGTAAATGGTAATACAGGCATCGGTGTCGGCTGCACTAGCTCAATAGTCCAGTACAACTTAAATGAGGCTATTGACTCAATTAAGAAACTGGTGTATAATCCAGATACGCCTTTTGATGAAATTTATATCGCGCCCGACTTTGCAACCGGTGGTATCGTTACCAATAGCGAAGAAGTGAAAGAATCTCTTCGTATTGGTAAAGGTAAGGCCGTTCGTTTACGCGCAAAAATTGAATACGACGGTGACGAGAATTGTTTGATCGTTACAGAGTTGCCTTATCAGGTCTTTACCAAACGTATTATGACTGAGCTTTCACAACTCGAAGAAGAAGGGAAACTATCTGGTGTAAAAAATTACTTCGATGGCACGGATAAATCTTGCGGCGCTTACGGTGTAAAGATTTGCATCTATCTTAATAAAGGTGTTAGTCCTGAAAAGATTTGCAGACTTTTGTATAAGAGTACATCTTTGCAATCGTTCTTTTCTATTAACTGTTTAATGCTTGAAAACGGCATTAAGCCAAAATTATATGGACAGAAAGAAATGATGCTTTCATATCTTTCTCATATGGAGACCTGTGTTCGCAGTTCGTATAAAACAGAACTAGAAAAAGTAAATACAAAGATTAATATTCTTAATGGCTATCTAATCGCAATCGCGCATATTGAAGAAATTGTTGCGCTCTTGAAAGAATCAAAAACCTCTAGTGATGCTTGCGAAAAATTAATGTCTTCATTTGGATTTAATGAAGCTCAAGCTAAGGCAATTCTTGAACTTAAACTTCAAAGACTTGTTAATCTTGAAGGTATTAAAATTAACAATGACTTAAAAGAAGCAACCGCGCGAAAGGAAGAAATTGAAACTCTTCTTTCTAATAAAGAGGTTTTTAATGAAGAGATTATTAAAATTCTCGATAGAATTAAAAAAGAATACGGCGACGAACGCCGCACCAAAATCATGAACCTCAAATCCACCGACGAAGACGAACCAATAGAAGAAAAACAG
>CALUOV010000206.1 GCA_944322275.1 uncultured Bacteroides sp. | reverse complement strand
GGCGTGCATGTAGGAGAGGGCGATGCCTATTTGTTTGGCATATTTTACGCATTCTGTTTCAGGTAGTCCGTTCTTTTGCTCGATGTATTCATTTAAGTTTCCTCCTTCCACGAACTCCATGGCGTAGTAAATGGTGTTGTTCGCCTCGAAATATTCCAGCACTTTGACGATGTTCGGATGATCCAGTTTGCTTAAGTTCTCCGCCTCACGGGCAAACTTCTTCTTATAATTGGCATAGAGTCCTCCTTGGCTTCCCGTTGTTACGGTGTTCTCCGTGCGCCCGTTGATGTCGCGCATGAAGAATTCCTTAATGGCGACCTGCATGGTGGTTTCAAGCGCGCCCAAGGCTCCGGCTACTTTTACCTTTGTTGTGGCTAGGTAGGTGATGCCGAAGGTTCCTTGTCCCAACACCTTTTGGATGGTGTAGGTGTAAGCTTTGCCTTGTAAGGTGGTGCCGGATAGTAGCGTATTATTGATTCCCATATTGTTTAAACTGATATTTTTATTGTAAAAGAGTATATGGTTTCACATCGTTTTGCTTGATTATAAATGATAATAATACTAGAATTTCTGGTGTAGTGAGTACTAAGTAATAAAGTCCTGAGAACGGAATATACGTAATATTGAAAACACTTATAATGAATAGCATGATGTTTAGGACGGTGGTCAGTGACAACCATTGCAAACCGATTTTTTTCCCTTTCCATAATAGAATGCAGGGAAATAAACCCATGAGAGGTGAAAACAACCATCCATATCTTATAAAGAAACTGATATTGATACTTATATTAGTATACTTATTGGGAAAGATGTATGGAAGCATAAATTCGTAAAATTCGTAAATAAGCCACCATGTATTTGCTATAATTGTTGCAATGACAAATAATTTAGTAAATAGTGGATATTTACTCCAAACACTTTCCCTTTTCTCTTTTGCTTGTGGCTTAACCGGGGTCGGATCTACATCAACTATTGTAATATCCTCATTCTTTGTAGGTTCCGGTTTCTTATTCAATAATTCTTCAAAAACGTCTAATGTCGCTCTATCCATTCTTCGGAGCTGCATAGCTCCTTGCACCGCCTGCGCCATGTTTGGCGAAAGCGGAGTCACGTCCAAACTTTCTTCATTCAAAAGTACCGACTCGGGAGGAGTCTTTCCTGTCAAAAGAAAATAGAGGGTTGCTCCCAAGGCATAGATATCCGTTTCGGGAGAGAAGGCTTTGACGCCTCCTGTCCGGTATTGTTCGGGCGGGGCGTAGCCTTTGCTTCTGCCTACGGGGGTGGTGGAGGTTTCTCCTCCATCCTTATCGTATTGTTTGGCCAAACCGAAATCGGCCAATACGGCCTCTCCGTTGGCTTTGGTCAGGATATTGGCTGGTTTGATGTCCAGGTGGCAGATGTGTTGCTGGTGAAGATAGCGCAACGCATCTGCTACCTGATGAATGTAACTCACCGCCCGGGCTTCGGATAAAGGACCTTTTTCATCTACCTGTTGCTTCAGCGAGGCACCTTCGGCATACTCCATGACGTAGTAGGAGGTGTTGTTCTCCTGAAACACGTCAATGACGCGCACAATGTGGGGATGTTCTAACCGGGCCAATGTCCGCGCCTCTTTCTCGAACTTTTCCCGATAGCGCATTACCATCTTCCGGCTGTTTTGGGTGCCCATGGTGACGTGGGTGGACTCTTCCGCCCGCTCGCAATAGTCCTCCATGAAAAATTCCTTGATGGCGACGGTACGCCCCAAGGAAGTCTGGACGGCCCGGTAAGTGATGCCGAAACCGCCCTGGCCTAAGATGTTTTCTATCTTGTATCGCCCATTTTGTAAGGTGGTGAGTTTCATGGTTATTCTATCTTATTTTGCAGCTCATTCTTATTTTGTTGCTCAGTTACAATTTTTTGCATTTGATTTTCATCGCTATTCAAAACTTCTTCCCCTTCTTCGTTATCTTCTCCCTCGGGTTGGGATGCTTCATTAGAAGTTAGAGTTTGAACCGATGGGTGCTCGGCATCCTCTTCCGTATCAGGTTGAGTTTTCTCAGGAGTACTCACTTCTGGTTCTTTCCCCTCATCTTGTTTCCTAGGTTCACTTCGTGCCCCAACTTCTTCACGCTTATTTTCCACTCTTTCTTCGGTTTTTACGGGTTCTTGTACGTCTGTTTCCCCCTTTTCACCTTCTTTGCTTAAGATGAGAAAATGGACGACAAAAAAGGCGATGGCAAACGCCGCAATCAGGGCAATGATGAAGTATAGGAAAGTACGGCTTTTCCGTTTGGACTTTTGTGGTAATGAAGCGTGTGAAGGGGAAGGCATTGGCCTGTTATCCTCCATAATCATTTCTTTTTTAGGAGTCGCACTCGGGATTTCCTTCTCGTCTTCATCATGCACTTCGGCCATGATAGGGGTTGGAGCTGACGGAGTTTTTGCGGGTGTGGGCTTTTTCCCCTCTATGGGATCCATGACCTCCATGACGTGTACGATGATGGCGGTATGGTTGTCCCGATTTTCGGAAGTGGCCTGAGTCAGTCTATGTACCTTTTCTTCGTCCGTGCCGGCGGCTTCGGAGAAGTTGTAACAGATTTGCGGATTCTCCATATTCTCCAGCATACCATCGGAACAAAGATAGAAATAGTCGCCCGGACGGATGTCTGCACTATGATAGACATCGGCCTTAGGGCGATGCTCCATGTGGGGTTGCATGGCACGGGTGATGACGTTCTTCTGGCGTGAATTTCTGGCTTCTTCCTCGGTCAGTTCACCGATGGCTATCAGGTCATTGACCAGTGAGTGATCTTTGGTCTGGAAAAGGATGCGGGTGTCGGAAGCGCTCTTTCCCGGACGGATGTGATACACACGGCTGTCTCCCATGTGAGCGATGGTACATCCGCGGCTATGGAGCTTTAGGAAGGTCATGGTAGTGCCCATTTTTTTTGCAGCTCCTGTGTCTTTG
>CALUOV010000205.1 GCA_944322275.1 uncultured Bacteroides sp. | reverse complement strand
CCCGGACGCTCTCCTCGGGGTTTTGCTCGCGTCCCGGAGGGATACCCATGGCACGGGCGGTGGCGGGCATGAGTTGCATCAGTCCCTTGGCGCCTGCCCAAGAAACGGCCGTGGTGTCGAAATTGCTTTCGTTGTAAGCCAGCGAGGCCAGCAGCCGCCAGTCCCAGCCAATGGTGGGAGCGTATTTTCTGAAGAGGTCATCGTAGTGGGAAATGACGCCCCGGCGCAAGGAGAGGATGGGTGTATGGGGAGTGGATTTGCTCTGCTCGAAGTAACGCTTCTCGCTGGCTTTGTAGTCGGGCGAGGCGGCATTGTCCCGATGCCAGCGGTCGGCGGCCTGTGCCAGCAGGGGGCAGTCGGGTCGCACGGCCCAGGAGGAGCGCTGGTCGAAGCTGACGGGCAGGCTGACGTCCAGCTGGGGGAAGTAGGTTCGGTTGAGCCGTGCCACGTCGTCGTCACTCACCGTGTAGGCTATCTCGCCCCGGGCCACTTGGGCGATGAGGTCCTCGTGCGTCAGGCTGTCGGCCCTCACCACGTGGATGCGGATGCCTCCGCCCAGCTCGTTATTCAGGTTCACCAGGCGGTCGTAGTATTTGCCGGGCTTCACGTAAATGTCCTTACCTACGAGTTGAGTGACATCATTCAGAGGCTTCACCCCCCGCGAACGACGTTGCACCAGCACCTGATGGGTGATGATTTTCTGTCCGCAATAGAGCAGGCTGTCTTTCCACTCCTTGGTCTCGGGCAGAGCGTAGGCTATGAGGTCGGCCTCGCCGGCACGGAGCATGCGCACCATGTCGCGCACGCCGCGCGCCACCTTCACCTCCAGCTCCAGTCCCAGGCTGTGGGCAAACTGTCCGGCCAGCTCGTACTGGAAGCCCATGTCCTGCCCGCGATACATGAAATAGGACGTAGAGCTGTAAAGGGTGAGCACCACGAGTCGCCCGGAGTCCTGTATGGCGGGCAGGTCGTGGGCTGCGTTTTTGTCGGGCACGTGTCTGTGGCGCCCCACGCAGGCGAAGGCCAGCAGGAGCAGGAGGCCTGTCGCCAATAGAATCTTCATTTTTCGTTTTTCATTCATTAATGTGCCGTTTGATGTACATCGTCAGTATGTCGATAGCCACCTGGTTGTCTCCACCTTCGGGCACGATGAGGTCGGCATAGCGCTTGCAGGGCTCGATGAACTGCAGGTGCATGGGTTTCAGCACGCGGGTGTAACGCTCCATGACGGCCTCGGCGGTGCGTCCGCGCTCCAGCACGTCACGCTGGATGACGCGGATGAGGCGCTCATCGGGGTCGGTGTCTACAAACACCTTGAGGTCCATCATGGCACGCAGACAGGGGTCATAGAGAGCCATGATGCCCTCGATGATGATGACTTCGCGCGGCTCGATGTGTATGGTCTCGGGCAGGCGTGAGGAGGTGACGTATTCGTAGACTGGCTGCTCCACGCTTTCGCCCCGCCGCAGGGCCGCCACCTGCCGGGTGAGGAGCGGCCAGTCGAAGGCGTCGGGATGGTCGAAGTTGATGCTCTGCCTCTTCTCCAGGGGCACATGGCTGCTGTCCTTGTAGTACGAGTCCTGTGGAAGCAGCACCACTTCGCCCGCAGGCAGGCTCTCGATGATTTTCTTCACGACGGTGGTCTTTCCCGACCCTGTGCCGCCGGCTATTCCGATGATTAACATGATTGCTTTGCTTTTTTCATTATCTGAATATCTGCAAATATAAAACATATTTTTCATATCCGTCCCCAAAAGATTAAAAAAACTCCTTGTCCCTACTTCGCCATATGATACAAATCGCTATCTTTGCGGGTTGAAATAAATAATCAGACATAAAAGTTATGGTAAAGCACATTGTGTTGTTCAAACTGAGAAACGACATGCCGGAGGAGACTCGCCGCACGGCTGCCCTCCGCTTCAAGGAAGCCATCCTGGCGCTTCCGCCAAAGATAGACGTGATACGCAAGATTGAAGTGGGGCTCAACATGAATCCCGACGAGACGTGGACCATCGCCCTGTACAGCGAGTTCGACACACTGGACGATGTGCGCGCCTATGCCGCGCATCCCGACCACGTGGCCGCCGGAAAGCTCCTGGCTGAGGTCAGGGAGAGCCGGGCATGCGTGGATTATGAGATTTGACCTCCCCCCCCTCATTTTTTTTCGTGAAACATTGATACATTTTTTATTTTCCCGATGAAGAAACTTGTTTTTTCCCTGCTGACCTTCCTCGTGACCCTGACCGCGCAGGCTCAGATACAGGAGCCGGTGAAGTTTAAGACCGAACTGAAGACCGTGTCCGCGGACGAGGTGGAGATTGTATTTACAGGCACCATCGACCCCGGATGGCATGTCTATTCGACCGACCTTGGCGACGGGGGACCCATCTCGGCCACGTTCAACACCGACCGCCTCGCGGGTGCCGAAGCCGTAGGAGGACTGCGCCCTGTGGGCAAAGAGGTGAGCGCATTCGACAATCTGTTCGAGATGCAGGTGCGCTACTTTGAAGGCACCGCCCAATTCGCCCAGACGCTGAAACTGACGGGAGGGGCTTACGAAATAACCGGCTATCTGGAATATGGCGCCTGCAATGACGAGAATTGCCTGCCGCCCACGCAGGTGGAATTCAGCTACAAAGGCACGGCACAAGCATCGGTCCATAATACCAACAATAATAACAATAATAATAATGAGGATGCCAAGGACGAAGTCTCCACAGCCATCATAGGCGGTGCGGACGGGCCCACACAGATGCTGGTGTCCGACGGTGCGGAAGGTGACCTTTGGGCGCCTGTCATCGACGAGCTGAACGCTTTTGGCGAGACGGTGGCGCAGCGTGACCTGTCGTGGCTCTACGTCTTCGGCATGGGCTTCATAGGCGGACTGCTGGCGTTGTTCACCCCGTGCGTGTGGCCCATCATCCCCATGACGGTGAGCTTCTTCCTCAAACGCACGAAGGACAAGAAGAAAGGCATCCGCGACGCCTGCACGTACGGTGCGTCCATCATCGTCATCTATTTGGCATTGGGATTGATTATCACTGCCATCTTCGGCCCCAGCGCCCTGAACGCGCTCTCTACCAACGCCGTGTTCAACATCTTCTTCTGTCTCCTGCTGGTGGTGTTTGCGGCCTCTTTCTTCGGGGCGTTCGAGATAACGCTGCCCTCCAGGTGGAGCAACGCGGTGGACAGCAAGGCCGAGCAGACCACGGGCCTCATCAGCATCTTCCTGATGGCCTTCACGCTGTCGCTCGTCAGCTTCTCGTGCACGGGGCCCATCATCGGCTTCCTGCTGGTGGAGGTGTCTACTACGGGCAGCATCGTGGGGCCGGCCGTCGGCATGTTCGGCTTCGCCCTGGCGCTGGCTCTGCCTTTTACGCTCTTCGCCCTCTTCCCCTCGTGGCTGAAAAGCATGCCCAAGTCGGGCGGATGGATGAACGTCGTGAAAGTGACGCTGGGCTTCATCGAGCTGGCTTTCGCCCTGAAGTTCCTCTCCGTGGCCGACCTGGCCTACGGGTGGGGCATCCTCGACCGCGAGACATTCCTCGCCCTATGGATTGCGCTCTTCGGCCTGCTGGGCTTCTACCTGCTGGGCAAAATCAAGTTTCCACACGATGATGACAATACGCACGTCAGCGTGCCCCGCTTCTTCTTGGCCTTGGCTTCGCTAGCCTTTGCCGTGTACATGGTGCCCGGCTTGTGGGGCGCTCCGCTGAAGGCAGTAAGCGCCTTCGCACCGCCTATGCAGACGCAGGACTTCAACCTTTACACGAAGGAAGTCCATGCCCAGTTCGATGATTACGATGCAGGCATGAAGTACGCCCGCGAGCACGGCAAGCCTGTGATGCTGGACTTTACGGGCTACGGATGCGTGAATTGCCGCAAGATGGAGCTGGCCGTATGGACAGACCCCAAGGTGAGCGACCTCATCCGCAACGGCTATGTGCTCATCACGCTCTACGTGGACGAGAAAACGCGCCTGCCACAGCCCGTCAAGGTGACGGAGAACGGCAAGGAGCGCACCCTGCGCACGGTGGGCGACAAATGGAGCTACCTGCAGCGCATGAAGTTCGGAGCCAACGCACAGCCCTTCTATGTGCTGATAGACAACGAAGGCCACCCGCTCAACAAGTCCTATTCGTACGATGAGGATATCGACAAATATGTGGATTTCCTGGAGACGGGCCTGGAGAATTACAAGAAATAAGACAAAAAACAAGGAAAAAGAGAAAAGAGATTATGACAGAGTCTGTTTACCGCCCGGCCGAAAACCGTTATCAGGCGGGCATGAAATACAGGCGGGCGGGGCAGAGCGGTGTCCTCTTGCCCGAAATATCATTGGGCCTGTGGCACAACTTCGGCGATGTGGACACGCTGGCGGGAAGCCGGCGGAAGCTGCATCACGCCTTCGACCACGGCATCACACATTTCGACCTGGCCAACAATTACGGCCCCGCAAACGGAAGCGCCGAAGAAACCTTCGGACGCATTATGAAGTCATCCTTTGGACCCTATCGGGACGAGCTGTTCATCTCCACCAAGGCGGGGCACGACATGTGGCCCGGGCCCTACGGCACATGGGGCTCGCGCAAGTCGCTCATGGCCAGCATCGACCAAAGCCTGCGGCGCATGGGCCTGGAGTATGTGGACATCTTCTATTCGCACCGCTACGACCCCGAGACACCGCTCGAAGAGACCATGCAGGCGATGGTCGACATCGTGCGCCAAGGCAAAGCGCTCTACGTGGGCCTTTCGAAATACCCCTACGAGGCGGCCGGACGAGCCTACCAATACCTGCGCCAGCACGATGTGCCTTGCCTGGCCTATCAAGGGCGGTATAACCTGTTCGACCAGGCTCCTGCCCGGACACACATCCTGGAGCAGGCGCGCCAGCAGGGGGCAGGCTTCATCGCCTTCTCTCCACTCGCACAGGGGCTGCTCACGGCGAAATACATCGAAGGCATCCCCCAAAACTCACGCATGGCACGGGGCGCCTTCCTGAAGCCCGAGGCGCTTACGCCCGAGGTCAGGGCACGCATTCAGGCGCTGAACGGCATCGCTCTGCGCCGCGGACAGACTTTGGCCGAGATGGCCCTGGCGTGGCTGCTGAAGGACGGGCAGGTCACATCGGTCATCATCGGCGCCAGCTCGACAGAGCAGATGGACGATAACCTGAAGGCCTTGCGGAACACGGATTTCTGTGAGGAGGAACTGAATGAGATAGACAAAGTGCTCTCCGGACAAGCATGCGAATAAATGGCATAGATAGAATGAGACAAAAGCGAAATCCCTTGATAGGCGAATCCTATGTGGTTCCCTTCATCTTAATCATATCCCTTTTCTTTTTGTGGGGCTTTGCGCACGCCATTCTCGACGTGCTCAACAAGCATTTCCAGGAGCTGCTGCACATCACCAAGTCCCACTCGGCCATGATACAAGCCATGATGTATCTGGGCTACTTCGTGATGGCCGTCCCCGCGGGGCTTTTCATCACGCGCTTCGGCTATCGCAGAGGCGTGGTGTTCGGACTGCTGCTCTACGGGGTCGGGTCGTTCATCTTCATCCCCGGGCAGCACTACATGTCGTTCAACGTCTTCCTCTTCGCCCTGTTCGTCATCGGCTGCGGGCTCACCTTCCTGGAGACGGCCGCCAACCCTTACGCCACAGAGCTGGGGCCGAAGGAAACAGCCGCCAGCCGTCTGAATTTCGCCCAGTCGTTCAACGGCCTGGGATGCATCTGCGCACCCATCCTGACCGGGCTGCTGCTGTTTTCCGACGACGGCGGACGGGGGAGCGGCAACGTGGCCCTGCCCTACGTATGCATGGGCGTGGTGGTGCTGCTGGTGGCGCTGGTGTTTTCACGCGTCAGGCTGCCCGAGATTGAGCACGAAAAGGAGGTGGACACCGAGGGCCATGTGATAGGCCTGTGGAAGCACCGCCTTTTCGTCTTCGGACTGATAGCCCTCTTCGCCTACGAGATTGGCGAAATATCCATCAACAGCTTTTTCATCAACTACGTGGTGGAGCAAGGCTGGATGCACGCCCGCGAGGCCTCGTGGGTGCTCTCGTTCGGCGGGCTGGGGCTCTTCATGCTGGGACGTTTCGCCGGAAGCTGGATCATGCGCAGCGTGCGGGCCGAGAAGATGCTGTTCGTGTGCGCGTCGGGCGTGGTGCTCACCACGGCGCTCGTACTCTGCAACGCAGGCTGGATATCGCTCGCGGCCCTGCTCTGCGGATACGCCTTCGAAGCCATCATGTTCCCCACCATCTTCGCCCTGTCGCTACGCGGGCTCGGAGTCCACACCAAGCGCGCCTCCTCGTTCCTGATGATGACGCCCGTGGGCGGTGTCGTGGGCCCGCTGCTCATGGGCCTCGTGGCCGACTGCAGCAACATGGCGCTCTCGTTCGTCGTGCCCCTTGCGGCCTACGTCGGCGTGTGGTTCTACGCCCGCCACATGCTCTCGGCTTCGCGCCCGGCGCAGGCGCAGGAAGTGTAGGGCAGGAGGGGGCTTTTTTTTTGAAGACAGGCGGATTTTTTATTTGCATACCCCGAAAGAAAGCCCTATCTTTGCGCCGTTTTTTTTTTGAGGGAATGCCGCTCTCCACGCGGGGGCGGCCGTGTATTCCAGGATTCAACCACGTAAAAAACAGGAAACAATGAAGCAAAACGTATCCGTATCGTTCATGCTGCTGGGCATCGTGTTCAACGTATGCCTCATCGCAGCCAATCTGCTCGAAACCAAAGTCATTCAGCTGGGCGGGCTGACCGTCACCGCCGGACTGCTGGTCTTCCCCGTGTCCTACATCATCAACGACTGCATCGCCGAAGTGTGGGGCTTCCGCGGAGCGAGGCTCATCATCTGGAGCGGTTTCGCCATGAATTTCTTCGTGGTCGCCCTGGGCCTGATCGCCGTGGCCCTGCCTGCCGCGCCCTTCTGGGAAGGGGAGGAGCACTTCAACTTCGTCTTCGGCATGGCGCCCCGCATCGTGGTCGCCAGCCTGCTGGCCTTTCTCGCCGGCTCCTTCCTCAACGCCTACGTCATGAGCCGCATGAAGATAGCCAGCCGCGGACGCCGCTTCGCCTGGCGCGCCATCGCCTCGACGCTGGCGGGCGAGACGGCCGATTCGCTCATCTTCTTCCCCATAGCCTTCGGGGGCGTCATAGCCTGGAGCGAGCTGCTGCTGATGATGGGCGTGCAGGTGGTGCTGAAATCGCTCTACGAAGTGCTCATACTCCCGCTGACCATGCGCGTGGTGCGTGCCGTGAAGCGCATCGACGGCAGCGACGTCTACGACGAAGGCGTCTCGTACAAAATCTGGAAAATAAGAGAGCTGTAACCGCTTAATTTATAAAATTTTACGATATGAACAACAAATCTTCTGCATTGGTGGTGTTCAGCGGAGGGCAGGACTCCACCACCTGCCTCTTCTGGGCAAAACGTGAATTCGGCCAAGTGAGCGCCCTGAGCTTCC
>CALUOV010000204.1 GCA_944322275.1 uncultured Bacteroides sp. | reverse complement strand
TCACCCGGCTCATCCAACTGGAGGGTCGCTTTGAAGAACATGCCGGGACGGACCGTTTCGCCCGCCTTCAGCGAGGCCACATACTCGGCCGACATGGGCAGGCTGTAGGCTTCCCAGTTCATCAGCGTCATGCCTTCCAGCGTCACGCGCTCGGTGATGCCCTTACGGTCGGCCAGGTAAGCGGCGAAATTCACCCGGCCCATGCCTTCGACAAGAATATCAAGCACAGGATTCTCAACGTTGCACACCGGAATCTCTATCTCCTTCTGCCCCAGCGTGCGGTCGATGGTCCCCACGTAGCGTCCGTTGAGGAACACCGTGGCATAGTCGTGCACGTCCTCCACGCGCAGGGTGCCGCTCTTACGGCCCACGAGGCGCGTGCGGTAGAGGATAAGCCCCTCATACTGATCCAGCATCTCCATCGGCACAGGCTGCACCAGCTTGCGGGCCTCGGGCAGGTTGTCCCACAGCGAGGCGTAACGCTCGGCACGCACGGCCCCGAAGCTGATGGCGGGGACGGGCTCGGGAATGTCGGGCAGCTTCTTCTTGCTGTATTTCTGAGTCAGCTCCCGCAGAGCCATGTATTTGGGCGTGGCCTCTCCGCGCTCATTGATGGGCGAGTCATAGTCGTAGCTCGTCACGTCGGGCTGATAGGTGCCGTCGGCCGCCGTATTGGCTCCGGCCGAGAAGCCGAAGTTCGTGCCACCGTGTATCACGTAATAATTGAACGACTTGCCGTGCTCCAGCAGCCACTTCACGCTGGAGGTGATGTCGGCCGTCGAGGCTCCGTTCCACGGCTCGCGCCAGTGGGTCAGCCACCCCGGATACAGCTCCGAGCAAAAGACGCTGGCATCGGGGCGCACCTTCAGCGCCTCGGCAAACTCCGCCTCCGAGCTGGCCGGATCCAGCCCCACGGCCACTCCGGGCAGGGTGCCCGCCTCCAGCATGTGAGGCGTAGCCCCGTCGGCCGTGTAGAAGGGCACCGTCACACCCTCGCTCCGCCACAAGTCGTGCAGCCAACGCATGTACTCGCGGTCGTTTCCATAGCTCCCGTATTCGTTCTCCACCTGCAGCATGAGGATGGGCCCGCCGTTGCCCACCTCATACTTGCGCACCAGGGACGACAGCTTCCTGACGTACCGCTCCACAGCCTCCGTATAGCGCGGGTCCATGCAGCGCAGCCTGATGTCGGGCACGGAAAGCAGATAGGGAGGAAGCCCCCCGAAGTCCCACTCGCCGCACACATACGGACCGGGACGGAACAGCAGGAACATGCCTTCCTCCTGCACGGTGCGGATAAAACGCTCGATGTCGTGGCTGCCCGTCTCGAAATCCCACACGCCCGGACGGCTCTCGTGGTAATTCCACATCACGTAGCAGGCCACCGTATTGCAGCCCATGGCCTTTATCATGCGGATGCGGTGACGCCAGTATTCAGCCGGGATGCGTGACGGATGAATCTCGCCTGAGATAATCTGAAACGGCTTCCCGTCCAGCCAGAATTGGTTTTCGCCCAGCCGGAAAGCATGCGCCTCCTGAGCCCCGGCACAGGCAGGTCCTCCGCACAAGAGCAGGGCCAACAGAATGGATAACAAGTTTTTCTTCTTCATGACATAGTCTCTAAAAATCTGTCACAAATATAACGATAAAAAGCGATACAAGCCCCACATCTCGCATTTTTATCGTATATTTGCACGCAAAATTCGAGACGTATAACATGAAATTCTACGATTTACCCTTAAACGATCATGTCCTCGACGCGCTCGACGCGATGCACTTCGAGGAATGCACCCCCATACAAGAGCAATCCATCCCCGCCATTCTGGAAGGCCGCGACCTGATAGCCGTGGCACAGACCGGGACGGGGAAGACGGCCGCCTACCTGCTGCCCATACTGAACAGGCTCTCCGAAGAAGAGCACCCCGAGGATGCCATCAACTGCGTCATCATGGCCCCCACACGCGAGCTGGCGCAGCAGATCGACCAGCAGATGGAAGGCTTCTCATACTTCCTGCCCGTAAGCAGCGTGGCCGTCTACGGAGGCAATGACGGCGTACTCTTCGAGCAGCAGAAGAAAGGCCTCACGCTGGGAGCGGACGTCGTGATAGCCACGCCCGGACGCCTGATAGCCCACCTCAACCTGGGCTACGTAGACCTCTCCAAAGTGTCCTACTTCATACTGGACGAGGCCGACCGCATGCTCGACATGGGCTTCTACGACGACATCATGCAGATCGTGAAATACCTGCCACGCGAGCGGCAGACCGTCATGTTCTCCGCCACCATGCCCGCCAAGATACAGCAGCTGGCCCGAAACATCCTCCACGACCCGGCCGAGGTGAAGCTGGCCGTGTCACGCCCTGCCGACAAAATACTGCAGGCCGCCTACGTGTGCTACGAGAATCAGAAGCTGGGCATCATCCGCAGCCTTTTCAGCGACGAGGTGCCCCAGCGCGTCATCATCTTCGCCTCGTCCAAGATAAAGGTGAAAGAAGTGGCCCGCGCGCTGAAACAGATGCGACTCAACGTAGGCGAAATGCACTCCGACCTGGAGCAGGCCCAGCGCAACGAAGTGATGTACGCCTTCAAGGCCGGACACATCAACGTGCTGGTGGCTACCGACATCGTGGCCCGAGGCATCGACATCGACGACATCCGCCTGGTCATCAACTTCGACGTGCCCCACGATGCCGAGGACTACGTCCACCGCATCGGACGTACCGCCCGCGCGGGATGTGACGGCGTAGGCATCACCTTCGTGAGCGAGAAGGAGCAGACCAAGTTTCACACCATCGAGCGGTTCCTCGAAAAAGACATCTACAAGATACCCCTCCCCGCCGAGCTGGGGCCTGCGCCCGAATACCGTCCCCGCACCTCCGCGAGAAAAGACGAAGGGAAAAGCCGCGGGCGCTACACGCGTAAAAGCCGGAAAAAGAAATGATTGCAATTTTTTTTGTTCCCCTCACGCTGCAAAGATAAACACTCTGCACGACATGACCAAAAATCGGGTGCCTCTAAGCGCCCTTTTTTTGTCCACATTTCAGAAAATCGTATTTTGCCATTGACAATCAGCCGATTACAACGGGGGCAAAATGAGCCGTGCCGGGCCTCTTCCCCACCCCATCGGCTGCCGCTCCGATGAAGAAAACTTTTTTTACACACACCGCTTCACCCTCACCGCCCCGCTTCCCCTTACAGTCTTACAGCTGACAGATGACAGTTAGTAATTTGCGATTCAACGGCTGGAGAGAAGAAGATAATATTACAACTAATATATTATATATATATATATAATATATTAAAATTATTAACACTTTTCTCCATCCGGGGGAAGAGAGCAGAAAATCGAAGTTTATCTAACTGTCATCTGTCAGACTGTAAGGCTGTCAGGTTTTTGCAGAAAAACGCTTTTTCATGAAAATGGCTGACAAACATCGGCACTCAGCCCGATGCGGAAGCAGACGCGGCCGCGAAAAGATAAAGCAGTCGTTTTAGCCCCCTCATAACACGCTGATTATCAAATGCAAAATACGATTTTCTGAAATGTGGACAAAAAAAGGGCGCTTAGAGGCACCCGATTTTTGGTCATGTCAG
>CALUOV010000203.1 GCA_944322275.1 uncultured Bacteroides sp. | reverse complement strand
GCGAATGCTGGAGGACAAAAACGAAGCAATCAAATTGCTATTATAGACAATTATAGTGCGTTTGGACGTTCAAGGGTCGCATTGAAAACTTTCGGAACAGAAAAGGAAGCACGCAATTTCTTCAAATATGCAACCAGCGAAATAATACGCTTTGCTTTTTTGATGACAGATGAATCCTTGACATCCTTGGCGAAGAAAGTTCCTGATTTATTAGATTATACTGACAATAATGGCTTAATTGACTATAATAGAGATGTTAATATACAGTTATACAAGCTCTTTGGAATAGATGATGCACAAAAACAATATATAAAAGAAGTGCTTTCCACAAAAAATAATCCAAATATCACTTGACAAATGAAGATTCACATTCGTATAATAGAAGATAATAAAGCCAATATAATGATGGGGGGGCTTGTCCGAGAGTTCTTGTACGGCTTTCATTTTGCGCTGTCATTCTGAACGAAGTGAAAAATCTCCTACCCACTTCTGCCAATGGGAGATGCTTCACTGACGTTCAGCATGACAGAATGATAGGTCAAACTTAGTTCTCGGACGGCCTGGGGGATAACAAGCCTACAGAAATATTCTATTTGATTCAGTAGGCTTATTAAATTTCCCTCCAAAAGGGAAGAGAAATAATGGTATTATCAAAATTATTAGGAACTATAAGACCAACAGCATATTTAGCACGAGTAACTGCAACATAGAACTTATGGAGAGTTTCTCGTGAAATGTTTTTCCTTGACTTCATTGGAAGCTTATACCAGTTGAGTAAAATTTTCGTCATATAAATTAATGTCGCGTCAGCTTGTAGTCCTTTACTTTCCCCCCAGTTTAAAACAGATTTGGTTTGAATTTTCACTTTAACCTTTTTATCCCATATCAATGATAATGGGTTATAGACGTCTACGAATTTTTGTATGTCTTGTTCTTTTACAAGGAAAACCCCCTTAGGTAAAGCATAGGCTTCCCGCCTATTCATACATTCTGCACATAAACACATTTCCGTAACAGGGAAATATGGTAAGATAGACGAAGCAAAGGTACATATAGAAGCATCGCATCTATGAGACTTTGACAATGTAGTAGTATCAATAGTTACGAATTTTCTCCTTTTTTGATTGATTTCGTTTTCTGCAAACAATGCAATATTTCCTGAATATTTGGAATATTTTGCAGAAGCAGATGTTTTATATGTACTTTGTCTTGGGTCGCTATAAAGAATGCAATTAACTTGACCTGACCTGATTAGTATTTTTATTATTTCAAAGTCCCATGCCGCTAAATCTTGAGCTTCATCTATAAAAATCGTATCAGCAATATTGGACATTCGATCTAATAAATCTGCTTTGTTCTGTTCCCAACATTTGTATGCAAATTCAGCCATCTTGTCAGAATACAGATGTTTTAGCGAACCATCCAAGAACTTTTCTGTATCGTTGTGGTAAGTTGTTATGATTCGTCCGCCCGGGAGCGTTTTAGTTCCAGAAATTCCTTCTACAAACGACATACCGACATGCCGATTATATAGTTGCTCAATAACAGTTCCTTTAAAAGGTCTAATCCAGTAGGTAAGTAAAAATGTAAACCAGCCTAGAATGACAATGTCTTTGGGAATTAATCCGTACTCATTGAGAAACTTTTGGCGAATATTATTCTGATTATTATCCGTGTACGTGATAATTAAAATCTTTTTGCCATCAGGTAGACCCTTCTGATATAATTCTACAGCTTGCCTAAGAAGGAATGTTGTTTTCCCGGCACCTGCAGCTGCTATGTAAATTGTATTATTTACCATTTCCCCTAATCCAATTAATCGCTTCTACAATATATCTTGGTGTTTTAAAGTCTGTTGAATCAATTTTTGTCAATAGGCGATAAGCCCACTCGGTTTTATTTCCACTCATAAACTCTATCAGGTCTGCTTCTGCATCAGGATTTACCTTCTTTTGCCTGACTATATTCGACAACTCCTGTAATTTATCTGCATTTGTTTTTACGAAAGAAGGCTCTAAAGTCTTAATAGTTGTATCAACTTCAGTGAACATTTTTATGTTATTGGGAATTTCATCCAAACCTCGATGAGAAGGCAGTTCGTCTGAAGAATATCCATCATTATCAGTTACAACAGCAACTTGTTTATTAAACGATTTTGCTAATTCTACGAACCGTTTAAACTTTACGCCATCTACAGTGATTAACTCAACTCCATCATCAAAGGGATGGCGACCATATTTCTTTTTATAATAATATGTTATAACCATCTCATCTGTAGGACCTTCAACCAAGATAGCAGACTTGCAAAGGATTAAACGGAGCGTCGGATAATTAGATATCTTCGTAAAAAAACTGAACATTTCTTTATCCTCTTTGCGCGGTTTATATGTGTTTATAATTCCATTGTCATTGTTTATCAAAATGAGATTAGACAAATCCAGTTTGTTAGCAACAAAACTATTATGAGTCGTAACTATGAGTTGGGTCTTATTATCGTTAAGGTTATCCTCAATTTTTCTAATGAGTTCATACATTTTTGTGTGAGAAAGGTGTGTTTCTGGCTCTTCAATAATTACAATTTTCGGCTTATCCATCAAATGAGACTTATCGATTGACAGCAAAGTTTTTAGTATGCACAGTTCTCCTTCTCCTATTTGTCCAATGGGAATTTCATCCAAAAATGGGCACAGAATGTTTCGAAAAATGATGTTTGATGTAACATCTATTGAGACTTTAAGGTTTTCGATTTCCCCATTTAATGTTTGATTGATTTTGTCAATAGCATCCTCCCCCTCAAACTTTTCCCTTAAATGACGTAAAGAAGACTGCACTTTGACCAAATTGTCTTCGCCAATATATTTCTTCAGTAAATTCGCCATATATTGGTTTGAAGAAACGTTGAAATATGCAGAACTTGAATCAACAAGCATTACATTATACGGAATTAGTTGTTGTTTAACAGGAGCATCTGAAAACCAATTTCGTTCGACCCGATAATATTCACATGGAATCTGAGTACACTCCTCTTTTTCTGCTTTAAACAAGTCTGTATAATCCTCATCAAAACATATCTTTAGCTGTAACCCTCGTAGATTAGTTCGTAAAGTATTGTTAGTCCCTGAAAATTCATCTTTTACCCCACTAATGATAACCTCAATAGTAATGATTGGAGGTATCTTAGTCTCCCTAAATTCTCTAATGCAATCAATATGAAATAGATGCGGTGTAACCTCAAGTTTATTTAGCCCATACCCCATTGCCAAAGATAAGGCTTCCATAATTGTACTCTTTCCTGCACCATTGTTGCCAACGATGACGTTTTTATATGCATGAAAAGGAATATCAGCATTTTTAATGCCTTTAAAATTGTGTATAATTAATCTTTCTATCATATGAAATCCTTAGGTAATGTGAGTTTATTACTACTTCTTAAATAATTGAACGACAATTTGTTATATTCTACTTAATTTCATGAAGCAACATTATGACCTTATGTATCTCAGAGTATGCCTTCAAATCTTCCGGTGATTCTTGGCAAAGTTGACAGAGTCTTTCAGAATTTGTCATGGCTCGTTCCAAATCACCATTCTCTGTCAGATATTTGTAGAGGTTAGTACGTATGAAATATCTTTTTGTCTTCTCATATCCCGGCATATATTTCTGCAATTCGGGAAGCA
>CALUOV010000202.1 GCA_944322275.1 uncultured Bacteroides sp. | reverse complement strand
CTGCTTCCAGGTAATCGGGCAGCGAACGGCCGCGTCTTTGCCCGTAGGCGTACAGGCAAAGAAGGGATAATAAGAAAAGAAATATGAATCGTGTCATAGTCTACTTCCGTTTTTTCCGGCAAAAGTAGGCTATGAGTTTGGGGAAAGTTTGAAGATAAAACCTACTTCATTCTATGTCCTCCGATGCGAGGACGTATATCCCAAGTAGCAAGGATGTATATCCCCGCATCGGAGGATATACATCCTGTGTATGGAGGACATAGAATCAAGTCATCTGCTTACAGATAATGAATTGGAATAAATGAAGAATGATGAATAAAGAATGAATAATCTTAGGGCACATACGTCAACTACCCTTTTAGTTTGTTTACAATGACCAACATCCTTTGCAATCTTTCCAGTCTTTTTCACATAACGCTGCATTTTTATGTTGGATTTTCTTCTCCCCTGTATAGTCTGACCCAGTTCGTTTTTCATGGCTGGGGACGGTAGACACATGAAGCTGTCAATGAATCTTTTAAAGAAGTGATTGAACGCATACTTTTATACACTGATGGTGCCAATATCTATAAGTGCTGCGATGTAGGAGAATTGATACAACGGATAGCCTGTATGGTTCATATGCGAAGTCCGTCCTTCAAGTTGAAGGATGTTTCTGAACACACCAAGGCGATATTGAAGGTCTTTGATTATATCTTCCATGAAGATAAACAGGTCAAGGACCTCGAGGAGGAAGAAGAACCCGAACTTCTCAAGGCGGTGGATTATGTCCTAAAAGAATATCCCTGCATGCTCCGCTGCTTGGAGGATGGCCGCATAGACCTCTCGAATAACGTATGCGAAAGACAGATCCGGCGTATCGCAAAATACCGTAACAACAGCTTCTTCGCAGGCAGTCCGGCTGCTGATATCCGCTTTACCCGTCTTATGTCCTACTTTGCAAACATCTGGGCTCATAAACTGGACCCTGTAGAATACTTATGCGAGGTGTTCCGTCGGATTAAGAATACAGCCAGGGATGGGTGAACCTGCTTGTCCACAAATGGCAACCTGCCACCGTCGGCGTATGGGGTGAAGATCTGAAGCAATCTCTATCCAATTCATCAGAGCAAGTTGATTGAAAGTCCGACTTCTGTTGCTCAAGCTGTTTGATTCTCAATGCCTGCCCTACCGGCGTAAGAGGAACGGCATCTTCAGAAGATGAGAGAGAAGGAGAACTTTCTTTCCCTCCTTTCGGTTTCTAGCCTTTGAGCCGGGACATTTCATTGTCCTTGGCGGCAAGCTTTCGTGCAAAAGCCTCCATTAGTTCGCGTTTCTGTTGCTCGAACCTTTCACGTATGGAGCCGATGAGTTCATCCTTCAATTTGACTGTCGGGTGGTTGGCCCGGGAAGATAAGATCCTCTTCGAGACTGACCAGAACAATGTGGATTATCTGTACCTCTTTGTCAGTCTGTTCTATTAGAATATACGTTAGAATATTTCTTGTGATGCGGATTTGAAGGATTAAACAAACTTTGTCTGATAGTTTTCTTTAATCCTTTCAATTTAGTCTCATTATTTATTGATTATATATCGGTGTCTAGGATAATTTCAATTACGGGAACCTCTACATCAGGTTGCTTCGCAGGTAAAGTGATTATTACATCATTAGCTTGGGTGTTTTCTGTCGTATGGCTTCCACGCTCCGTATTTGTATGGAATTTTAGCTCAGAACGGTCATTCAACAATTGTACATATTTTATTTTTCCTCTATATCCCTTCAAATACAACGATTTGAAAGGCCACTCTAATACGTGAATGTACAAACGCTTTGTTTTAGGATTATAGGTAAGAATACAATTATTGGGGCACTCATATTCTGAAGGCGCAGCAGTACATTCATAAATGGCATCATGATGAAATTTCATCCATTCGCCTAATCCTGTCAAACGTTCTACGGCTCGTTTATCAAAAATACCTCTTGCGGTAGGTCCCACATTCAAAAGCAGATTACCGCCCTTGCTTACAGTCTCAACCAACATGACAATCAATTGGTGTGTACTCTTCCAATTCTCCTCATCCCGATTGTAGCCCCAAGAACCGGAGAATGTCTGACAAGTCTCCCAAGGGACTCGTTGATTATGAATAGTAGGCCATTCTTGTGGCATAAATTGCTCAGGAGTAATATAATCCCATCCTTGACTATCCTCAGGAAGCCCCAGCCGATTATTGATAATTATTTGTGGCTGCAAACTCCGGGCAAGTCGAACAATACCTTCCGAATCCCAATCATTTTTATTTTTCCCATATTCTCCTGTATCATATGTATAATCTAAAAATAATTCATCAATCTGACCATATTCAGTCAGCAATTCAGTCAGCTGCTTCTTCATATATTCCCTATACTTCGACATGTCACGCTTTTGATTAAGTTTTTCAAGTTTTGTTGGATCTTGTGGCATTAATGGATGATTACGGTCAATGGCGAAGTCCGGATGATGCCAATCTATTAGTGAATAATAAAAACCAATGCGCATCCCCTCCTTACGGAATGCCTCCACCAAAGGATCCAAGACATCCTTCCGATAGGGAGTATTAGTTATCTTATAATCACTATATTTAGTATCCCACATACAAAATCCATCGTGATGTTTTGTTGTAAAAACAACGTACTTAAAACCAGCATTCTTAGCTAAACGCGCCCACTCTTGAGGATTATATAAATCCGGATTAAAATATTCCATATATCTGTCATAAATGGAGTCAGTCATTTTCTCTCTGCTTTTAACCCATTCGTGCCGAGCCGGCATAGAATATAATCCCCAATGTATGAATAATCCGAACCTGCCTGCTGTCCACCATGACATGCGTTCTGTCTTGTTTACATATTCAATAGACTGTTCTGCTCCTGATCCCATAGCTCCTATAGTTTGGGAAACCAACATGAAAAAGAAAAATATACATGCAAAAATCCTCTTCATAATTTAGATGTTTATCGTGACTATGTAATAAATCATTGCAAATCTTATTTTAACGGCAAAATTTTCATCATAGTGTCAACAAAAATAGCCGCCATACGCTGTTGTATGTATGATTGTTCTCCACGTATAGGATGATGCCCATAAACAACGCCTTCAGTCTCTTGCGTATCAGTGGAGTACAATACACTGAATGGCTTCCGCACGACCGGATGTAATACATTTTTAGAGAAGCCTATATATTTATCGAATTCAACTAATGGGAGTCCCCATTTTTGAGCGAGCTTTCTAACACTTTCATTGTAAACTGTACGGCAGTCATGCCAATGTGTACACAATACGATAATTACAGGTTTACCATAAGGTGTGTTATAATACCGAGATTGGGGATTATTTCTTAATTCATAACATTCTGCGATATACCGTTTGATAACATAATCGTAAGCAGCCGCATAATTGCTGCGATCAAAAGGTAACTCATAATCAGTATAATTATCTTTTAGTTGCAATTCTTCATATACATCTTTGTTATGAACTTGCATGATGACTAAGGCATCTATTATTTCCAGTTCCTCCGGAGAATAAAGAGTGCCGTCTTCCATTCTATTGGCAGTATTTGCTATAGCCTCTCCTCCGACAGCTCTATTAATTGGATTCGCGCCCAATTCTCGACAACCAATTTCAAACCAACCGTTAGGGGGAGAAGCAAACGAGGCTCCAGTCAGTAAAATCGTATATTTATCTTTTGAAGACTGCATTTGAGCTGTTATTGCTTGAGCAGAAATAAATAACAGTAGCAGAAAAATAATAAAAAACTTTTTCATAATTTTATTTTTGCGCTTTAACAATATTTCTATATCTATCTACAGCAGGCCTCAACCCTTCTTGCAAGTTATGATATTGCGGTGGATTGTTAAAATCAAAACTGTAAGGTTCATAAGCTGTAGCACAATCCACATGTGTCTTAACGAATGAATTGTATTTCTCCCATAACAAATCATATTGAGCAATTGCTTTCTCAATTGTCCTAACATCATATCTCCCCGATTTATCACCTTCATGCCCTTTAAGCATAATAATCCAACCTTGTTCATAAATGGAGTATAACAAAAATCCGTATTCGGCAGAAGTGCGCAAATAATGTCTCATTTCCGGATGACCGGTTTGTATCTGATTCGCGAGCTGAACTATTTTCTTCCATATGTTTGTACTTTCTTGTTTCTCTGTTATCATTTTGTCTGTTAAACCTGATGCTACAATCATTTCTAAGTTCTTTTTTAACTCTTTCAATCCACCTATAAACTGGTCTCTTGTCCACCAGACATTAACAGGCATTATCAACGAAGCACGCCCTCTGACGATCGCATCAGCTGATAATAGAGCTAACTGATGAAAACGTTTTATATCCGTGCCCTCAAATCCATGATTTTTCGCATACCAATCAATTATTTCTTTTTCTGTCAACGACATATTATTAGCCCATTTAGCAAGTACAGCCACATTTACATCACACCATAATTCATTTTTTATATAAGGACCTCTCCATCCTCCTCCTCGTGACCAAGTCCAAATTCCCGCAAATAATGGATTTTGCTTAAAATGATTTAGGCAATAAGGATGAGGATCTGATTTTAATTCCTCAAAGCCATTTAATACGCCATCAGCTATATAATTAGGATAAGCCCCTTTCCCTTCGTATTCTCGCTGGCATTCTATCTCAACCACTTGTTTATGTCGGCCAATGCCTAAAGTGGGATTAAATTTGAATGTTCGATGATAATCGCCTTGCACATGTTTGACACACATATACAAATTGGGATGGGGTTCAATACTGTCAGTCACACTTAGATAATATTGTGGATTAACATGGAAATACCCAAAATCCCATGTTCGATAGAATATTTTTTTATTCAGCCGTACACAAACTTCCTCTCTTAAAAGATTTATTAAACAACGATGGATGGCTTCTCCTCCGTCTGTCTTATACAAGGAATTGTGCTCCCAAGATTTCTCATCTCTCGGTATCGGTCCGTTTCCCGTATGATAAGGTGTATTTTGCAGATAAGTTTCTCCCACTCGGATTACAAGCCCATCTAATGTTGGGAAGCGTTTAAATATTTCTCTGAGCATAATACGATGAATTTCTTGCGTTTTCTCCCTCGTGAAATCAACTCTTCCGCTTGCATCACAAATCTCATCCCGATATATTTCTACAAGCCGTTTAGGAAGAACTATTATATCTGTAAAGTAATACGCTTCCAATCCGGCCTTGTGTATTGCCTTTATTTTGAGCTGAATTCTATTGGCAATGGAATCAACCCATAATCGCTCTTTCGAACCAACCGGACAAATACATTCATTCAAACTATCATAAGTTATAGCTGTATGGACAGATTGAAACTCATTTACTACTTGTGCATTGAACCCATATTGAGCCAACGTTTTCGGATCATTAAACTTGCTTACCGTAAATGCTTCTCCTGGATTATGATGAACCATGTCCATAATAACCGGAAGTTGTGCGGATAAACTGTGCCAAAAAAAACAGCTTAATCCATAAAGTAAGAATAAAGCTCTTTTCATTTCGTAGAAGTTATTGTTGGTTACTATTAGTTATTTTTTGATCTTCAATAGAATCAAAACCTGCCTTTTGTTTTTTTATTGAATTTAACAGTCCTTCTCTATCGGGCAATTGAGTACGATAATTGTCTATATATAACCCGCATTCCTCTAAACGATATTTCTCTATTGGAATGAGGTTTTGCAGGCATTTCAAACTTTTCATTTGAAACATTTCTTCATAAATAGAATCCGGCAAAGACAAATCTTCATTATTGCTGAAATGAGAATAACGGAAATCTTCCAGCTTCCCCTCTTTACGTAATCCAAGATGACAATTGATAAAAATATTACTTTCAATATTGTTCCCTATGGGAAGTTCCAAATGTTTCGTTCTTAAAAATCGGCTCATTTGTGGATAAATATGATCCCAATGTCCTTCATTTATTTGAAAGACCTCAAACAAATGATTGAAATCCGGATTCTGCGCATTATAATTCCTCTGCTTTCCACGTGCATCAATGCTTATACCCGCCGAACTGCAATTGAAATAGATATTGTCACATATATAATTGTAATGTCCTCCACCAATTATTGTCCCAGAGACAGCCTGATGTATAACATTGTTATAGATAGAGTCTCCGGCATGTCCATCATCTGCATAAAAGGCATTGGCCCGTGGCACATGATGAACAAAATTGTAACGCAGCACATTTCCCCTTGCAGTCCAATCCCAACGGCTATAAAAAGCGCCGACATCACCAGTGACTCTCGCAATATCAAAAACCTCGTTATATTCCAAGATATTATTGTTCCCACCATAAATAAAAGCTGCATGAGGAGCATTATGCACTAAATTGTGACGTACAACTATGCCTACGGCATTGCCTTCCTCTACACCAATCCCCGTAGTAAATTGTCCTAATTTCACAGCAGGAGCATAACTCTGCTGTATGACGCCGAAACATGTAAAATAGTTATTCTCAATAATATGGTCGCAAGCAATCAAATCTTTTCTATTACCGCCAGACACCTCAATACATGTTCGACCAATATGAGAGAAATCATTACTCTTTATAGTGTTGTATTTACCATTTCTGACTATCACCGCATTACCTAATATATTATTAAAACGGCATCCAGCAATCAGATTCTGTTTTGCATCTTCTATTACAATACCATCATCTAAATGATTTTTGAAAGAAATATTTTCGATTTCTATCTTATCAGAATTTTTAATATGAATTATAGGGCCTTTGGAGGATATAATACTCAACAGTGTCTCATCAAAATTAGCAGGTGGCAATAAGTATAATTTCTGAGTCATAAAATCAATACACCATTCTCCTTCTATATCTATTTCTTCTAATAAATTCTCCACATAATAATTCTCTTTACCAGAACCATAAGGGCGATTATATTTAGAACCAATACCTCCGTATATTCCTACATCATTCCCATTTTGAGTTTCGATTCCGACACTATGCGTAACCCGTTTCTTTTCTATATCTATATCTTTTATGCGTACCGTCCATGCTTGCCATGGAACTCGCCAATACCCGGTGAACCACACACCTCGTTCGAGAACATTTGCCCATCTGGCATGTTCCGGATCATCATATTCAAAAATCCCCCCTCTGCTGTTTGTTCCAAAGTTATCTATAACTTTCTTCATATAAAGATAGCCTTTATTAGGATAACGCGAAAGTGGGAGCAAGGTATCATTATATATCAATTGAGGGAAATTTTGCCGTTCCTTCATAAGATCAGGAAATATCGGAACATGAATGCCCAATGCGGCCAAATCTATTTCCACAATTTCTTTTCGAATGTTTGATTGGACTCTATTTAATACAATGGTGTCCTCAACATGTTTAATCTTTCCTCCTAATGGAATTGCACTTTGAATCTCGGTATTCTCAGGATTTACACCTTTTATAACGAATCCTTTGGAAGAATTGAAAATTTCAATGGGCTTATCAAGAATATAAACCCCTTCATTGAGCAATATTGTACTTCCATTTTGCTTCGCTTCATCAATTGCCTCTTGAATCTCCGAACTGTTTTGTGAAGGATAAAGCTGTACAGGACTTTGTCCCATACTTGACAAAGCAAAAATACTGGCTAATAAAAAACAAAAAATGTATTTCATGGTTTTCTATTGTTTTGGTTTACTTTGCCGCAAAAATACAGTAAATCAATGAGCGCCTACTAACAATGGCAGATCAAAATGTATGAAAGATGTTTCATTCTCTATTTTCTTAATCTATTTTGTCTTGCACTTGAAAGTGATTCATGCCATATATTCTGAACCGCATTAACTTGCAATACATATTATTTGGACATCAACTTCAAAGTCTCTATTACGTCTCTGATGTAACCATGCTCATATAAATGTAACCTCTATGATGTTTGGGTTACTATTCTTATATATTTTGAAGCATGTGTATTAACCGAACCACGTCTTAATACCGTAATTTTGTGTCCGAAGTTAAACGACTAAATAACCTTTTAAAATTTTTAGTTATCATGAATTCACTTACATGTGTTAAATTGCGATTTCGGCTCCTAGTATTATTGATGGGGCTTCTTTTGCCAACAGTATTTATTTGGGGGCAAAGTGTGACTATTACAGGAAAAGTAGTTGACTCAAATGACGAACCTCTTGTGGGCGTATCTGTTTTAGAGTTGGGCACAACCAATGGTACCGTTACTGATATCAACGGTCAGTTTAGTATTGTCGTATCCAATAC
>CALUOV010000201.1 GCA_944322275.1 uncultured Bacteroides sp. | reverse complement strand
TTGGTACTTTCGAAGAAATTACTGCACGAGTACCAGAAAAGTCTCTTGTATTTGGAAAGAAATCTTCAGGTGGCCGTAATAATGAAGGTAAGATGACTATGCGCTATATTGGTGGCGGTCACAAGAAGGTTATTCGTATTGTTGATTTCAAGAGAAATAAAGACGGTGTGCCTGCGGTAGTAAAAACGATAGAGTACGATCCGAATCGTTCGGCTCGTATCGCTTTGTTATTTTACGCAGATGGCGAAAAGAGATATATTATTGCTCCCGATGGACTGCAAGTTGGCGCTACTTTGATGTCTGGAGAGAATGCGGCTCCTGAAATTGGTAATGCGTTACCTCTTCAGAACATTCCTGTAGGTACGGTAATTCACAATATTGAATTACGTCCGGGCCAAGGTGCTGCATTGGTTCGTTCTGCTGGTAATTTTGCTCAGTTAACTTCTCGTGAAGGTAAGTATTGTGTTATCAAATTGCCTTCTGGTGAAGTTCGTCAGATACTAAGTACTTGTAAGGCTACTATCGGTAGTGTTGGTAATTCAGATCATGGTTTGGAAAGCTCCGGTAAGGCTGGTCGCTCTCGTTGGTTGGGCCGTCGTCCTCGTAACCGTGGTGTGGTTATGAACCCTGTAGATCACCCGATGGGTGGTGGTGAAGGCCGTGCTTCTGGAGGCCATCCGAGATCACGTAAGGGCTTGTATGCTAAGGGTCTTAAGACTAGAGCTCCGAAGAAGCAGTCATCTAAGTATATTATTGAGAGAAGAAAGAAGTAATCTGATAAATAGAGTAAATTATGAGTCGTTCATTAAAAAAAGGTCCGTATATTAACGTTAAACTTGAAAAGAAGGTTCTTGCCATGAATGAAAGTGGCAAGAAAGTCGTGGTTAAGACTTGGGCCAGAGCTTCAATGATTTCACCTGATTTTGTAGGTCATACCATTGCAGTTCATAATGGAAATAAATTTATTCCTGTTTACGTTACAGAAAATATGGTTGGTCATAAGTTGGGCGAATTTGCGCCGACTCGTACATTTAGAGGCCATGCTGGTAACAAGAAGAAATGATAACAGGTTTTTGAGAAATAAAAAAGTCATTATATAATGGGAGCAAGAAAGAAGATATCGGCTGAAAAAAGAAAAGAAGCCCTTAAAACCATGTATTTTGCAAAATTGCAGAATGTCCCGACTTCTCCTCGTAAAATGCGTCTTGTAGTTGATATGATTCGTGGGATGGAAGTGAACAGAGCACTTGGCGTATTGAGATTCTCTTCGAAGAAAGATGCTGCTTCGAGAGTTGAGAAATTGTTGCGTTCTGCAATAGCCAATTGGGAGCAGAAAAACGAACGTAAGGCTGAAAGTGGCGAATTATTTGTAACTAAGGTCTTTGTAGATGGTGGCGCAACATTGAAAAGAATGCGTCCAGCTCCGCAAGGACGTGGTTATAGAATTCGTAAGCGTTCTAACCACATAACGTTGTTCGTTGATTCTAAAAGTAATAAAGAAGATCAAAATTGAGGTGTAATGGGACAAAAAGTTAATCCGATAAGTAACCGTTTAGGAATTATCCGTGGTTGGGATTCCAATTGGTATGGTGGAAAGAATTATGGCGACTCTTTGCTAGAGGATAGCAAAATCCGTAAGTATCTGAGCGCTAGACTTGCTAAGGCAAGCGTTTCAAGAATTGTGATTGAACGTACACTGAAACTTGTAACAATAACTGTTTGTACCGCACGTCCGGGTATTATTATTGGTAAAGGTGGTCAAGAAGTTGATAAGTTGAAGGAGGAGTTGAAGAAGATTACCGATAAGGATATTCAGATTAATATCTTCGAGGTGAAAAGACCCGAATTGGATGCCGTGATTGTGGCTAATAATATTGCACGCCAAGTGGAGGGTAAAATCGCATATCGCCGTGCCATAAAGATGGCCATCGCTAATACGATGCGTATGGGAGCTGAAGGCATTAAAATCCAGATCTCTGGACGTTTGAATGGCGCAGAAATGGCTCGTTCGGAAATGTATAAGGAAGGTAGAACCCCATTGCATACTTTTAGAGCAGATATAGACTATTGTCATGCTGAGGCTTTGACAAAAGTTGGTATTCTTGGTATTAAAGTTTGGATTTGTAGAGGTGAAGTGTATGGCAAACGTGAGTTGGCTCCAAACTTTACGCAAAGTAGAGATAACGGCCGTGGAAACAATGGTGGTAATAATGGGGGTAAAAACTTCAAGAGGAAAAAAAATAATCGCTAAACGAATTTGATTTTTTAGGAATTATGTTACAACCGAAAAAGACAAAATTCAGAAGACAGCAAAAAGGTCGTCAGAAAGGTAATGCCCAAAGGGGGAACCAACTGGCTTTCGGATCTTTTGGCATTAAGGCTTTGGAGACGAAATGGATTACAGGCCGTCAAATCGAGGCAGCACGTGTGGCTGTGACA
The DNA here is from genome assembly GCA_944322275.1 of uncultured Bacteroides sp. Lineage (GTDB taxonomy): Bacteria > Bacteroidota > Bacteroidia > Bacteroidales > Bacteroidaceae > Bacteroides. The sequence goes on along the minus strand of CALUOV010000201.1, from coordinate 4,962 downwards.
AGATATATGCAACGACAAGGGCAAATATGGATTCGTATATTTCCAGATAAACCCATTACAAGAAAACCTGCCGATGTCCGTATGGGTAAAGGTAAGGGTAATCCCGAGGGCTTTGTAGCTCCAGTTACACCTGGAAGAATTATTATTGAAGCAGAGGGTGTGTCATATGAAATCGCAAAGGAAGCTTTGCGCTTGGCGGCGCAGAAGTTGCCTATTACTACGAAGTTTGTAGTGAGACGTGATTACGATGTTCAAAATCAAAATGCGTAAATGATATGAAGATTGCAGAAATTAGAGAAATGTCTACTACTGATTTAGTAGAAAGAATTGAAACGGAGACAGCTAATTATAAGCAAATAATTTTAAATCATTCGATTTCTCCGTTGGATAATCCTGCTCAAATCAGACAGTTACGCAGGACAATTGCGCGAATGAAAACTGAATTGCGCGATAGAGAACTTAATAATAAATGATGGGCTTGATGGAAGCAAGAAATTTGAGAAAAGAGAGAACTGGGGTTGTGCTGAGTAATAAGATGGATAAAACCATTACTGTTGCTGCTAAATTTAAAGAAAAACACCCCATTTATGGTAAGTTCGTTAGTAAGACGAAAAAATACCATGTTCATGACGAAAAGAACGAGTGTAATGTTGGTGATACTGTGCGTATAATGGAAACTCGTCCTTTGAGTAAGACTAAGAGATGGAGATTGGTAGAAATAGTTGAAAAGGCTAAATAATTATGATACAGGCAGAATCCAGACTTACAGTGTGTGACAACAGTGGGGCTAAAGAGGCTTTGTGTATCCGAGTATTGGGGGGTACAGGGCGTCGTTATGCTTCAGTGGGGGATATTATTGTCGTTTCTGTTAAGAGCGTAATCCCTTCAAGTGATATTAAAAAAGGTGCAGTGTCTAAAGCTTTGATCGTTCGTACTAAGAAAGAAATCCGTCGTCCCGATGGTTCTTATATACGTTTTGATGATAATGCTTGTGTGTTGTTGAATAATGCAGGTGAGATTAGAGGTAGTCGTATCTTTGGTCCCGTAGCCCGTGAGCTTCGTGCTACGAACATGAAAGTCGTTTCACTCGCTCCTGAAGTACTTTAACTTTTGTAATAATTTAGGTAATGAGTAAATTGCATATTAAGAAAGGCGATACAGTTTACGTGAATTCTGGTGAAGATAAGGGGAAGACTGGTCGTGTATTGAAGGTTCTTGTGAAAAAGAATCGTGCCATTGTTGAGGGTATCAACATGGTATCCAAGAGCACGAAGCCGAGCGCAAAGAATCCTCAAGGTGGAATTGTGAAGCAGGAAGCTTCTATTCATATTTCGAATTTGAACCCGTTTGATCCAAAAACTGGCAAGCCGACTCGTATAGGTAGAAAAATGAGTGCTGAAGGCACTTTAGTGCGTTATTCTAAAAAATCAGGAGAGGAGATTAAATAATGAGTAATACTGCTAGTCTTAAGAAAGAATATGCAGAGCGTATAGCGCCTGCTTTGAAGGCTCAGTTCCAATATACTTCAACAATGCAGATTCCTGTGCTTAAGAAGATTGTGATTAATCAGGGCTTGGGAATGGCTGTGGCTGATAAGAAGATTATAGATGTTGCTATAAATGAAATTACAGCAATTACAGGACAGAAAGCTGTGGCTACAGTTTCTCGTAAAGATATTGCGAATTTCAAATTGCGTAAAAAAATGCCTATTGGCGTGATGGTAACACTCCGTCGTGAGAGAATGTACGAGTTTCTGGAGAAGCTAGTTCGTGTAGCTCTTCCTCGTATTCGTGACTTTAAGGGAATAGAGAGCAAATTCGATGGCAGAGGGAATTATACTTTGGGTATTCAGGAGCAAATAATTTTCCCTGAAATCAACATTGACAGCATCACACGTATTTTGGGCATGAACATAACTTTTGTAACCTCAGCGCGTACTGATGAAGAAGGTTATGCTTTGTTGAAAGAATTTGGTTTACCGTTTAAGAACGCTAAAAAGGATTGATAATATGGCAAAGGAATCAATGAAAGCACGTGAAGTTAGACGTGCTAAATTAGTAGCCAAATATGCTGAGAAAAGAGCTGCATTGAAATTGATTGTGAGAACGGGTAATCCTGTAGAGGCTTATGAAGCTGCACAAAAATTGCAAAGCATTCCTAAGAACGCGAATCCGATTCGCCTTCACAATCGTTGTAAATTGACGGGCCGTCCTAAAGGATATATTCGTCAATTCGGAATTTCAAGAATTCAGTTCCGTGAGATGGCTTCTAATGGTTTAATACCGGGTGTGAAGAAGGCAAGTTGGTAATTTGAGTTTTAAATATTGTCAGGGTAGTCCTGATTAATTTAATTTATTTTATATGACAGATCCAATAGCAGATTATTTGACTCGACTGCGTAATGCTATTCAGGCTAAGCACAGAGTTGTAGAAGTTCCGGCTTCTAATTTGAAGAAAGAGATTACGAAAATTCTCTTTGAGAAAGGCTACATTCTTAATTACAAGTTTGTAGAAGATGGTCCTCAAGGCACTATAAAGGTGGCTTTGAAGTATGACCCGGTGAATAAGGTCAACGCTATTAAAAAGTTGGAGAGAATTTCATCTCCTGGTATGCGTAAATATACGGGTTATAAAGATATGCCTCGTGTTATTAATGGTTTGGGTATTGCTATAATATCTACTTCCAAGGGCGTGATGACAAATAAAGAAGCTGCTGATTTGAAGATCGGTGGTGAAGTGTTGTGTTATGTATATTAAGTAAGAAGGAGGAGTTAGCAATGTCTAGAATAGGTAAATTACCCATTAGCATCCCGGCAGGTGTAACTGTAACGTTTAAGAATAACGTTGTTTCTGTGAAGGGACCGAAAGGTGAAATGACCCAATATGTAAATCCTGCTATCAATGTTGTTCTTGAAGAGGGACATGTTGTATTGTCTGAAAATGAAAATGCAATGCTTGATAATCCTAAACAGAAACATGCGTTCCATGGCTTGTATCGTGCATTAGTGCACAATATGGTTGTTGGCGTTTCAGAAGGATATAAGAAAGAACTTGAGTTGGTTGGTGTAGGTTATCGCGCATCTAATCAAGGTAATATTATTGAATTGGCTTTAGGTTATACACATAATATATTTATCCAGTTACCTCCTGAGGTAAAGGTGGAAACAAAGTCTGAAAGAAATAAGAATCCTCTTATTATTTTAGAATCTTGTGACAAACAACTGCTTGGTCAGGTTTGCTCAAAAATACGTTCTTTCCGTATGCCGGAGCCTTATAAAGGTAAGGGTATTAAGTTCGTGGGTGAGGAAATCCGTAGAAAGTCTGGTAAGTCAGCTGGTGCTAAGTAATTCTTAAATTTGTAATATTATGACAGCAAAGATAGAAAGACGCATTAAGATTAAATATAGAGTACGCAATAAAATTTCGGGTACTCCTGAACGTCCGCGTATGAGTGTATTTAGAAGTAATAAGCAAATCTATGTTCAAGTGATTGACGATTTGTCTGGACGTACGTTGGTTTCAGCCTCTTCTTTGGGCATGACAGAAAAAATGCCGAAGAAGGAACAGGCGGCTAAGGTTGGCGAATTGATAGCTAAGAAAGCGCAAGAGGTTGGTATAACGACTGTTGTTTTCGACCGTAATGGCTACTTGTATCATGGGAGAGTAAAAGAAGTGGCTGATGCTGCTCGTAACGGTGGACTTAATTTTTAATCATTATGGCAGGAATTTATAATAGAGTTAAGGTTTCGAACGATGTTGAACTGAAAGATAGATTAGTTGCAATTAATCGTGTTACGAAAGTAACAAAAGGTGGTAGAACTTTTAGCTTTTCTGCTATTGTTGTAGTTGGTAATGAGGAAGGCATTATCGGTTGGGGATTAGGTAAAGCCGGTGAAGTGACTGCGGCTATTGCCAAAGGTGTAGAATCCGCTAAAAAGAATCTGACGCGAGTACCTGTTTTGAAAGGTACGGTTCCTCATGAACAATCGGCAAAATTTGGAGGTGCTGAAGTCTTTATTAAGCCTGCTTCTCATGGTACGGGTGTTGTTGCTGGTGGCGCAATGCGTGCAGTATTGGAAAGTGTAGGTGTTACAGATGTATTGGCAAAGTCTAAGGGCTCTTCAAATCCTCATAATTTGGTGAAGGCTACAATTTTGGCATTGAGCGAAATGCGTGATGCTCGGACTGTTGCTCAGAATAGAGGTATTAGTTTGGAAAAAGTTTTTAGAGGATAGGAGATTATAGAATGTCAATTATAAAAATTAAGCAGGTTAAGAGTAGAATTGGCGCTCCTGCAGATCAGAAAAGAACTCTAGATGCACTTGGACTCCACAAATTGAATCATGTAGTTGAGCATGAAGCTACTCCTTCAATTCTTGGAATGGTTGATAAGGTTAAGCATTTGGTTTGTGTGGTAAAGTAATTTTTAGTGTAGAATATTAAAACCAATTACAATATGGATTTAAGTAATTTGAAACCTGCGGCAGGTTCTGTTAAGGCTAGAAAAAGAATTGGACGTGGTCCAGGTTCTGGTTTAGGTGGAACTTCTACGAGAGGTCATAAAGGTGCAAAACAGAGATCTGGATACTCTAAGAAGGTTGGCTTTGAAGGTGGTCAGATGCCTCTTCAACGTCGTGTACCTAAGTTCGGTTTTAAAAATATTAACCGTGTAGAGTATAAGGCTATCAACTTGGATACGATTCAGAAACTTGCAGAGGCAAAGAACTTGCAGATTGTGGGTATTAAAGATTTTGTTGCTGCTGGTTTCATTTCTGCAAATCAGTTGGTAAAAGTATTAGGTAATGGAACTTTGACTGCTAAGTTGGATGTACAGGCACATGCTTTTTCAAAAACAGCTGTTGCTGCCATCGAGGCTGTTGGTGGGCAAGTAGTAAAACTCTAATTCAATGAGAAAAGCTATTGAAACATTAAAGAATATATGGAAAATTGAGGATCTGAGAC
>CALUOV010000200.1 GCA_944322275.1 uncultured Bacteroides sp. | reverse complement strand
ACCCCTCATTCGTGATGAGCAACTCCTTTACAAACCAGACACTGGCACAGATTGAGCTTTTCAATAATAACTACGAAGTAGGTGTGTACCGCTTGCCCAAACATCTTGACGAAGAAGTGGCCCGCCTGCATCTTGACCGTATCGGTGTGCATCTTACCCGTCTGACACAGGCACAGGCCGACTACATCGGCGTACCCGTTGAAGGCCCCTACAAAGCCGAACACTACCGCTACTAATCCGCTCAACCTAACCCTGATTAAAAAACGGCGGAAGACGCATCCAAATCGGATTAACTTCCGCCGTTTCATAATACCAAAGTCTATGAAAATGAATGCATTGCTCAAAAAATACTGGCCCGACGCCGCAGCCGTAGTATTGTTTCTGCTAATCAGTCTGGCCTACTTCATTACTCCCATCAGCCAGAACCTCGTATTGGGCGGACACGACAACACGGGCGGACTGGGCCTGAGCCGCGAACAAACGGAGTATATGGCACAAACGGGCGAGCGCACCCGCTGGACAAACTCACTCTTCTGCGGTATGCCGACGTACCAGATTGCGCCGTCGTACGACTCTACCGAAACCATCAGCCTGCTCACCCGCATCTACTCGCTGGGCACGGTGGGCGTACTGGCCTACGCTTTTCTCTACATGCTGGGCTTTTACATTTTGATGCGGGCCTTTAACTTCAAGGCCTGGCTCTCGGTGTTGGGGGCCATAGTATGGGCCTTCTCGTCGTATCTTGTCATCATTATTGCGGCGGGCCACATCTGGAAGGTCATGACGCTGGCCTTCATCCCGCCCACCATTGCCGGACTGGTGCTGTGCTACCGCGGAAAATTGCTTTGGGGCGGTGCCGTGACGGCATTGTTCACGGCTTTCCAAATCTACTCCAACCACCTGCAAATGACTTACTACTTCCTGTTTGTCATGCTGTGCATCGTGATTGGCTATCTGGTTGAAGCCATACGCACCAAAACGCTCACACGTTTCTGGAAAAGTTCACTGGTAGCCCTGATAGGCGGACTGATTGGTCTGATGGCCAACTTCTCCAACCTTTACCACACTTACCAGTACAGCCAGGAGAGCATGCGCGGCAAGAGCGAACTCACGCCGCTGCCTGCCGACAAGAACAAGTCAACCGGAAACGGACTGAACCGCGACTACATCACGCAGTGGAGCTACGGAATCGGCGAAACCTGGACGCTCATGGTGCCCAACGTCAAGGGCGGCGGCTCGGGTTCGCTGCTTGACAACCCCAAGGCTCAGCAAAACGAACAGATCGGCACGCTGCAGGAATGTATGGCCCAGACCTATCAGCTGTTGCAGCAGAATGCCTCGGGCATGGAGCAGTTTACGCCGGGACTTAACCAGTATTGGGGCAACCAGCCGGGCACGGTGGGTCCCGTATATGTAGGTGCGCTGGTCTGCTTCCTCTTCATCCTGGCCCTGTTCTACGTCAAAGGTCCCATGAAGTGGGCGCTGCTGGCGGCCACCCTGATTTCGTTCATCTTTGCATGGGGAAAGAACATTCCGGGCCTGACCAACTTCCTCATTGACCATCTGCCCATGTACAACAAGTTCCGTTCGGTATCGTCCGCCCTGGTGATGGCCGAACTGACCATACCTTTGCTGGCCCTGCTGGGACTGGCCCGCATCTGCCGCGAGCCGGAGGTGCTGCGCAAGGACAACAAGTACATCTACATCTCACTGGCTCTGACCGGCGGTGTATGCCTGCTGTTTGCCCTGGCTCCGGGCCTGTTCTTCGGCAACTGCCTCAACTATAACGAACAGGAAATGCTGACGAAACTGGGCGGCATCTTTCCGCCTGACTTCATCAACCGCTATGAGGAAGCCATCGGCAGTGTGCGCCACGCCATACTGACCGCCGACGCCTGGCGTTCACTGGCCTTCATTCTGGTAGGATTTGCCATACTCTGGCTCTACCGTATCGACAAAATCAAGGCACCGGCCATGTGCATCATGCTGACCGTAGTATGCCTTATTGACCTGTGGGGCGTTGACCGCCGTTACCTGAACAACGACAACTTTACGACCGCACAGCAGAACATGGCCATTGTGGAGAAGACCCCGGCTGACGAGCAGATTCTGGCCGACAAGGCTCCGGACTACCGCGTACTCGACCTGACGCACGACACCTTCAACGACAATACGGCCGGATACTGGCACAAGAACATCGGTGGCTACCACGCTGCCAAGCTGCGCCGCTTCCAGGACATCGTAGACCGCTGCCTGCAGCCCGAAATCAAACATATCTTCGAGATTCAGGGCAACTTTGCCGACCCGCGCTGCGACTCCCTGCTCAACGTGCTGAACATGCTGAACATGAAATACGTGATTGCGCCGGCACAGAACGGACAGAACATGGCGCTGCCCAACCCGCACGCCTACGGTGCCGGATGGTTTGTCAGCCAGATCAAGCAGGTAAAGGGCGCTGACGCTGAAATGCAGGGCCTGCAGCAGAACGACCTGCGCCATACC
>CALUOV010000199.1 GCA_944322275.1 uncultured Bacteroides sp. | reverse complement strand
GGTGATATAGAAAAACGTGGCACTGGCTTCCTCAAAACTGCCTTTCTGGAACTGGGCCTTACCCATCAACAGCCAGGCGTTCTTCAAAAAAGGATTGAACTCCGTGCGGTTACGATAGGCCCGCTCCTTGGGCGTAAGTTTCTTGTTGTTGTTACGCACAGGTTTGCGCTTGATGGAATGCAGCTGGATGGCTTTCTGACATTTGGTAACGGCGGTTTCATAATTCGACTTGCCGATGGACGCCGCCTTGCCGTTGCCGGCCATGAAAAAGGGCAACAGCTGGGTATAGTCGTCCTCAATACCTTCCTCCTTGGCGCGATTCCCCTCAATATAGGCCTGCTCACCGTTATAATAGGTATTGAAACGAGCGTTGAACGCATGCCAGAAGCGCGAGCCGGGCGTATTCTTCTTGGTTGAGCAGCCCGTCAGTACCGCGGCCACCAACACCAAACACCCTATGAAACTCCACTTGCGACTCAAGAATATCCTGCTGTTATGCGTTACTTACTATGAAAAACGGGAATTTTGGATTTTATTGCTTTGCACACAAAATAAATCACGATGGCACACAGAATAATACTGGCACCGCTGGGCACGTCGAACAGACACGACAAAGCCAGCCCCAACAGAAAGCTGACCAGCCCGAACACCATGGCCCCCCAGATCATCTGACTGAACGATCGGGCAAAGAGGGCTGCCGTCATTTGCGGCACAGACAGGAGCGAAATCACCATTACGATGCCGGCTATATGAAGGCAGCACACTATGGTCAGTACGGTCAGTGCCGTAAGCACCGTTTCCAGCCGCTCCACGTGAAGCCCCTGCGTACGGGCAAAGTCGGCATCGTAAGCCAGCGTTACGATGGCCTGCAAACGCAGACTGAACAGCAAAGCTACCACAACGGTCAACACGCCCAAGGCCAATAAATCCGTACGCCCCACGGCCAAGATATTGCCAAACAGGTACGACGGAAGGTCGGCCATGAACCCCTCGGCCGCATAGGCACACAACACGCCGATACTCATACCCAGCGTCCAAAGCATGGCAATGGCCGAATCCTCACGCACATTGCTGCGTCGGCCCAGCCACTGAATGCCCCAGCCCGAAAACAGGGCAAATCCGGCCGCTCCCAGCATGGGCGGAAAACCCAACAGTGCTCCCAGCCCTACGCCGCCAAGCGAAGCGTGAGCAATGCCTCCGCTTACAAACACCAGGCGTCGCGTCACGACATACGTGCCAATCATGGCGCAAAGTACGGCTGCCAGCACTCCGGCCAGCAAAGCATTCTGAAAAAAAGTATATTGTAAAAGATGAAGCATAACGTATGACTCTCTACGGTTCGTCCGGACCAAGCTACTGCCGGATCATCATAAATATCTCATCCTTGATGCCGTTGGGTATTTCGATATGACGAAGTTCGAGCGAACGCACCCACTCCACAACCTCACCGGGACGCATGGTGTAGAACACCTCGCGAAACTCATCCTCGTCAGCCGGCAAATAGGCATCAGCCGGCACTCCGGCAAAGCGGTCGAGCTCCTCGTCGTCAAAATAGACAATATCCTTGCTCAATCCGGCCAGCAAAGCTGTCTTTTCACACACAATATGCTGCCCGCAGCACCCCGAATCGTCAGGTTGCTTAACGGTCGGCAGGGCTTCAATTTCCCCTTGTTCGAGTTTCCGGCCCAACACACGGTTGCGCCACCACCCCAACAGGGCGGCCAGCAAGCCCAGCACGAGCAACGAAATCAGCAATACCCACATATCTCTATCGATGTAAATTATACTTACTTGGCACACTCAAGGTCATTCCAGAACTCGGGATACGACTTGGCCACGACTTCCGGATTCAAAATGCGCAGCCCGTCAAAACGATAGGCACACGGAGCAAAGGCCATGGCCATACGATGATCGTCGTACGTATGTATGCCGCCTTCATAATGCGGCAAATTACGTGCGCCGTCCCAACGCAACACGTCGTCGCCCTCCACGGTCAGCACATAACCCAATTTTCCCAATTCGCAGGCCAGGGCCTCCAAACGGTCGGTTTCCTTGATGCGCAGGCTGTGCAGCCCTTTGATGCGAAACGTCCGGTTGAGCATTGCTGCCGTAACCACCAGCGTCTGTGCCAGGTCGGGCTGCTGTTCCAAGTTCAGTTCGAGCCGTTCCACAGTAGCCGGACATTTGGTCAAAACGGCACCTTCCGGCGTAAACTCAGTATGCACGCCCAGCTGCTCAAACCATACGGCCACGGCCGAATCGCCCTGCACACTTTCTGCCGAAAGCCTCGGCAATACAATCCGTGCCTCGGCATCGGGCGAGAGCGCCACCATTTCATACCAATAGGAAGCGCCGCTCCAGTCGGGTTCCACGTCAAACGCCTCCGGCGCCACGTAGGGTTTCGGCGCCACCCGCAAGGTGTGTCCGTCGGCCTCCCAGTCGGCCTCAGCCCCAAAGCGCTGCATCAGGCGCAGCGTCATGTCGATGTACGGGCGCGAAGCCACCGTGCCGTCCAGATGCAGCCGCAAACCGCGCTCCAGCATCGGCCCAATCATGAGCATGGCCGAAATATACTGCGAGCTGACCTGCGCCGGCATCGTCAGCTCACCGCCCACGGGGCGCCGTCCATAAATACGTAACGGAGGATATCCCTCTACGCCCTCGTACTCAATACATCCCCCAACGGCCCGCAAAGCATCGACCAGAATCTGTATGGGCCGCTGCTTCATACGCGCCGAACCGGTCAGCACATGGCTGCCTCCGGGCCGCAATGTCAGCATGGCCGTCATAAAGCGCATAGCCGTACCGGCAGCCCCGATGTCACTCACTTCTCCCTCGTCCGTCAAAGCCCGCTGCAGCGCTGCCGCATCGTCACATACGGCCATGTGGGTCAGCCGGCAGGTATTGCCCGACAGGGCCGACAATACGCCGACCCGGTTGGTGATGCTCTTGGAGCCGTTCAGTCGGATACAGGCCCTCAACAAAGGTCCGAAATGAAGTTCCTGAAACGTAGTTTGGGACATAAAAAAACTTTTTTAAGGGTTTACCCCACAAAAATACTCAAATTATTTGGATAGTTCAAAAAAATAATCTACTTTTGCACTCGCAATTCGGGGTGTAGCTCAGCCCGGTTAGAGTACGCGTC
>CALUOV010000198.1 GCA_944322275.1 uncultured Bacteroides sp. | reverse complement strand
CAAAATATTTTTCCGTTTTTTTGTATTTTTTATCCCAAAAAACTGCATTTTCAGCTTTTGGAACCTCTCAACCAGCGGGTGACCCTCTGTTCAGAGCTTTGATTTTACCTGAAACATCATTCATTGGCATACTCTCCTTCATAGTTAATACTAACTAGGTCTGACGCACGGGGCGTCTCGCCTTTTTCAACGTCAAAGATATAGCTTTTATTAGTAACAGCAAACAAAAAACATATTTTTTTTAGTGTTTGTATGAAAAAAGCTATATCTAACTACAATTTTCAACCTCCATCAGCCTTTTCGAAGGCTCAGGCAGGGTATATCCGCAAAAAACATGCCGTCCGGGCAGATGGAACATTATTGGGAGTGGCAGTTTTTTTTGGCAGATGAATGTAGACTTTTTGTCAGTTTTTGTCAGCGTCCGGAATCTGCAGACTTCGTACCTCCTCCAAGCTGAGTCCCGTGGCCTGTGCGATAATGTCGGCTGACACGCCAAGGCGTTTCAGCTTGCGGGCGGTGGAGAGGCGCTCTTCGGCACGTCCCTCAGCCCGTCCTTTTCTCAGTCCTTCCTCCCGTCCTTCCTTCAGTCCTTCCTCCCGACCTTCCTTCAATCCTTCCTTCAGCCCTTCCTCCCGACCTTCGCGATGGGAGCTGCTGATGTGCATCTTTGCCGTACTTACAATGTCCCAAAACTTCTCGTAGCCCAAAAGCTGCCCTTTGGTGAAGGCGGATTCCTCCAGTTGGGTGACCGCCTTGTGGATTTCAGGGTTTTCCATCAGTTCTTCGGGCACTTCGATCGTATGTTCATCGATTTCCGTCAGGAAGCGTAACCAAAGCACCTTCATCTTCTTGTCGCCATAATTGCGGGGCGTAAACTTGGGTAGTTCCACGAAAATGAAGCGCAGTCCCTCAATGACCTGCTTCGTGTCGGCTACCTCCACAATTTTGAAGTCGTGGTAATAATTGTCGGCGGTAGAGAAAGTGTCGTTCACGAGATTGAGCGAGTAGACGGGTTGCAGCAGCTCATAGTCGCTCCCCTTGTCCAGTTGGCTGACGTAAGCCTTCGAGGCGTTGAACAGCACCCGTTGCTTGTAGGCCGAAGTCCACATCATCTGCATCTCCACGATGAACTGCCTCCCCATCCGGTCCTTGCAGCGGACGTCCACGATGCTGTCCTTGTGTAGCGGAGTTTGCGGCACCAGTTCGGGGTTGAGGTATTCTATCCATGTGATTTCCTCCTCCGGCGTGTCCAACGGAAGCATTGCGTTAAGGAAACTGATAATCAGGTCAGGATGTTCGCCGAATACCTTCTTGAAAGTCAGGTCGGCTTTAGGGCTCAGGTATCTCATGTGTTTCGTTTGTTTTTCGGTTTGCGGATGCAAAGTTAATAAATCCGGCTGATATAATGTATGGGGATGCGGGGAAATAATGATTTTGTATAAAGAAACAAAGAAACCATGACGGCAATTTTCCTATTTTACCCCCCTCACATTTCCCTTTTTTATCAGCTTGAGATAGTAAAACAAACAAACATTATGGCACAATCTGCAACCAGCTGAATATCAACAGGTTGCCTTTATATAAGAAAACGGTTAAGTTTTTGGTCGGAAAAAGTTAAGTGTTTCGTGAGTTTTAGTGAAGTATTTGCGGCGTTTTTGTTAAGTGTTTCTTGAAAGAAGCCAGAAGATGATAAAACTGTTTTACAGCACATTCATGTCTAATATGGATTGCATACGTGGATAGATGATAATTTATCAGTTGGCATACATATATAATATTTATCAGTTGGCATACATATATAATATGGTGTAAAATCAGCGACCCTGTTTTGGGGGATACATTATATTACTATAAACCCTATTTTAAAACGAGAAAAATGAAAAATAGCATGATGAACAAGTGGACTTCCGGTGAAATGCGGATTCACTTCAACTTGAAACAGACACGCGAGAGCGAGAAACTAACTCAGATTATGCTGGTAGCCAACCTATCCGGTGGACGGGTGAGAGTATACACCCGAATGCGGGTGAGGCCGAAGCACTGGAGTGTAGCAGACAACCGTTGCAGCTTGGCAGGGAGGATGACACGGCGTGAGCGCATGGGGCTGGAGAACATCAACGAACAGATAGAGCGGATGGCGGCCATGCTGCACGAGGCGGATAACCACTTGGCCATGAAAGGCGAGCCGATGACGGAAACGATGGTGAGGAGAGTGATGGGTGAAGCACTGAATGGCGGGAAACGGGAGACACGTCCCTTGCCCTATCTGCATCGGCTCGCCGAAGAATACGTGAACGGCATCAACCGCAAAGGAAGGCGCGGACACGACAGCTCGGTAAGCACTTACCTGACCGCCTTGGCCCGCCTGGAGGAGTACGAACGAAGACGCAAGACACCTATTGAATCGTTTGCCGACTTCGACAAGCGTTTTTTCGCCGACTTCACCCATTTCCTCTACAGCTACACCTACGGACGTGAGGGGCAGCGCAAGCACTACACGCAAAACACCATCGTGAACACACTGAAGGTGATAAAGAATCTGTTGCACCGCGCGTACGACAACGAGGTGAACACGAACGATTATTTCATGAAAGTGCAGACTGCTTTGGCGGCCGATGTGAGTGAGCCGGTGTATCTGGAGGAGAAGGAGATAAAGCGGCTGGCAGGAGTGCGCACCCTGACCGACACCGAGCGGGAGGTGCGTGACGCATTTGTCATAGCCTGCTACACGGCTTTGCGTATCAGCGATTTGAGGAGACTGAACGAGGCGGTGATACAAAACGGAGTCATCACGATGTATCAGACGAAGACTCTGGAACGGGTGGAGATACCGATACTGAAAGAAATAGCGCCACTGGTGGAGTATTACCACGAGCGCGGCTTTCCGGTGATAAACAAAGTAACAGCCAACCGCATCATTAAAACCCTGGCCGAACGGTGTCACATCGACACACCCGTCAGCTACAAGGAATGCCGTGGTGGAGTGTCGGCCGTGCGCACGGTGCCCAAGTGGCAGATGGTGAGCTTCCACACCGCCCGGCGCAGTTGCGTAACCAATCTATATAAACGCGGCTATCCGGTGAATTACGTCATGACCCTTTCCGGGCATCGCTCCATGCAAGCCTTCCAACGCTACATGCGCGCCTCATCAAAGGAAGTTATGACAAATTTCGTCCATTTGTTGAAGAAAGACAAGGCTCTTTCCGTTCGATAAAAATATTTACATAAAGAAAAGAACTGGTGTCAGGAAATGGTGTCAACACACATCTTTTAATGCATATGAGCCTCTGTAACCACCTATTCCCCAAAGATTTACTTCATCCTAAGGTGGTGCTAAAAAATGGTGTCAGCCCATCAGGCAACAAAGGCAAATGGTTGAAAATCAGCGAATATGTAAAAGCAAGTCTCGGAAGACATGCATAAAGACAAGAATCCGGGCAGCTCATATAGTGCTGGCATTCAACACGATATCATCTGACACC
>CALUOV010000197.1 GCA_944322275.1 uncultured Bacteroides sp. | reverse complement strand
CCTCATCCTAAATACAAGGGCAAACACATTCCGGCTTACGACATGATAAAACATTCCGTCAATATTCATCGGGGATGTTTCGGAGGATGCGCTTTCTGTACGATTTCCGCTCATCAGGGAAAATTTATCGTAAGCCGTTCACGGGAAAGCATTTTGCGTGAAGTGCGGGCTATTACAGAAATGCCCGACTTTAAAGGATATTTAAGCGACTTAGGGGGACCAAGTGCCAATATGTATCAAATGCACGGAATCGATGTGGCTCTGTGCCGTAAGTGTAAACGCCCTTCCTGCATTCATCCCCGTATCTGTCCGAATCTGAATACAGATCATCAGCCTCTCTTGGAGCTCTATCATGCAGTAGATGCCTTACCGGGCATTAAGAAATCTTTTATAGGAAGCGGTGTGCGTTATGACCTCCTGTTGCATGAGAGTCGTGATTCCAAGACTAATCAAAACGCCCGCGAATATACCCACGAATTGATAACCCGTCATGTAAGCGGACGTTTAAAGGTCGCACCCGAACACACCAGCCCTCGTGTGTTGGACATAATGCGTAAACCTTCTTTTGTCCAGTTTGAGCAGTTCAAAAGAATATTCGACAAAATTAACCGGGAAGAAGGACTGCGTCAACAGCTCATTCCTTATTTTATCTCCAGTCATCCCGGATGCCATGAGGAGGATATGGCAGAATTAGCTGTCATCACCAAGCGTTTGAATTTCCATCTGGAGCAAGTACAAGATTTTACGCCAACTCCGATGACAGTAAGTACTGAAGCTTGGTATACGGGTTTTCATCCTTACACTTTGCAACCGGTATTCAGTGCTAAAACACAACGGGAGAAATTAGCTCAACGTCAGTTTTTCTTTTGGTACAAGCCTGAGGAGCGTACAAATATTATTAGGGAGTTGAGACGTATAGGACGCACGGATTTGATAGATAAGCTTTATAGTAAATGGTAGATAATGGATCGTGTAGCTCATGCCTACAGGATTATGTACCTGATTTATGGAACTGCTGCGATGACGTATACTGGATGGTAGGTCAGTGTCACGCTTTGTGCCGAACCGAAAAGGTGCGTGTAGTCATGTGCGAAGTTTGCTAAGCGTCCCCGGCTCCAGGTGTGGCCCGTGGTGCCCGTCACACCTGTCATGCGTAAGTGGCGCAGAACATCAAGGGGAGTAGGAAAGTGGAGCACGGCTTCCTCTTCATCGAGCAGGAGGATGCGGAATCCGGCTTCCTCCAGCCATTGAGACAAGTCAACGGACGGGGGATAGGTGAGTCCCTTATCGGTGAGCGCGCGTATCTCTCTGAGGTTATCGCCTCCGAAGGTGCTGAAAGCCAGTACACCGCCCGAGGTGAGGAGTGAAGAGGCACGAAGGAAGAAGCGGGCAGGTGACTCGAACCATTGCAGGGTGGAGCAGGAGGTGAGCAGGTGCAGTCCGTCGGGCAGTGGACATGTTTCCGCATCGCCGGGTGCGAAGATCACCTCGGGGTGTGCGGTCAAGTCCTCTATGCAGAGGGCCATCTCAGGACAGAGGTCGTTCAAATGGAGCAGGTCGGGGTGCCATGTGTCGTAGAGCAGGCGTGAGTATAGTCCCGTGCCGCATCCGAACTCGGCCACTCGCCGGGGAGCGAAGTTTGGCAGGACGGAGCGGATGCGCCCGGCCATGCGTTCGGCCACTTGTTGTTGCACCCGGGCCTCGCGGCTGTACGTGGCGCGGGCACGGGCAAATCGTTCGGCTATCAGTCTTTTGTCCATCGGTCTTGCAGGTAATGGTGAAACATAGGTTCGTGGTAATGGGCACAGGGCTCTTGGCGGACGGGTGTGCCCGCCTCGCGCCAGGCTTTCAGCTGGTTGGCGGGGGGAATGATGCGGTCCTCCATGCCCGTTACTGCTTCTGTCCAATCCCAACGCGGGGTGGGCAGGGAAGTGTCTTGCTTGGCTATCGAGGCCAGTTCCTCACGTAGCTCTTCCAGTGGGCGGCGGGGCGTCATGCTGAGGAATGCGCGGAAAGCGGCACTGTCGGCGCACATGCGTCTCAAGAACTTGTGGAGCGAAGCTCCGCACAGTCCTTCCATCGTGCCCTGATAGATGGCGGGAGGTATGCCCCGGAGCTCGTCTATGGGGTAAGGAGTGCCGTTGAGGGCTGTGCTTGTTGCGACGTTTCCTCCCAGGCGGGGCGCTACGTGCGAGGCCGCCCACACGCCCATTGACCAGCCTACAATATGTACTTCCTCGTATCGGCTTGTGAAATTCGTGTCCATGTCCAGTGTGCGGTAGTCGAAGCACACCGTGTAGTCCATACCCTGCGGGCGATAGTGCCGGAAGGGTGTTTCATCGCAGGCCCATCCGGCGAAGAAGAGGAGCAGGCGCGAATGGTTTTCCTTTATAATAGATACTTGTCTCATAGAGCTTGCAGGTGTTTGATGAGTGAGTCCATTTCCTCGTTCGTCAGGTCGGCACGCAGGGAGAGGCGCAGGCGGGATGTGCCGGCTGGCACCGTGGGCGGACGCACAGGCAGGACGTAGAACCCGTGGCGTTGCAGCGCTTCGGCTTTCAGGATGGTGTCGGCGCTATCGCCCACCATGATGGGGAGGATGTGACTGGATGAGAGGTCGGGCATACCGGCCGTGTGCAGCGCTTGGTGCACACGGGTCGACAGGGCGACGAGACGTTTGCGGCGCTTTTCCATTCGGGTCAGGCGGCGGAGGACGAAGAGGGTCCATGTCACACTGACCGGAGGCAGGGCGGTGGTGAAGATAAATGGGCGCATGCGATTTACGAGATATTCGCGCGCTGTGCGGCTGCACACCACGAACGCGCCTTCCGAGCCCAGTGCCTTGCCGAAGGTGCCCATCAGGAAATCAATGTCTTTCGTCACTCCCTGCTCTTCGGCGCAGCCCAAGCCGTGTTGTCCGCGTACCCCGAAAGCGTGCGCCTCGTCCACGTAGAGTAGTGTGCCGGGATAGCGTTGCTTCAGCGCCGCCAGTTGTCTGAGAGGCGCTTCGTCCCCGTCCATGCTGAAGATGCTTTCGGTGACAATGATGGTGCGTTTGCGTGTGGGGGCATATTCGTGCAGCATCCGCTCCAGATGTTTCAGGTCGTTGTGCCGGTAGCGCAGGTAGCGTGCCGTGCCCAGCTTCAGTCCGTCGATAAGGCTGGCGTGTATCAGTTTGTCGGCCAGTATCAGCGTGTCAGCGTCCGCCACGGCGGGCAGGATGCCTGTGTTGGCGTGGTAGCCGCAGTTGAACACCAAGGCGGCTTCTTTGCCGTAGAGGCGTGCCAATTCCGCTTCCAGTTCCTCGTAGACGGGGAAGTTGCCCGTCAATAGGCGCGAGGAGGAAGAGGAGGGGACGAACATCTCTGGCGTGAGCGTGTCGAGGAATTCGCTTCGCAAATCCGTATCGGCCGCCAGGCCTAAGTAGTCGTTGGACGAGAGGTTGAGCATCCGCCTTCCGTCCGCCGTGACGTAGCGTCCCTCGTGCGTCAGTCGGGGCAGCCGGCGCAGATTGCCTTCCGCCTCCAGCCGCTCCAGCTCGCGGTGCATGTATCCGTAGTTGTTTTCTTCATTCTTCATTTCTTCATTCTTTGTTCTTTCAATTCATTCCTTGTTTATAGGGCCGGCCGTTTTGACGTGAGTATGTCAAAGCCCGTGACGCGGGGCTGCCGGACTTTTCGGCCTAAATGTGCCTACGAGGCAGGCATTTCGCCCACAATCTTCACCAGCTCTCGGGTCAATCGGCTGAGTTGCTCCGGCTCAATGATGAACGGGGGCATCACGTAGGCCAGCCGTCCGAAAGGACGTACCCAGATGCCTTCCTCCACGAAGCGGCGCTGCATCCAGGCCATGTCGATGGGGCGGCACGTCTCGATGACGCCGATGGCGCCCAGCACACGTACGTCCGCTACTTGGGACAATATACGTGCAGGGGCCAGTTCCTCACGCAGCTGAGACTCAATGCGGCGCACTCGTCCCTGCCAGTCGTATTCCGGTGAGGTGAGCAAGCGGATGGAGGCGCAGGCGCAGGCACAGGCCAAGGGGTTGCCCATGAACGTGGGACCGTGCATGAAGCATCCGGGCGCGTGCCCGGAGATGGTATCCGCCACTTCGTTGGTGGCCAGTACGGCTGAGAGTGTCATGTATCCGCCCGTCAGCGCCTTGCCGATGCACATGATGTCCGGCTCCACGCCCGCGTGCTCCCAGGCGAAGAGGCGTCCTGTACGGCCGAAACCTGTAGCTATCTCGTCAAAGATGAGCAACAGTCCGTGCTCGTGGCACAGACGTGCGGCCTCCACGAGGTATTGAGGATGGTAGAACCACATGCCTCCTGCACCTTGTACGATAGGCTCGAGGATGAGGGCGGCCAGCTCGTCCCTGTGTCGTTCGATGGTTTCCCGTAGGGGAATGATGTCCGAGGGATCCCATTCACCATCGAAGCGCGAGCGGGGCTGGGGGACGAAGTAGCGCACGGGCAGGGCGGAGCCGAAGAGTGAATGCATGCCCGTGACGGGGTCGCATACGGACATGGCGTTCCACGTGTCGCCGTGATAACCCGAGCGGATGGTGACAAAGTTGGTCTTGCTCGACTTGCCCCGTCCGTACCAGTATTGAACGGCCATCTTCATGGCCACCTCCACGGCCACCGAGCCGCTGTCGGCATAGAATATCTTCTGCATCGAGGGAGGCACGAGGGGCAGGAGCAGACGGGCGAGCTCGATGGCGGGGTCGTGCGTCAGTCCGCCGAACATGACGTGCGCCATGCTGTGGAGCTGCTCCTCCACGGCACGGTTCAGTACGGGGTTGTTATACCCGTGCACCTGACACCACCACGAGGACATGCCTTCCACCAAGGTCTCGCCCGACTCCAGTGTGATGGTAGCTCCTTCGGCCCGCTTCACTTTGTAGACGGGCAAAGGGTCGTTGGTCGAGGTGTAGGGATGCCACAGGTGCAGGCGGTCGAAGGACGAGTCGCAAAGGCGGTATCCGGCTTCACGCACCAGCCGCTTGTCCTCCTCCACCTGTGAGCCGAGGGTCGTGAGCAGGTCGCCCACGATGGCGGAGTTTATACCTATATATAAGGCACGGCTTTGAGCTTCCCGGCTCAAACGCGAACGGCCTCCGGCAAAGCGCAGGTAGGCCTTGGGAAGGATGAAGCGGAAGAGGGCGATGGTGGTGAGTATCTCTTCCTCGGTGAGGGGCGCCTGATGTTC
Organism: uncultured Bacteroides sp.; assembly: GCA_944322275.1. Taxonomy (GTDB): domain Bacteria; phylum Bacteroidota; class Bacteroidia; order Bacteroidales; family Bacteroidaceae; genus Bacteroides. Next base: position 5,885 of record CALUOV010000197.1, on the reverse strand, counting down.
CAGGGGCGTGCCGGGGATGGGGCAAAGGATGTTGAGTGGGACGGACTTCACATCCAGGCTCCGCAAGGTGAAGGCCAGCTCGATGCGTTGCTCCACGGTTTCACCCATGCCGATGATGCCTCCGCTGCACACGTCCATGCCCACGCGGCGCGCAGCTTCCAGAGTGCGTATCTTCTCGGCTTGTGTGTGTGTGGTGCAGAGGGTGGGGAAGTGGCTGGGAGCGGTCTCCAGGTTGCAATGATAGCGTGTCACGCCTGCCTCATGCAGAGCGCGGAGGTCGTCTTCATCTACTAACCCTAAGGAGGCGCATAGCTGGATGGACGAGTGCCGGCGCAGGTGGCGCACGGTGTCGCATAGTTGGGTGACTTGTTGTTTCGAGGGCTTTCGTCCGCTGGTGACGAGTGAGAAGCGCCGCACGTCCTGTTCTTCGTTGGCCCGGGCGTGCCGGAGGCATTCTTCAGCGGGAAGCAGGTCGTAGATGTCGGCCTGTGTGTGGTAGTGGGAGGATTGTGCGCACCATTTACAGTCTTCGGGACATCGGCCCGACTTGGCGTTGATGATGGAACACATGTCAAACTCGTGCGGAGCGCACGCTTGGGTAATCTCGTGTGCGGCATGGTAGAGCGCTTCAGGCTCGGCGTGACGGGCCAGCCATGCCGCTTCTTCGGGTGACAGGTCTTGGCCTGCCAGCACCTGTTGTTTCAATGATTCGACAGTCATGTAAGGATATGTATTGGATGAATCCGTCGTATTGCTTTGCTTGCGAAGAGACTTGTCCGCCACACTTTTCGAGAGGTGTCCGATGGTCACTTCACGTCCCATGCTGGCAAAGGCGGCATAGCGCTTGCGGCTCCAGCGTCGGAAGCGTAGGGCGATGTGTGGGTATATGGGTCTTTTCTTCACGAGGATTCATTTATTGTTTGGTGGGACAAAGATAGTGCAAATAAATAACTCCGCCAAATGCTTCTTCTGTCCGAGGCCGACTTACGTCCGGGTCAAAGTTTCGCACAGCTATCGTCAGGGCGAAGGAAAGGCATGCCCTCCGCGAGGCATTGTCAGAAAGGATTCTCCCTTCCCCGTTGCACCTCGATGCGGATGCCGAACTTGCCGTCCTGCGACTTCAGCTCGAAAGCCCCTTTGAAGTTATTCTTTTGCCAGGGCAGGGCCGATGGGTTAGGCACCCGATAGCCGTCCTTGTCATACTCTCCGTAGGTGTTGACCCTCCATCCGTTTTTCAGCCTGAAGCTTCCCATCTGGAGGTTGTCCGTCGTATTGCCGAAGCCGAATCCCGTCCATCCGAAAGGATTGCGGCTATAATAGGACGAGCCGGGGAGTGAGAACATGTCGCTCAGCCCCGATGTATAGATGATGTCCGGGTTTAACCGGAAAATGCGGCTATAATCTTTGCTCGCGTCGGGGATGACCAGTTTATAGTTTTCCAGGTCGGGGGCGGGTGTCCCTATCAGGCTGTTCATGTCTATCAGGAAGCCGTCGATATTTTGAGTCTCGTCAGAGAAAAATCTTTCTCCGGTGGGCAGTATGTCTTCTACGTCATGGCTCAGGGTGTCGGGCGTGGCCTCGTGTTGGGCGTATAGAGTCGTTGCGGTGAGCCAAGTCAGCAGGATGGATAAGAGTCGTCTCATGGTTGTCATTTTATGATGATGCGTTTTGTGCTCAAAATTACTTCTTCTTCTTAAGATGGGGAAATCTTTTCACATTATTTTGTGATATATAGAGGACGCGCGTTGAGGGGCTTCCTGCCGTGCCGGGAATCATGCTTGATGACATTTTATTATTATAGCGCAAAATTTTCTCCGTAAAACATAGGATATATAAAAAGAATCACTATATTTGCATCACAATTAGGTGACATTTTGCTTGAATAACCTTTTTAAAAATGTAATAGTATGAATATCGAGCGTATCATGGCCTCTTTGGAGGCGAAACATCCCGGCGAGTCTGAGTATTTGCAGGCCGTTCGTGAAGTGCTTCTTTCCATAGAAGATGTCTACAACCAGCATCCGGAGTTTGAGAAAGCCAAGATTATCGAGCGTCTGGTAGAGCCCGACCGCATTTTTACGTTCCGTGTCACTTGGGTGGACGATAAAGGTGAGGTGCAGACCAATCTGGGATACCGTGTACAATTCAATAATGCCATTGGCCCGTACAAGGGAGGTATTCGTTTCCATGCTTCCGTCAACCTGTCCATCTTGAAGTTCCTGGGCTTTGAGCAAACCTTCAAGAATGCGTTGACAACGTTGCCCATGGGTGGTGGAAAAGGCGGTTCGGACTTCTCGCCGCGCGGAAAGAGCGATGCGGAAATCATGCGTTTCTGTCAGGCCTTTATCCTGGAGTTGTGGCGTCATCTGGGACCGGATATGGATGTGCCCGCAGGCGACATCGGTGTAGGCGGACGTGAAGTAGGCTATATGTTCGGTATGTATAAGAAACTGACCCGTGAGTTTACGGGAACCTTTACCGGCAAGGGGCTGGAGTTTGGCGGCTCACTGGTGCGTCCGGAGGCTACGGGCTTCGGCGGATTGTATTTCGTCAACCAGATGCTGCAGACCAAAGGCATCGACATCAAGGGGAAGACGGTCGCCATTTCCGGCTTTGGCAATGTGGCCTGGGGAGCCGCAACGAAAGCTACCCAGCTGGGCGCTAAGGTGGTGACCATCTCCGGACCGGACGGATATGTCTATGACCCCGATGGCATCAGTGGGGAGAAGATAGACTACATGCTGGAGCTTCGCGCGTCGGGCAACGACATTGTCGAACCGTATGTAGAGCAATTCCCCGGGGCCAAGTTCGTGCCCGGCAAGCGTCCGTGGGAAGTGAAGGTAGACATCGCTTTGCCTTGCGCTACGCAGAATGAACTGAACGGCGACGACGCACGCCAGCTGATAGCGAACAACGTCTTGTGCGTAGGCGAAATATCGAACATGGGATGTACCCCCGAAGCCATCGACCTCTTCATCGAGCATAAGATGATGTACGCTCCCGGAAAGGCTGTCAACGCAGGAGGAGTGGCTACCAGCGGACTGGAGATGTCGCAGAACGCCATGCACCTCAGCTGGAGCGCAGCCGAAGTGGACGAGAAGCTGCACGGCATTATGCATGCCATCCATGCACAATGTGTGAAATATGGTACAGAGCCCGATGGCTACATCAACTACGTAAAGGGCGCCAACATCGCCGGATTTATGAAGGTGGCGCACGCCATGATGGGACAAGGTATTATATGATATAAAAGAAACTTTGTTTAGTTGTATTTGTATTTGTGGTTTTTTAAGTCTCTTGCCTGTGAAGGTAGGAGGCTTTCTTTTTTTAGGCACCGGCACACTTTTTTATCACAGACCGTAATTTTTGTGAGGGATTATTGATGGTAGTTTCTACTAAAATACCTATATTTGCCGACAAACTCATATAGAATATATCATGTTAAGTAACAAAATGAATCCCTCATTTTACCCCCCCCCTGTTAACTTCTGTTAACACCCTGGGAGGATTCCCCGCCCAAGCCCCCGCAGACCTTGCGCCGGGCGATGCGACTTCAACCCCACATCCTGTTTCCCCTTCATACACGCCGCCCCGGGTGGACGTGCTCCTCGTCGTGTGCGAACGCGGCTACTCTGCCAGCGTAGAAGGCTGGCTGGAGGAGGACTTGGGCGACGGCGTGCTTAGTAAATGACAGACAGCAGACAATAAACAGTTAAATAGTAAATGACATGAAACTGAGAACCCTTTCATTAGCAGCCCTCGCCCTCATAGCGGCAGGCTGCACCAACGACAACGAACCGGGCACCGGAGCCGACCTCACCGGGCAGCCCATGCGCGTCAGCACCGAAGTACTGCCGCAGACACGCGCCGGCATGGACAACGACAACCTGACGACCTTCTACCTGCGCGTCACCAACGGAAGCGCCGGCGCCACCACCAGCTACGACGCATTCAGCACCGTGACCCGAAGCGGTGACACCTGGACCTACAGCCCCGAACTGACCTGGCAGGACGGCACCACACCCATCAGCGTATCCGCCCTCTGCCAGAACGGCGAGTCGTGGACCCAGACCGACTACACCACGGGCAAGGACATCGACCTCACCGCCCAAGGCACCGAGGCCGGCATCATGACAGCCGACGTGCTCTACATGCCGCCCACCGTCATCGACCCCGCTACAGACCTGACCGCGGACAACGCCATCCCCGTCACCCTCAGCCACCTCTTCGCCAAGCTGAACATCACCGTCAGGATGAGCACGGCCGATGCCGATAACCCCATCACCGACCTCACCGTAGGCGGCACGCAGGCCACGGCCACCCTGACGCCCGAAGCCTCCACCCCGCTGACCCTGACGGGCGAAGCCGCCCCCATCGCCGCCTGCCCCACCGGCTACACCGCAGGCACCGCCCCCGCCACACAGGCCACGGCCACCTACGAGTGCATCCTGCTGCCGCAGACCGCCACGTTCACCGTCACCGCCAACATCGATGGCACCGACTACATCTACACCGGCAGCTCGCAGCAGTTTGTGGGCAACACGCAGTACAACCTCACGCTGGAGGTGGACGGCATCGACTTCACCATGAGCGTGGCCGATGAAATCGCCGTAGGCGAGTGGGGCAGCGATGTAGACCTCGACGACGGCTCCATGGGCAAAGACCAGGGAGGCTACACCCTCTCCGAGGACGGACAGACCTATTACGTCCACGACGCCCAAGGCCTGATGGCATGGGCAGAAGCCGTGCAAGACAACACCTCCCTCAACTGCACCCTCACAGCCGACATCGACCTGCAAGGGCAGGAGTTGCCGCGGGGAGGTTGGTTCTATGGCACCTTCGATGGCCGGGACCATACCATCAGCAACCTGTTGTCGGGAGGTAATGAACTCATTGTAGTGAATTCGGGTACCATTCAGAACCTCACCTTGCTCAATCCGAATCTCCAAGGTGCTAGCATAATAACTACTAATTTGAATGGCGTCATAGCCAACTGTCACGTGATCGGGGGAAGCTTCACGTGTAGTCCGAGTGTTGGCTCCTTAGGCAGCATAGCAGAGCAAAACAGCAATGGTGGTAGAATTGTCTGTTGCTCCTCTACGGCCGATATGTTAGGGTACGGAAATACTCCTATCGGCGGCATTGCAGGATCTAATAGCAGTGATATCATTGGGTGCTACTATGCGCATGGTACTTTTACAGATTACGATATAGGAGGAAGCATTGTTGCGAGTAATAATAGTAGTGGAACTGTGTCCGATTGCTACTGGAGCGGCGGAGCGGGACAAGGCATAGGTGTCGGTGATGGCACCGCTGAGAATGTAACCGAAGTGACCGGCGATGTGACATGGGCCGCCGCCGCCGAAGCCATGAACGCCGCCCTCGCGGAAGCAGGCTACACCGACTACCGCTGGGTAGTGAACACGGGCGATGATGCGGACAGCCGCCCCCTCATCACCGAGAAAGCGACGGAATAATCAGACGAAGAAAAAAGCGAACAATATGGCAACCCCTCGACCCTTCCCCGCAGAGCCCCCTGACCCTTGTGCGTACAAGGGGGCGACCTTTGTGCGCACAAGGGTCCGACCTTTCTGCGCACAAGGGTATGACCTTTCTGCGTACAAGGGTCGGAGGCTTCGGCGCACAGGGGAGGACGGTCGGGAGCGGGTGCCGCGAAACAGTTTATTAACCAACTAAAAACCAACAGATTATGCCAGTGAACTACACTTTGCAGAAGAAGCGTAATCCACAGAAAAAGTCCGAACCGGGCAAGTGGTACGCAGTGTTCAAATCGAGTGAGCCCATTAAGGGAAAAACTATGACAAGAATGGCCACGGAAGGCGGCACGATGGAGGACTACGAGCTCCAGGCCGCGGGGCACGTCA
>CALUOV010000196.1 GCA_944322275.1 uncultured Bacteroides sp. | reverse complement strand
GGATTTTCCGTTGTGGAACCTATGAAGATGACGGTGCCCTGCTCTATCGCCGGCAGGAGGCTGTCGGACTGCGTCTTGTTGAAGCGGTGGCACTCGTCCAGCATCAGGTATGTACGGCGGCCATACATCTTTAAATTGTCGCGCGCCTGTTCGACCGCCCTTTTGACGTCTGCCACACCCGCCTGGACGGCGTTGAGTTTTATAAATTCCCCGTGCGTGGTGGACGCGATTATGTTTGCAAGCGTCGTTTTACCCGTTCCGGGAGGGCCCCAAAAGATGCAGCTGCCCAGCCTGTCTAAAGAGATGGCGCGGCGCAGCAGGCTGCCTTCCGCCACAATGTGCTGCTGACCGATAAATTCGTTTAAATTGTTGGCGCGCATGCGCTCCGCGAGCGGTTTGGCGCCCTCTTCATTGCCGTTAAAATCAAAAAGATCCATAAAAAATATATTCACGCAAATCTTTTGCCAAAAGCAAAATATTTGCCGTGAGGAGTTTTCCTTGTCGTAACGGAACTTAACGCGCAAACTAAATTTGCGCTTGTTCCGTTTAACATTATTTGCCGATATTTCTACCGTAAAAAAATTACACAAAAGCGCATGCCGCTTTATTTTAACTTAGTTAATAAGCTGCGCATCAGTCGGCGATGAGTTCTTTTATCTTTTGCATATTGTCCTTGCCGAGCGCATACCCCTCTTCATAGATCTTGTCAAGGTTTTTGACTGCGAACTGGCTAATCCCCTTGAGCTCCGGTTCAAGCAAAAGGTCGCAGGGATAGTCGGGGGCGCTTCTGTCGGCATTTACGTTTTTATTGTCTATCGTGTCGAACACGCGCATCAGCATGGACGGGATGCTGGTTATCTTTTCCACGGGTTCGCCTGTGTTTTTTATGGCGTCTATCGCCACCACCACGTCGGCGCCGAGCTCCTTCACCTGCCTTACGGGGACGCGGCACAGCACGCCGCCGTCCACGAGCAGCATGCCTTCATGCTCTATGGGCTTGAACACGGCGGGTATCGCCGAACTCGCCTGCACGCCCTTGGCGACCGAACCATTTTTGAACACATAGAGCTGTTCGGAGAGCAAGTCTACCGCCGTGCACGAAAAAGGTATGTTAAGATCTTCAAACCGGACATCGCCTATGTGCTTTATGAGCAGCTTTTGCAGCTTATTGCTGCGCAGTATGCTGAGCCTTGTGAACGGCACGCCGACATCTATAATATCAGACGTTTTAAGTTTTAAGAGCGTGTCGCGGATGACGTCCACCGACATCCCGCTGCAATAGCAGCCGCCGACTATGGCGCCCATCGACGTGCCCGAAACGCAGGCAGGAATTATCCCCTCCTCCTCCAATGCCTTTAAAAAACCGACGTGCACGACGCCGCGCGCCCCGCCTCCGCCGAGCGCAAGTCCCAATTTTTTACTCATAATTTCTCCGCTATGTAAATATTTTTTATCTATGAACGCAATTTGCAAAGGCACCGGCCGCACCGGCGCAACAATAAAAAGAATATTCCCGTATATGCTTGCGGTGCCGTGCCTTTTTATAACGGCGGCGCTTTTGTACCGCCCGGAAAGGTATACGGCGGCGTGCGCCGAGGGGATAGCGCTGTGGGCGCAATGCGTGCTCCCTTCGCTGTTCCCGTTTATGATAGTGTGTTCCGTGCTGGTGGCGACAGGAGCGGCGGACGGGCTTTCGCGTCCGCTTGAAAGAGCATGCGGCGCCATAAAACTGCCGCCGTGCGCCGCGATATGCCTTATATTGGGCGCGACGTCCGGCTACCCCGCGGGGGCGAGAACGATAGCCGAACTGTACGGGCAGGGAGCAACGGACACATGCGGGGCAAAAAAACTTGCCTGCATTTGCACGGCGTGCGGCCCTGTGTTCACGATAGCGACGGTGGGCGCGGGGATGTTCGGAAGCGCCGCTTTGGGCGCAAAAATATTTGCCGCGCACCTTGCCGCCGTTGTATTAAGCGGCGTCGCGCTCTCCCTTGCGGGAAAGAGATGCCGCCCCGCCCGCCAAACAATAAAGCAAAATACGGGCGGCAATATGCTTGAATCATGCTTTTGGGGCGCCGTAAAATCGTCGCTGTCCGCGGGGGCGTTCATAGCGTTTTTTTATACGCTTGCGCACATCGCCGCCGACTTTTATATACTGTATCCCGCCGAAAAGCTGTTTGCGCTGATATTTGACGAAGGCACCGCCAAAGCGCTTGCCTGCGGGCTGATAGAGATGACGGGCGGATGTGCAAAACTGTCCGCCGCAGAAAGCCCGCTTGCCCCCGCGCTTGCAGGATTCACCCTTACGTTTGGCGGGGCATGCGTATTATGCCAGCAACTGAGCTACCTTTCAAGGGCGGGGATACGCCCGTGCTCCTTTATTACGATAAAATTTTTTCAGGGAGCGCTGTGTTTTGTACTGCTGTTATTTATGACGTAAACACATAAAAGAGCGGCATATATGCCGCGATCAATGCAGTTATCAGTATGCGCCGAGCAGCCTGAACGAAAGGGCGGCGCCGCTAACCGTTTTGAGCGCTTGCTTTGACGCGGGGGAGGAATAGTCGCCC
>CALUOV010000195.1 GCA_944322275.1 uncultured Bacteroides sp. | reverse complement strand
GGCTGGTTCCGCTACACCACCGTTTCGGCAGGCAACGGCGTTGCCACGAAAGAGGAAGTGAGCAGTGACCAGATTACCGGCCTGCGTGTGCAGTTCACTCCCGACCGTACCCGCAACATGAGCGGCGGCTACACCCGCGCCCTCATTGCCGACGAAGGCATCACCTTTATGGAATGGCTGGGCAAGGACAGCGACGAAACGCAGGTGCCGGAGGAAGATGATGACGAGAATGAAAGCGAGACGGATAATCCATTGGTTTGACTTCTTCCCTAAAACGAAAAATCCCGCAACGATGTGTCCCCGCGTTGCGGGATTTTTTACGTATATATTCGGAATGGGATGGGGATTTATGTTACCTTTGCGGACAAGACATAAAAAAAAACGGATTCATCACCAGTAACTAAAAGCTGGGAGAGGAACGCCCGAGACTGCGATGCAAAAGTAGTAAAGCAATGGAATATTACAAAGCATTTTTTGAGAAAGTTTTCTCGTGTAAACGTATGGAACGGTATTTCAACCTCTATCCGAATGATGAAACACATGCTATCTTACAAAAGTCCATACATATGAACAAAGGAGAATCAGCCATTTAGGCCAACTCTCCTTGTTACGCAGTAAGTTATAAAAAACGGAATTTTTATCCCCCAAAGTTATCGTACATGATGCTTTCTGATTCTACACCCAAACTATCGAGCATGTTTACTACAGCTTTCGACATCGGGCCGGGACCGCACATATAATATTCGATATCTTCAGGTGCTTCGTGGTTCTTCAAGTAGGTTTCGTACATTACTTGGTGAACAAAGCCCGGAGTATATTTCACACCTGCCTTATCGGCTGCGGGATCAGGACGATCCAAAGCCAAATGAAAGTGGAAGTTCGAGAACTCTTTTTCCAAATTGTGGAAATCATCCAGATAGAACACCTCATTCAATGCACGAGCACCGTAGAAATAATGCATCTCACGGTCGCGCGTGTTCAGCGTCTTCGTCATGTGCATAATTTGTGCGCGCAACGGAGCCATACCGGCACCACCACCTACCCAAATCATTTCCTTCTTGGAGTCAAAGTGCGGATGGAAGTCTCCATAAGGACCGCTCATCAACACCTTATCGCCTGGTTTCAGAGTGAAGATGTAAGAAGAAGCAATACCCGGATTAACATCCATAAATCCACTACGATCGGGCTTGAACGGAGGCGTAGCGATACGTACGGTCAACATAAACACATCGCCCTCGGCCGGATAGTTGGCCATGGAGTAAGCACGAACAGTAGGTTCTGGATTGACACACTTCAGCGAGAACATATTGAACTTTTGCCATGCGGGTAAATATTCATCCCCTATCAGGCTCTTATCAATGTCCTTGTCATAATCCATTGTGAAAGTAGGTATCTTAATCTGTGCATATGAACCAGGAATGAAATCCATGTGAGCACCTGCAGGAAGTTGCACCTTAAACTCCTTAATGAACGTAGCTACATTCTTGTTGGAGATAACGGTACACTCGTATTCCTTCACGCCAAGCACACTCTCGGCCACCTTGATACTCATGTCACCCTTCACCTTCACCTGGCATCCCAAGCGCCAATGATTCTTTTGTTGCTTACGGCTAAAGTGAGGCATTTCAGAAGGAAGGATTTCTCCGCCACCTTCAAGAACCTGACACTTACATTGCCCACACGAACCTTTACCACCGCATGCGGAAGAAAGATACACGCCATTGACAGCCAATGTATTGAGCAACGTACCTCCGGAGGCTACTTCCAATTCACGCTCACCATTGATAGTCATTTTCACATTACCCGATGGTACCAAATAGTTCTTGGCTACCAACAGGATTACCACAAGCAGCAGGATTACCACGAGGAACACCCCGACGCTTGCCAATATCAAATTCATATCCATTTGTTACGCTCCTTTCTTTAATTAAATGTTCAAACCAGAGAAACACATAAACGCCATAGCCATGAGACCCACGGTGATAAAGGTGATACCCAAGCCTTTCAAAGGAGCGGGCACGTCAGAGTAAGCCATCTTTTCGCGCACAGCAGCTAACCCAATGATAGCTAATGCCCAACCAAGTCCTGAACCAAGGGCATAGGAAATTGCATCGGAAATGCTACCAATGTATTTCGGGTCACTAGCACCCAGATTGATACGTTGCTGCATGAAGAGCGAAGCACCCATAATGGCACAGTTCACGGCAATCAACGGAAGGAAAATACCGAGCTGAGCGTAAAGCGTAGGAGTGAAACGCTCTACAATCATTTCCACCAACTGAGTGATACCGGCAATTACGGCAATAAACAGAATAAAACTCAAGAAGCTGAGGTCAACGCCCTCAATGATGGCATTGGGTCCCAACACCTTAGTCTGTAACAAGTAGTTAACAGGAAGGGTCACCACCAACACAAAAGTAACAGCGATACCCAAGCCCACAGAAGTCTTCACCGTCTTTGACACAGCCAAATAGGAACACATGCCGAGGAAGAAGGCGAATATCATGTTGTCCACAAATATGGAGCGGACGAGTAAGCTAAAAAATTC
>CALUOV010000194.1 GCA_944322275.1 uncultured Bacteroides sp. | reverse complement strand
ATTTTTAAATCTGCAAACTTTTCGGCTGTTTTTTCGCAAAAAAATCGTATTTTTGCGCCATGATATACCCACAGAATTTTGAACAAAAGATTGGTTTCGACCAAATACGCCAGTTACTCAAGGAAAAATGCCTGAGCACACTGGGTGAAGAAAGAGTCAACGACATGACGTTCTCCGACCGATATAATGAGGTAGAAGAACGGCTCGAGCAGGTCGTTGAATTCGTGAAGATACTTCAGGAGGAAGACAACTTCCCCGCTCAATATTTTTTCGACGTACGCCCTTCGCTCAAACGCATCAAGATAGAAGGATTATACTTGGACGAGCAGGAATTGTTCGACCTGAAACGCTCCCTGGAGACTATACGAGACATTGTGCGCTTCTTGTCCTCGTGTAGTGAAGAAGAAAACGAGGACAAGACATCGCATACGCTTTACCCCAGACTGGACAGACTGGCGAGCGACATCACCGTATTCCCTCAGGTGATTTCCAAAATAAACGCCATTCTTTCACCCTACGGAAAAATAAAGGATAATGCTTCTCCTGAATTGGCGCGTATCCGGCGCGAACTCGCCAGTACGATGAGCAGCATTTCGCGTTCGCTGAACAACATACTGCGCAACGCGCAAAGCGAAGGTGTCGTAGAGAAAGACGTCACCCCGGCCATGCGTGACGGACGTCTGGTCATTCCGGTAGCCCCTGCCCTGAAACGTAAGATAAAAGGCATTGTCCACGATGAATCGACCAGTGGGAAGACCGTATTCATTGAACCGGCCGAGGTGGTGGAAGCCAATAACCGCATCCGCGAGTTGGAAAGTGACGAACTTAGGGAAATAGCGCGCATACTCATGGATTTTTCCAACCAGTTGCGCCCCTCTGTGCCCGACATACTGCTGTCTTACGAATTCCTGGCAGAGATTGATTTTATCCGCGCCAAAGCCATGCTGGCCGAACAGACTGACGCCCTCAAACCGACATTGGAAAACAAGCAAGTGATAGACTGGGCCATGGCGATACACCCATTGCTGCAACTCTCGCTCGCCAAACATGACAAGAAGGTGGTTCCCTTGGACATTGAACTAAACAATCATCAGCGCATCCTCATCATCTCCGGCCCCAATGCAGGCGGCAAGTCCGTCTGCCTCAAGACTGTAGGTTTGCTGCAATACATGCTGCAATGCGGACTGCTAGTGCCTATGCACGAAGGCAGCCATGCAGGAATCTTCAGCCATCTGTTCATCGACATTGGCGATGAACAGTCCATCGAAGACGACCTGAGCACCTATTCGTCCCACTTAACCAACATGAAGGTGATGCTGAAACAATGCAACGACCGCAGCCTCATCCTGATAGACGAGTTTGGCGGAGGCACCGAGCCTCAAATTGGAGGTGCCATTGCTGAAGCTGTATTGAAACGCTTGAATGAGAAAGGCACCTTCGGAGTCATTACCACCCACTATCAGAATTTAAAGCACTTTGCCGACAATCATGAGGGAGTGGTGAACGGAGCCATGCTTTATGACCGCCACTTGATGCAGGCCCTCTTCCAGCTACAGATAGGTCAGCCGGGAAGCTCGTTTGCCGTAGAAATAGCCCGCAAAATAGGTTTGCCAGAAGACGTCATAGCCGATGCCTCGCAGATAGTGGGCAGCGAATACATACAAAGCGACAAATACCTGCAGGACATCGTACGAGACAAGAGATATTGGGAAAACAAAAGGCAAAATATCCGGCAACGCGAAAAGCAACTGGAAGACCTCATAACCCGTTATCAAACCGAAATGGATGCCTTGAAAAAAGAGCGGAAAGAAATCTTGAGCCAAGCTCGCGAAGAAGCCAAATACACGCTACAGGAAGCCAACACCCGCATTGAAAACACCATACGAACCATCAAGGAAGCACAAGCCGAGAAAGAGAAAACCCGGCTAGCCCGCAAAGAGTTAAATGACTTCCGCCAATCCATGGATGAGCAGCAGAAGGAAGATTTTGAAGAAAAAATTGCAAAAAAGATGGAGCGCCTCAAGGAAAGGCAAAATCGGAAGAAAGAGAAAAAGAATAAAGAAGGGAATAATCCAGAAGAGCAAGCCGCACGTCAGGCCCGTCTGGAAGCTGAAAAACAAGCCTCCATTGTAACAGGAAGTTACGTCCGCATCAAAGGGCAGACATCAGTAGGACAAGTGATGGCAGTCAGTGGTAAAGATGCCATCGTAGCCTTCGGCAACTTAAAGACAAAAGTCCGCCTAGACCGTCTAGAACCGACCCAAGCCCGACCACAAGCGGCATCTGATGCCAAGTCCACCTTCATTAGTGCACAGACACAGGACAGCATGTACGAAAAAAAGCTCAACTTCAAGCAAGACATCGACGTCCGAGGTATGAGAGGAGACGAGGCTCTGCAAGCCGTCACCTACTTCATTGATGATGCCATCCTAGTAGGCATGTCACGTGTACGTATCCTGCACGGCACAGGGAACGGCATCCTGCGCACCCTCATCCGTCAATACTTGCAGACGGTGCCTGGAGTGAAGAGTTTTCACGATGAGCACGTACAGTTTGGAGGGGCGGGCATCACTGTGGTGGATTTAGAATAATCATACATTTAATAATATATATAAGAAATAAACTTATGAAATCTATCAAAGAACTCTACCGCATCGGC
>CALUOV010000193.1 GCA_944322275.1 uncultured Bacteroides sp. | reverse complement strand
TTTCCTGTCCATCTGGGAGAAATTAAAGGACTTCTCATTGCCATACAACACTGGGAAATACTAATGACCGATTTGGGTTTATACTTTTTACCATCAGCTGCAAGGTAAGATTCCGAACTGATTTTAATCCAATAATGCGGCCGATAGAAAGCGTCCGTATAAAGGATTGTGGCTGTATCAGTCAGTTCTACTTTAGAAAAATCCAAAGTCATTGTATTGGCCGACTCTATCATCGGATACTCCACGACTTTGTCCGACTGCGAGCACGAAGTCAACAAGCTTGCGGCAATCGTAAACAATAAAAATGCGAATTTGTGATTCATAACGCAAATAAATAAAAATATAACAATGAATAGGGACAAATATAAGCATTCTGAAACAAACAAACAATCTTATGTTAAACTATTTCGGACCTCTATTGAAAAAGTTAAAGATAAAAGTCTCCGTCCAACCATTCATGATAGCTATCGTTTGAATCAGCCAACTTTCGCTCATCGGTTATACGAAAGTGCTCTTTATTGCCGATAATCATTTATTATTATATGTATTTTCTCTGTAACAGCAGCACATTATTTTAATGGTATAACCATATTCCACGATTTGCTAGCATTCTCAAATCCGCCGGGACCATCCATCGTGGCAAAGAATGCATGCGTAATAATTCCATCTTCAATAAGAAGGAAAGGACGTTCCAACTGACCTTGCATCTCAACTTTCCCGTCTTCCCACTCTACCGTACGTGAATAAGCTTTCGGATTTTCGTCCACTGTCCAATGAATACCGTCTTCTGAGTGGGCCATCACACCACCACCGCGCTCATTGGTAAACTTAGCCACTTGATCCTTGAAAATAACGTGATAGCCACGTTGATCTTTCCACAGAAAGGGGTCTTCCGCTTCGCCTTGTCCGTTCACGTGAAAGATAGGTTGGTCATCGTTCAAAACCTTATAGGGTCCCTCTATGGAAGGAGCATATGCCATGCCTAATGACATGTGGGAGTATTTTCCGTCCTCCGTATGTGCACGTCCTTTAAATATCATCAGGACGGAACCGTCCTCCTGAATCACCGGGGAAGGATTGGATGTCAGGAAGCTATAGAAAGTGTTGGGCTTGGTTTTAAGAATCGGCTCGTCCAAACGTTTCCAGGGGCCGTAAGGAGAATCCGCAACGGCCAGACCTATACGCTTGTTGGAACGTCCCACGATACACCATTTACTGTCCAATGTCAGTTCGTCATAAGTAGGGTCCACAAACGGGTGAGTGGAACCCATATATATAAGATAATACTTATGGTTATACCGAAAAATACGGGGATTGTGTGTGGAGCGTCCATCCCAATATTGTGCACCGCGTGCCGGAAGAGCCACATCGCTAAATTGATAAGGACCAGCCGGCGTTTCGGAAACAGCATGTACAATTTCCGAAGCGACCATCCATCCCGGATGAAAAGGAAGCGTCTTGGGAAAACGCGATACAAACATGTGGTATTTTCCGTCCTCTCCTTTTACTACGGAGCTTCCCCATACCCAATAGCCTTCCAATTCAAAAGCCGGAGTACGTGGAGCTTTGTCCAGACGGTGAAACAACTCGTTCTTAGACTCTTGTTTCATCTGAACCAAATTGTCCATCTTTTGTGCAAAACAGGGTGTCATGACCCAAAGGATACCCGTAAGCACTGATACATAAAGTTTCTTCATACAAAAATGCTGATGTTGGTTTGCAATATACAAAAATAGGCAAAAGATGCGAATGATGCAAACGTTTGCTAAACCTTTGCCAATCTTTTCGTTGGACTTCGTTTCGCAGAGGCAGATACTTTGCCTACTTTTGTACTGATATAACATGTAATTTACCATTTGAGAAACATGAAAACATTCTACGTAAGATTAATGACCATGGCACTTTTCCTATGTGCCGCCAGTATGCTGAAAGCACAAAACTTGACTTCGCCCAATGGCAAGTTTCAACTGAATTTTTCGGTCAATGCACAGGGAGAACCTGTCTACGAATTATTCTACAAAGGCCAGGCGGTATTGAAACCATCCAAGTTGGGACTTGAATTGAAAGATGATCCGGGACTGATGAACGGTTTCACTATAGGCGATGTGGAAACCGCTACGTTCGATGAGACTTGGGAACCTGTATGGGGCGAAGAAAAGCAAATACGAAACCACTATAATGAAATGGCCATCACGCTGAACCAAAAGGCGCAAGAGCGTAGCATCGTGATACGTTTCCGTCTGTTCGATGACGGGCTTGGTTTCCGTTACGAATTTCCTTTGCAAAAGAATCTTAATTACTTTGTTATTAAGGAAGAACATACTCAGTTTGCCATGACGGGCGACCACACGGCGTTCTGGATACCGGGTGATTATGACACGCAGGAGTATGATTATACGGAGTCCAAGTTGTCAGAAATCCGTGGTCTGATGAAGGGAGCCATTACGCCTAACTCTTCGCAAACGCCTTTTTCGGAGACCGGCGTGCAGACGGCTCTCCAATTGAAAACGGCTGATGGACTGTATATAAACTTGCACGAAGCAGCGTTGGTGGATTATTCGTGCATGCATTTGAATTTGGATGACAAAAACTTTGTCTTCGAATCGTGGCTGACGCCAGATGCCGTGGGCGACAAGGGATATTTGCAAGCTCCTTGCGTTTCGCCTTGGCGTACGGTCATTGTAAGTGATGACGCGCGAGACATATTGGCTTCCCGCATCACCTTGAACCTGAACGAGCCTTGCGCTTACGATGATGTGTCGTGGATTAAGCCCGTGAAGTACGTAGGCG
>CALUOV010000192.1 GCA_944322275.1 uncultured Bacteroides sp. | reverse complement strand
AGTTTACATCCAGTTTGATCGAAATAAACTGAATGGATGCCGCCCGATCGGGAAAAGACGGGCTGCATTTCGACAAAACAAATTCGAGCGGGCATGATTGTTTTACGCCCGATTTGCACTATCTTTGCTGCCAAAGAGAAGAGAAATGACGCAAAACAAATTCATCGCAGACTTGAAGAACAGCAAGTTCTACCGTTTTTGCCGCAACTACGTATGGACGGAACGGCGACTTTGGGCATGGACGCTTGCAGCGGCTTGGGCGGTGGCGCTGGTGATATATGTCAGTCTGCCTACCGAGTATGAGGCGCGGGTGCTGACGCTGGCCGAATCCACGTACGTGATGATCAACGATACGGGCAATTCGGAGTCCGGCTCATACGGCATGTCCAAGCGGGCGCGCGATGACATCCGGCCGGGCAGCTACAGGCTCCTCTTCCGCTCACGTCCCTTCCTGATGAGCGTGCTTCAGAGCCGCGTGGTCCGTCAGTCGGCCCCGGGTGATACCCTTACCCTTTATGAATACGTGCGAGATGACTTGCGCTATCCGTGGTGGAGCTACGTGCGGAGCGGTGTGATGTGGACGCTTCGTCTGCCCATACGATTGCTGAGCGGAGGCTTTGGTGACGACTCACAGGAGGAGGAAGAGCCGGACATCCATCGGTTTGACGTAAGAGACACGGGCATCAGCTTTTTGACTCCCGATGAATCGCGGGCGGCAGCAGCGTTATGGAAACGTATCGGGATAGAAATTGAGTCGGCCAAGCGAGGGGTGACGTTTACACTCCGCATGCAGGATCCCCGTGTGGCGGCCATTGCGGTGGACAGTCTGGTGCGCCGTGTATTGGATAAAGTAGAGGAGAGCCGTGCGGCCAAGCTGCGGTTGGATCTGGCCAATCAGGAGGCCGACAAGGAACGCATCTATGGAGAATATCAGGAGGCCATGCGTGCCTATGCGGAATTTATGGACCGCAATCAGGACTTGGCCACCCGTGAAGCACGCCGGGAGCGGGTGAACCTGAACATTCGCATGAACCAAGCTTATACCGCCTATATGCAAAAAGCCGATCAGGTGAACAAAGCCAAGGAGAATATGGCGTTGAAGAAGCCTGTGCTGACGGTGATTCAGCCGGCCGAGGTGCCTTTGCATCCCGTCGGTCGGGGGTATGTATTCATTCTATGTACTGTATTGGCAATGGCAGGTACGGCAGGTTGGTTATGGCTGAAGAAACGTTCGTTCAAGCTACACGTACGGAGATGGAAAAGGCCCACGCTACGGTTGCGCAGGCCTTGTTTGAAAATCCGTCGCAGGCAGCTTAGTCTATAATGCCGCACTCCTGCAATTTCTCCGCCCAATGTTTCACGTCCTTTTCGGCCACGGCACGGTCTATCCCGAAGTGGCTGACGAGCACATCGGTCGCATCTGCCAAGGTAAAATCACGTCCGGCCAGAGAGTTCCACAATAGCAGGGCGGTGCTGTTCAGCGAAATAACCTTCGTCATGTCGGCCTGGCTCTTTCCTTGCTCCACAATGAGATTCTCACCCGCAATGGAGCGCACTTTGTAATTGTCCTTAATCTTCATATCGCTTACGTTTTTTAATAATAGGCTAAAAGTCGTTTACATGCGGGCAAAGATAAACAATTCATTGGGAATATGGGAAAATATGTGTAAGATTCTGCGCGGGGTTGTGCAATTTGTCGTATCTTTGTACGCTGTTGAGCCATAACAGGCTAGAAACACATACGAATCAACCTTCAAAAACTACGTAGAAATGAACAAAAAGATCATCGTAATAGGAAGTGTGCTGCTGCTGATGCTTGTCGGGGTGACCGTCCTCCTGCTGATGGAGAAACAGACAAACAAGGAACTGGTGCAAGAGTTTGAATTGGAAAAAGAAGACCTGGAGAACGAATACACCCGTTTTGCCCAACAATACGACGAGTTGAAGATGACCGTAACCAACGACTCGCTGGCCGTACTGTTGGAGCAAGAGCAGCTGAAGACCCAGCGTCTGTTGGAAGAGTTGCGTACGGTGAAGAGCACCAATGCTTCGGAAATACGCCGTTTGAAGAAAGAATTGGCTACGCTGCGCAAGGTGATGATAGGCTACATCAACCAGATAGACTCGCTGAACCGTCTGACCGCCCGTCAGCAGGAAGTCATTCAGGACGTGACACGCAAATATAACGATGCCTCACGCCAAATCAGTAATCTGTCGGCTGAGAAAAAGACACTGAACGAGAAAGTGGCCCTGGCTGCCCAACTGGACGTGACGAACATTCACGTAGAGCCTCAAAACAAACGGGGAAAGCAGACTGATAAGGTAAAGCGTGTGGTAAAATTCAAGATTGACTTTACATTGGTGAAGAACATTACCGCCGAAACAGGCGAACGTACTCTCTACGTGCGCATAACCAAACCGGACAACAGCATCCTGACCAAAAACGACTCCAATACTTTTGAGTATGAAAACCGTCAGCTGCCATACTCTATTAAGAAATACATAGAATACACCGGTGAAGAACAGCAAGTAACCGTATATTGGAATGTAGAAGAATATCTCTATGCAGGTGAGTATCGTGTAGACATCTTTGCAGAAGGCACATTGATAGGGCAGCAAAACTTTACGTTAGAGTAATTTCTCTATTTATCATATCGGAATCCCCGCCTACAGCATCAGCTGATGCCATAGGCGGGGATTTTTTATGTCCCTACCTTTCCTCCTTATTTGTCAACACTTTTCTTTCTTCTACACCCCTTCAACCAGATTTGGGAAATTTGTATGTTACTTTGTGGCCTGAAA
>CALUOV010000191.1 GCA_944322275.1 uncultured Bacteroides sp. | reverse complement strand
CTGTATCTACCACAGAAAATTCACGCCCACACCATTCTGCTTTACCATACTGGCGATCACGCGTTGTTCCCGCTTCTTCGTTTACAATCGCCTGGCGGGTCTTGGTCAGGCGGTTAAATAACGTAGATTTTCCCACATTGGGGCGTCCTACAATTGCGACTAAGTTTCCCATAATCTTTTACTGTTTTTGCGACTATCCCAGTCGTTTATACTAACTTTTCTACTCAATCCTGTTGATAACCAAAGTTGCGTAGTTCCTTATCAGAGTTTCGCCAATCCTTGTCAACCTTTACAAACGTTTCCAAATAAATAGTTTTCCCGAAGAATTTCTCCAGGTCACGCCTTGCCTCTGTAGCCACTTTCTTCAATGCGCGACCTTGCTTACCTATGATGATTCCTTTTTGCGACTCCCTCTCCACATAGATGACAGCGTTGATATGTATCTTCTTCGCATCTTCCTTGAATTGCTCTACCACGACCTCTACCGAGTAAGGAATTTCCTTATCGTAATAGAGCAATATTTTCTCCCGTATAATCTCTGTCACAAAAAAACGTGCAGGCTTATCCGTCCATTGATCTTTGTCAAAATAAGGAGGAGAATCAGGAAGCAAATCTTTTACCCGCTTCATGACGTAGTCTACATTAAACTTTGTAGCAGCGGAAATGGGGATTATTTCAGCTTTTGGCAACAAATCTTTCCAACTTTCGACCAACACTATCAGCTTCTCCTGATTAGTCAAATCAATCTTATTAATAAGCAGGAGCACCGGAATGTCCATCTTTCCGACTTTCTCTACAAAATCGTTATGTTTGTCTGGTGTCTCGATAACATCGGTCACGTAGAGTAAAACATCAGCATCCGTCAAGGCAGAAGTGGAAAAATTCAGCATCGATTCTTGTAATTTATAGGCTGGCTTCACAACACCCGGAGTATCCGAAAATACGATTTGCATTTCATCCGTATTATAGATGCCCATAATGCGGTGTCGCGTAGTCTGGGCTTTGAACGTAGCAATAGATATACGCTCGCCCACCAAAGCATTCATCAAAGTAGACTTGCCTACATTCGGATTGCCTACAATATTAACAAAACCGGCCTTATGCATAATTTTTATTTTTAGATGGTGAAAAAAAACGCATCGAATTCAGTAAATAGGATGCGTTTCTTTAGTATATTCGAAAAACAACAAGGAAATCTTATTGTTCCTTTTTACCGTCATAACCCCATTTCACATACACTGCACCCCATGTAAACCCTGCTCCAAATGCCGTGAAAATCAAGTTGTCCCCTTTCTTCAGCTTATCTTCGAAATCCCAAATACAAAGCGGCAACGTTCCCGCACTGGTATTCCCATAACGGTCGATGTTAATCATCACTTTCTCATGAGGAACTTCCAAACGATGAGCTACAGCATCAATAATGCGCAGGTTGGCTTGGTGAGGAATAACCCAATCAATGCTATCTTTATCCAATCCATTGCGTTTGGCAATCTCTGCACTTACATCCGACATATTGGACACAGCATACTTAAATACCGTACGTCCTTCCTGGTAAATGTAATGCATATGATTGTCTACCGTGAAATAAGAAGGAGGACAAACCGAACCTCCAGCCTTCATATGCAGGAAAGGCAAGCCTTTACCGTCTGTACGCAGAATTGCATCCATAATACCATAATCCTCTGTAGTAGGCTCTATCATAAAAGCTGCCGCACCGTCACCAAATATCGGACATGTAGAACGATCGGTGTAATCTACCATTGAAGACATTTTATCTGCTCCAACGATAATCACTTTTTTATATCTTCCCGAACGGACAAAATTCGCAGCCGTCTCCAACGCATAAAGGAAACCACTACAAGCCGCCTGCAAATCGAATGCAAAAGCATTCTTCAAGCGAAGTTTATCACAGAGAATGGATGCTGTGGAAGGGAAATGATAATCGGGAGTAGTCGTGGCAACAATCACCAAATCAATATCATCAGGATTGCTCCCCGTACGTTGCATTAACTGTTTGGCAGCCTTACGCGCCATATACGAACTACCCAATCCTTCCTCATTCAGGATACGCCTTTCCTTCACCCCGATTCGCGTCATAATCCATTCGTCGTTGGTATCCACCATTCTGGAGATCTCGTCATTCGTCAAGACATAATCAGGGACATAGCCTCCGACTCCTGTAATTACTGCATTTATTTTTTCCATCAATATCTACTTAATTACCAACTTACTCCAATAAGTATAGTCTAAAAAGAACTACTCTCTATCAGAAAGAAGACTTTTTAGACATTCCTTATTTAAGTATCAAATTCTAAAAACTACTGAATTATACAGCAGCTTCTTTTTCTACCGCAAGTTTGCCTCTATAATAACCGCATGCACTACATACTGTATGATATACATGCCATTCACCACAATTCGGACAAATAGCCAAGGTGGGAACTACTGCCTTATCATGAGTTCTTCTTTTTGCAGTTCTTGTTTTTGACTGTCTTCTTTTAGGATGTGCCATTTTCTTAAAACTTTAATTGTTATCTAATAATCTTTTTAATTCATTCCAACGTGGATCAATCAGTGCTTCTCCATCATTACCAACTTTATTACTCCCGGCCTCCAGATAGTCTTCTTCATCATCCGATGAGGAGCACAATAAATCACCTAACTTTTCGATCATTTCTTTATTACACTCACCCTCCGCATGCACATGCTTTATAGGTATGGCCAATGCTATGAATTCATACATGAACCAAGAGACATTTATAACACCATCATTCTCTGGTATTATAACCAAATTATCCTCCTCTTCCAAATATTCATCACCAAATTTTACTATCAATTTGTCCATTGAATGAACAGGTTGATCCATCTCATCCAAACAACGGTCGCACAAAACCTTTAC
>CALUOV010000190.1 GCA_944322275.1 uncultured Bacteroides sp. | reverse complement strand
GTGGTAAAAGTATGAGTTTATGATTTAATTAAAGAAGAATATATCAATGAAGAAATCTATCCGACTGATTTTCGCTTTGCTATGCACAATGGCGGCAAGCGCGCGAGCACAGGAAAACGCACGGGATACGGTTACGGCCAGCAAGAATTATGCACTGGAGGAAGTGGTGGTGACCGGTACCCGCAATGAAACGAACGTACGCCATTTGTCACAAACTGTATCGATCATTAATCGTACGTTGATAGAAACCAGTCAACAGCCTTCTCTGTTGCCTATATTGACCGAGCAAGTGCCAGGATTGTTCACTACTTCACGCGGTGTGATGGGTTTTGGCGTGTCGAACGGGGCGGCAGGAGGCATTTCACTCCGTGGCTTGAGCGGAGGCAATGCCCGTTTGATGGTGCTCATTGACGGGCATCCGCAATATGCGGGCATCTTCGGACACCCTATTTCGGACGCTTACCAGACATTACTGGCCGAGCGTGTAGAGGTGTTGCGCGGCCCTGCCTCTGTACTTTACGGCTCCAACGCCATGGGGGGTGTCATCAATATCGTTACCCGCAAGATGCATGAAGACGGGGTGCGTACCGACTTGCATGCGGGATATGGCTCGTACAACACGTTGGAGACGGAATTGACCAACCGTATCCGCAAGAAACGTCTTTCCAGCGTTGTAAGCGGGTCGTACAACCGGACAGACGGGCATCGGGACAATATGCCTTTCGAGCAATATGGCGGTTATGCCAAACTGGGCTATGAACTGACCAGTCATTGGAATACTTACGCTGACGTGAACGTGACACACTTCAATGCCACCTATCCTGGCCCTGTGTCTGCTCCTTTATTGGAAGGCGATCAACGCATCACTCGCGGGATGGCATCCTTGGCCATAGAGAACGATTACGAACGTACCTCCGGCGGACTCAGTTTCTTTTACAACTGGGGTAACCATTGGATAAACGATGGTTATACGCCCAGTGCCGGTGAATCGCCTCAGGACGGACGCTTCAATTCCTTTGACGATATGATGGGACTTTCCCTCTATCAAAGCGCACGCTTCTTCGAGGGGAACCGCATTACTTTCGGCTTCGACTGGTTCCGCTACGGAGGCGAGGCATGGACGGAATATGTGAAGGGTGAGAATGCCGATACGCGAGAAGACATTGTGGACAAGCACGAAGATGAAGTGGCGGGTTATATAGACTTCCGCCAAGACATCGGTACTTGGTTGACGTTCAATGCAGGACTTCGTGTAGACCACCATTCGCGGGTAGGTACTGAGTGGGTGCCGCAAGCCGGCTTAGCGTTTCATTTGCCCCGCCAGGCCGAACTAAAACTATCCGCCTCCAAAGGTTTCCGTTATCCGATACTTCGCGAAATGTATATGTTCCCTCCGCAAAACCCAGACTTGAAGCCCGAATCGATGTGGAATTACGAAATAGCTTTCTCCCAACGTTTGCTGGATGGACGCTTTTCCTACGGAATGAATGTGTTTTATATAGATGGAAAGAACCTTATCATGACCTTGCCCAATCCTAGCGGGAGTGGCATGTTGAACCAAAACTCCGGAAAAATAGACAATACAGGTGTGGAAGTACAGGCGGCTTGGCGTATCAACCGTATGTGGTCTGTGGACGCCAATTACAGTTATCTGCACATGAAGACTCCCGTGATTGCTGCTCCTGAACATAAGCTCTACGCTGGAACCAACTTTACGCAAGGGCGATGGAACGTGTCTACCGGTTTGCAATACATTACTGGTCTGTACACTTCCGTATCTCCCGTAGCCACCGAGGATTTCATCCTGTGGAGCCTGCGCGCTTCATTCCGTGTCACTCGTTGGTTTCATCTTTGGGTGCGTGGTGAGAACCTGTTGGCTCAGAAGTATGAAATTAATGCCGGGTACCCCATGCCTCGTGCAACGGTGATGGCTGGTGTGAACGTTCATTTCTGATGCCTTTTTCTGAGTAAGTCCGTGCACACATCCCGTTTTTTTGATACCTTTGCGAGAAACTAAAGAGCGTAAATATTATGGATAGTTTAAAGCAAAGAAAAACCATTCGCAAGTATCTGTCGAAAGATATTCCGGCCGACTTGCTGAACGATCTGTTGGAAAGTGCCTGCCGTGCCTCTACGGTAGGTAATATGCAGACGTATAGTGTTATTGTCACCCGCAATGCCGAGCGGAAGAAACGTTTGGCTCCCGCACACTTCCATCAACCGATGGTAGAGTCAGCTCCTGTTGTGCTTACCTTTTGCATCGACCTTCGGCGATTCAGCCAGTGGTGTTGCCAACGGAAAGCCGAACCGGGATATGGCAATTTTGAATGGTTTGTTACGGGAGCCATCGATACTCTGCTTGTGGCGCAGACCTTTTGTGTCGCTGCCGAAGAGCGTGGCTTGGGTATCTGCTATCTGGGTACCACCACTTATAATCCCGATCAGATAGTGGATATTTTAGAGTTGCCCGAACTGGTCTTTCCGCTTGCTACGGTTACCGTAGGTTGGCCCGATGAGAATCCGTCTCAGGTAGACCGCTTGCCTTTGGAAGCCATTGTGCACGAGGAAGTCTATCACGACTATACTCCCGCGGACATCGACCGCCTTTATGCTTACAAAGAGTCTTTGCCCGAAAATCATCAGTTCATCGCCGAGAATGGAAAAGAAACCCTGGCGCAAGTGTTTACCGATGTACGCTATACCAAGAAGGATGCCGAGGCCATGTCTAAGGTCCTTTGGGAAACAATGAAAAAACAAGGATTTTAAAAACTGGTAACTTTGCTCTCAATGAAAAAACTAATGGTAGGGCATAAGAAAAACACTGCCTATAATACAAGGGCAGTGTTTTTATAGAATTTATTATATGTCTTGCATGATTAAGAGCCTGTTTAAATTTTAAAGTTTAATATAGAAAGAGTGTTTCTTCTTTCTTGGGAAATGATTATTTTTAAGT
>CALUOV010000189.1 GCA_944322275.1 uncultured Bacteroides sp. | reverse complement strand
TGTTTTATAGTATCCGCCATTTTGCAAAGTGAGCATTACAAATCGCGGCAAATTTAAGCATAATTTATGAACTACAAATCATTCTCACACTTTTTCTGTGTGCGCAAACGATGTTTTTTTGAAATAAAGGGAGAAAAGAAGAAAATAAGGGGGGATAACAGACATGTTTTTGTAATTAATCCATTTTCTATTTTTGCATGGAAAGACATAGCCTATTCGTTTGAAGTTTAATTGTTCATTTAAGTTTTGCCTTGTTGCAATTATTTTTATGGAAAAGACGTATCCATTTCTGAAATAATCTGTTTATCTTTGCCCATCGTTTTTAGAGTTGAACCCTTGTGGAAGACATAAAAAGTGAAATACAAAAACTATACTTTGCGCAGTATCTGTTTGTGCTATTCTAAATGCACATTATAATACCGCGCAAAGTATAAAAAGCTATCTTTTTACTTGTACTTGCAAAACTCAAATAAAGAACCATGCAGAAACGACATTACGACCGTCTTTCCTATTTTGAAGATTCGGCCTGCACGGCAAGAGAATTTTATCTGCCCTACATGGAAAAATTCCACCACATCGGTAATGGAGTGAAGGTGTTGGAAGTAGGTTGCGGTGAAGGCGGTAATCTGCTTCCTTTTGCCGAACGGGGATGCGAAGTAACAGGTCTCGATTTGTCCGCCACCCGCATAGCGCAAGCAAAGGATTTTTTTGAACAGAGAGGATACAACGCACGGTTTGTCCATGCCGATTTTCTTGCTTTGGAAGTGGCATCTGCTGAGGAACGTTACGACCTATTGGTGATACACGATGTCATAGAACATATTCATCCTTATCGAAAAAGCGATTTTATCCGCCATGCCCATGACTTTCTGGCACCGGGCGGCATCATTTTTTGGGGGTTTCCGGCCTGGCAGATGCCTTTCGGAGGACACCAGCAAATCTGCAAAAGTCGATTGTGCTCGCATCTTCCCTTCATCCACCTATTCCCCAACCGACTATACGATAGCATTCTGCACCTTTGCGGAGAAAACGTAGAGCGTCGTAAAGAGCTATTGGACATCAAATGCACACGCATGACCATTGAGCGGTTTGAACAGCTGCTGGCAATGAACGGATGCGCCATCATCCACCGATGCTTATGGCTTATTAATCCTCATTATAAAAAGAAATTCAGCCTGAAACCACGCCAGTTGGCACCTGCCATAGCGCGTCTGACCTATGTACGCAACTTTGTATCTACCGCTTGTTTCTATATCACACACAAGAAATAAGAAAGAATGCAAAATTTCGGGCTCTTTCGGGGAATACATAATACGGGATTGGTAAACAGTTGACCGTCTTTGCCAACGCAATTTGATCAAGGGAAAAAATAAGGAATGCCCGCAATAGCCTTTTCATTCCGCAAAATATTCTCTGATTCGCCCGATTGAAAAATGAAGTTGTGTAATAAACTACCTCGAAATAAATGAAAACGAAAACTACCCTTTTCTTTTCAGCAAAAAGCAATCTATGTCCGGTGCCCAGCCGTAACGACTCCCCATTCGAATGGTGTTATATCCTGCCGAAAGAGTGACGGGAACCGTCACTTCAGCCACTTCCTCCGAACTTCCAGAATGAAGTGCGGGAAGTTCATACAAGGTGCCATTCACCCACACTTCTAACTTTCGAACTGAAGGTGAACAATAACGGATAGTCATCTCATACGAGCCTCCATGTTCACTATATACCTCCGACCACTCGGCATAGTTTTCGTCACGTCCACCTAGCCGAAAAATCTTCATCCCACCCGAACATTGCGGAGAGGCAAGATACTGTATCGGTTTGGCTTGTTTACCCAAATCATCAAAGCAAGGCAGATAAGCCCATTCGGCTTCATAACGATCCGGCTCCAAACGGCATTCAGCCTCCATGCGACAAATCAACACACCATGTGCTGGAACAGTACAAGTAAATGTATCTTCCACCGGTTCCAAATCAGTACGTTTCACCACATCGCGAACCTTCACCTTTCCTCCTAATTCCAAAAGATTCAAGGACGTCTGATACGTATGCGCGCTATCAGAAGCATTGTAAAAGGCTACAGCACGCATTGTGCCACGTTTTTTCCCAATATCCTTCACCAATACATATGCTTCTCCCTCACGCTGCACTACATATGCCTGCAGTCCCAAGGGGTCTTGGTTGAGCGCTATCAGCTCCGGATTCTTCAACAAAGCCAACGAGGCATCGGGAATGGCGGTCAAGTCGCAACCGACAAGCAACGGAGAGCTCATGATGCACCACAGGCCGAAATGAGTCTCTTCCTCTATAGCTGTCAGTCCTCGACCTATCTCCAGCATATCCATATCGTTATAATGTCCCTCGCCCACGTAAGCCGACAAGTAGAGATTCTTCGCGATGATACTCTTCACCGAAGCCCAATCGGGACGAATGTCCGGACTGATACGCCACGAACGCGCCATACCTCGCGCCCAGGTACCTGGGAAAGCCCAACGACAGATATTAATGGACACATCCGTACGTCCGGTGTTACGGATAGCCTCACAGATAGCGGCATAGCGTTGTTTCTCGTCCAGCCCCAATTCCAAAGCGCCACAATAATCAATCTTGATAAAATCATAATTCCACTCTTTCAGATAGAGGTCCATGTCCTGCTGCTCGTGTCCGTACAGTCCAGCCCCTACCCCGTTGACGTCATCATCATAGATAGACCCGCAAGTATTATCGCCCGCATCGGAATAAATCCCCGCACGAAGTCCCAACGAATGAATATAGTCCGACACGACCCGCATCCCGTTAGGGAAACGTTCCGGGTGAGCAAGCATTTTCCCCGTCTCAGTCCGATGCCCAAAGAATCCGTCATCTATATTAATATAGGTATACCCCGCTTCCTTCAAGCCGGTAGCCACAAGAGCGTCAGCCTGCTTCTTGATAAGCTCTTCATTGATATTCACACGGTAGGTATTCCAGGAACTCCATCCCATCAGAGGAGGCAAGAAAGAGGCAGATTCCGTAATCTCCCCATCCGATGTGGCCGTACACGCCCCCATTCCCCACACGCAAGCCAATAACCCTATGAAAAATAAAATCCGCTTCATAATGAACAGTCTGCAAATATTCAATCCAAATCTTTTGTCATACCATCTCAATGCAAATATAGCCATTCATC
>CALUOV010000188.1 GCA_944322275.1 uncultured Bacteroides sp. | reverse complement strand
GTAGGTCTCATCTGCTTGTTCTCCGCCATCCGTCAGGGACAGATTTCCGCCAGCGGTATCGTAGGCATCTCGCAAGGCCACAACGTGCTGACCAACACGCTGATTTACGCCGCCTTCCCCGAGTTCTACGCCATCCTTTCGCTGGTTGCTGCGCTGATGGTATAAAAGAGGAAAGACATACAGTTGTCAATAAGAATCCCCGCCTTGTCTGTCATGGATGAGGCGGGGATTTCTGTTTGTCCTGCCCAGTCCTTCAATGTCAGGACTGCAGTCCTTCTTAAGCAGGACTGGGCGGATTGCTTAATAGAGTCGGACGCCTTAAAGAATTCAAGGATAAAATAGTATTGTATATGACTCATTCTTAGCTTATGCAAAATATATCATCCCATATACAGACTTTCTTCGGAAACGATGTGGAAATGAAAGGTTAATTATCTAAATTTGGAACTTAATTTCTCAAATTATCAAAATATAGTGGCCGTGTTACAATGATATTGCAGGGTTATTTTTAACTTTGTGGCCGTTATACGTACTGATAAATATGAAACAATTCTATATTATTCTTTCCTTTATCGCTCTTTTCCTTGTGGCATGCGTGCCGGGAGCGTCCGCCCAAATCAAAGGAGTTGTGACGGATTCGCTCACTAAAGAACCGCTGCTTTATGTCACAGTACAATACGAAGGCAAAGGCGTGGGAGCCATTACTAACGGCAAGGGCGAATATTCGGTAGAGACCCGTCGGGGATGGGATGAACTGACTTTTTCGGCCATCGGTTATGTGACCAAGCGCGTTAAACTGAAACCCGGACAAAAGATCCTGAACGTGCAACTGGCCACGGATGATATCATGTTGGCCGAAGTGGTGGTAAAGCCTAAAAAAGAAAAATACTCACGTAAAAACAACCCTGCCGTAGAGTTTATGCGGAAGGTGATAGACCGCAAGAAAAAGCTGAAGCTGGAGGAGAAAGACTATTACCAATACCGCAAGTACGAGAAGATGAAAATGTCGCTCAACGACATTACACCGGAAAAGATGGAGAAAGGACTGTATAAGAAGTTCGCCTTCTTCAAGGACCAAGTGGAGGTGTCGCCCAAAACAGGTAAGAACATCCTGCCCATCTCTATCAAAGAGACTGTGTCGCGAACCCTTTACCGTCAGCATCCTAAGAGTGAGAAGACCATTATTGAGGGCATGAACTCTAACGGTATTGAAGAGTTTTTCAGTACGGGCGATATGTTGGGCACCATTTTGAACGATGTGTTTTCGGACATCAATATTTATGATGACAACATCCGTTTGCTTCAACGTCAGTTTGAAAGCCCCATTGGTCGGGGTGCCATCTCATTCTATAAATATTATCTGATGGATACACTTATGGTGGATAATCAGGAGTGTGTGCATTTGACGTTTGTGCCCAACAATTCGCAAGACTTCGGCTTTACGGGGCATTTGTACGTAGTGCGTGACTCTACGTATGCCGTGAAGAGATGTACGATGAACCTGCCCAAACATACCGGTGTCAATTTCGTAGAAAACCTGGACATTGTGCAGGACTTCAGACAATTAGAGGACAGCACTTGGGTGCTGACCGATGATGACATGACCGTAGAGCTTGCCCTGATGAAAGGTATACAGGGGCTGGAGGTGCAACGCACTACGAAATATTCTGACTATCAATTCGATGAAATAGAACCTCGCTATTTCCGTTTGAAGGGCAACGTCATCAAGGAGGCCAACATGATGAATAAAAGTGACGAGTATTGGGCAGAAGTGCGCCAAGTGCCGCTCACTAAGAAGGAAAGTACGATGGATCTCTTTATGAACCGCATTGAGCAAATACCGGGGTTCAAGATTATCATCTTCGGCGCTAAGGCGTTGATAGAGAATTTTGTGGAGACGGGTACCAAAGGACGTCCTAGCAAGTTCGATTTTGGTCCTATCAACACTACAATAACGAGTAATTATGTGAATGGGGTACGTCTGCGTTTGAGTGGCATGACGACGGGCAATCTGCATCCGCATCTTAGCTTGAGCGGATACGGGGCTTATGGCTTCCGCGACCATAAGTGGTTCTACTCTGCCCAAGCTGCCTGGTCGTTCAATAAGCGTGAGTACGTCCTTTGGGAGTTTCCTAAGCACTATATCGCTTTTAAATACACGTACGATGTGATGTCACCTATGGACAAGTATCTTGCTACGGACAAGGATAACTTGTTTGTAGGTTGGAAATGGACAACGGTCGACCAGATGTCATACATACGTGACGCTATGCTGACCTATGAGTTGGAGACGCAGACAGGATTCTCCGTCAATGCGATGTTACGCCATCGTAACGACCAGCCCGCAGGCAACCTGCAATATTGGCGTAATGATGGAGAGACACCCGGTGTGTGGGGAAGCAATAATACGCTAGTGCATGACATTACTACTACGGAGGTAGGCGTTACTTTACGTTATGCTCCCGGTGAAACATTTGTCAATACCAAGCAGCGACGTGTGCCTGTATCGTTGGATGCACCGGTGTTTTCCATTTCACATACGGCTGGCTTTAAAGGTTTGTTGGGTGGTGAGTATAATTTCAACTTGACTGAAGCCAGTGCCCGTAAACGTTTTTGGTTTGGCTCATGGGGCAAGCTGGATGTCACTGCCCGTGCCGGTGCCCAATGGAATAAAGTGCCTTTCCCCTTGCTGAACCTGCCTATGGCCAACTTGTCATACATTACTCAGCACAACGAGTCATTCTCGCTCATCAACAACATGGAATTTCTCAATGACCGTTATGCTTCGTTGGCTTTGAGTTATGATATGAACGGTAAACTTTTCAACCGCATTCCGCTTTTGAAAAAACTGAAGTGGCGCGAGATGTTTCGCGTCCGTGGTTTGTGGGGCACGCTGACGGACAAGAATAATCCGTATAAAAGTCATGATTCCGACCTCTTCCTTTTCCCCATGCGCAATGGTTCGCCTACCAGCTACGTTATGGGTAAGACTCCTTATGTGGAAGCCAGTGTAGGTATCTACAACATTTTTAAACTATTGCATATAGAATACGTGCGTCGCTTGACTTATACGGATATCCCTGGAGTGAAGAAAGATGGCATCCGGTTTATGATACTGATGATATTCTAAATGTAATACGTTTACAGCGTTTTTAATTTTTATATTTATCCATAAAAATGGTAATATATGTTGCATAACATACTATTAGAAGTGGTAAG
>CALUOV010000187.1 GCA_944322275.1 uncultured Bacteroides sp. | reverse complement strand
ACCAAACGGCAGTCTGATTTTCAACGCTAATTATAAATTTCCACCGAACTCCCTCCCCCCAAAATACTTCCTTAGCGACATTCGTTTTTTGGCTATGTTTGGCGAAATGCTTATCTTTGTTGCGTGAAAACAAAACCAAAACTTCGGCAAGCTCAAGTGGCCAACTAATGGATTGATCACATGCGAAATTTAAGACATAATCGCTCTTGCTTTCATGCTTCAAAGCTAATCTATAAACTTATACTTTCGTAAATATGAATGAGATAAAAAATTCCCCTAACAGTCATTCCGAGTGTACAATCGCATTTTTTATGGAAATTTCTTCTGATTTTGTTTCATTATATGTAAAATATGTTTAGCTTTGCGCAAACGAAATGAAAAACTCATAAAAAAACCTTCTTAATATTATGGATCAAAAAAGAGTTTACACCTTTGGAAACGGCCATGCGGAAGGCAAGGCCGACATGAGAAACCTACTGGGTGGCAAGGGAGCCAACCTTGCTGAAATGAACCTTATCGGAGTTCCGGTTCCTCCCGGATTTACTATCACTACGGAAGTTTGCACGGAATATAATGAGAAAGGACGCGAAAGCGTTGTGGCTCTGCTGAAGGATGACGTGGAGAGGTCTATAGCCCACATAGAGGGGCTGATGAACTCCAAGTTCGGCGATGTGGAGAATCCGTTGCTGGTATCCGTCCGTTCGGGTGCACGTGCATCCATGCCGGGCATGATGGACACCATTCTAAATCTGGGTTTGAACGATGATGTGGTGGCCGGACTGGCACGCAAGACGAACAACGAACGCTTCGCATGGGACTCTTACCGCCGTTTCGTACAGATGTACGGTGACGTGGTGCTGGGCATGAAACCGACGAACAAGGATGATATCGACCCGTTTGAAGCCATCATTGAGGATGTAAAACATGCCAAGGGCGTGAAACTGGACAATGAACTGGACGTAAATGACCTGAAGGAACTGGTAAAACGTTTCAAAGTGGCCGTAAAGGAACGTACCGGACAAGACTTTCCGACCAATGCTTATGAGCAATTGTGGGGAGCCATCTGCGCCGTATTCAATTCGTGGATGAACGAGCGTGCCATCCTATATCGTAAGATGGAAGGCATACCCGATGAATGGGGAACAGCCGTCAACGTACAGGCCATGGTGTTCGGTAATATGGGCGACACATCGGCTACGGGCGTATGCTTCAGCCGTGATGCCGCTACAGGTGAAGACCTTTTCAACGGTGAGTATCTGATTAATGCCCAAGGTGAAGACGTGGTGGCCGGCATTCGCACGCCGCAACAAATCACGAAAATCGGCTCTCAGCGTTGGGCTCAACTGCAAGGCATAAGCGAGGAAGAGCGCGCCAGCAAGTATCCGTCTATGGAAGAGGCCATGCCTGAAATCTACAAGCAACTGGACGAATTGCAAACGAAGCTGGAGAATCACTACCACGATATGCAGGACATGGAGTTCACCGTACAGGAAGGCAAACTTTGGTTCTTGCAGACCCGTAACGGCAAACGTACCGGCGCCGCTATGGTACGTATCGCCATGGAAATGCTGGAGCAGGGTCTGATAGACGAAAAGACGGCCATCGAACGTTGTGAGCCGAATAAACTGGACGAACTGCTCCATCCCGTATTCGATAAAGAAGAACTTCGTAATGCCAAGGTATTGACCCGTGGACTTCCAGCTTCTCCGGGTGCCGCTTGTGGTCAGATTGTATTCTTTGCCGATGATGCCGCCAAATGGCGTGCAGATGGCCACCGTATAGTCATGGTACGTATCGAGACTTCTCCCGAAGACTTGGCTGGTATGACCGTTGCAGAAGGTATTTTGACCGCTCGTGGTGGTATGACCTCTCACGCAGCTGTAGTGGCTCGTGGTATGGGCAAGTGTTGCGTATCGGGTGCCGGCGCCATCAATGTAGACTACAAGGCACGTACGGTAGAAATCGATGGTGTCGTATTGAAGGAAGGTGACTATATCTCGCTGAACGGTAGCACAGGCGAAGTATATCAAGGCGAGGTTCCGACAAAGGCCGCGGAGGTTTCTGGTAATTTTGCCAAATTGATGGATTTGTGTAACAAGTACACTCGCCTGCAAGTTCGTACTAATGCCGATACGCCTCACGATGCCGAAGTGGCCCGTAAGTTTGGTGCCGTAGGTATCGGACTTTGCCGTACAGAGCACATGTTCTTCGAGAATCAGAAAATTATCGCCATGCGCGAAATGATATTGGCTCCGGACGCGGAAGACCGTAAGAAAGCGCTCCGCAAACTGTTGCCTTATCAGAAGAATGACTTCAAAGGCATCTTCAAAGCCATGGACGGTTATCCCGTCAACATCCGTCTGCTTGATCCGCCTTTGCACGAATTCGTTCCCCACGATCAGAAGGGACAGGAAGAAATGGCCGAAGCTATGGGAGTGACGGTAGAATACATCCGTCAGCGTGTAGACAGCCTTTGCGAGCACAATCCGATGTTGGGTCACCGCGGATGCCGTTTGGGAAATACCTATCCGGAAATCACGGAAATGCAGACCGAAGCCATCTTAGGTGCCGCTTGCGAACTGAAGAAAGAAGGATACGATCCACATCCCGAAATTATGGTTCCGCTTATTGGTATCCTGTATGAGTTCGAGGCTCAGGAGAAGATTATTCGTACTACGGCCAAGAAAGTATTTGAGGAAGAAGGCATTGAAGTATCATTCAAAGTAGGTACAATGATAGAGATTCCGCGTGCAGCCTTGACAGCCAATCGTATAGCAACGCACGCTGAATATTTTTCTTTCGGTACGAACGATTTGACTCAGATGACCTTTGGTTATTCGCGCGATGATATCGCTTCTTTCCTGCCAGTATATTTGGAGAAAAAGATTCTGAAGGTAGATCCTTTCCAAGTGCTCGACCAAAAGGGTGTAGGACAACTTATCCAAATGGCTGTAGAGAAAGGCCGTTCCGTACGTCCCGACCTGAAGTGTGGTATATGTGGTGAGCACGGTGGTGAGCCTTCGTCAGTGAAGTTCTGCCATAAAGTAGGCTTGAACTACGTGAGCTGTTCTCCGTTCCGCGTGCCTATTGCACGCTTGGCTGCGGCGCAGGCTGCTATTGAGGAAGCATAAGCTATATAGGATAATATTTGATTTAGGCTGTAACAAACTGTTTATCAGGCGTTACAGCCTAAGTTGTTTTTAGGCGGTTCGTGCATTTGTCCGCAAAAAATGAGCCAAATA
>CALUOV010000186.1 GCA_944322275.1 uncultured Bacteroides sp. | reverse complement strand
GAAGTCTAACTTCTACAGACTGTTAGTAGGAATGTACAAATCTGCTTTATTGTGCTTTTTATCCTATACTTTTTTTGAAAAAACATCTTGTGGCCTTTGATTTTCGTAGAATTGTGTTAACTTTGCGGGATATCAATAGAATTTAACCGGAGAGATTATGAATGAAAAATTTATAGTAAACATCGGTCGTCAGTTGGGTAGCGGAGGGCGTGAAATCGGTGAGAAACTGGCTCACCGTTTAGGCATTGATTTCTATGACAAGGAATTGATAGAACTGGCTTCGCAGGAAAGCGGATTATGCCGCGAGTTTTTCGAGAAGGCCGATGAGCGGGCTTCACAGGGCTTTATGGGCGGCTTGTTCGGTATGCGTTTCCCTTTCGTAGGCGATGGAGCTATTCCTACCAATAACTGCCTAAGCAATGACAATCTGTTTAAAGTGCAGAGCGATGTCATCCGTCGCCTGGCCGATGAAAAGTCCTGCTTGTTTGTAGGCCGTTGTGCCGACTATGTGTTGCGTGACCATCCTCGTTGTGCCAATGTATTTATTTCTTGCGCCCGTGAGGAACGCATTCGCCGTTTGTGTGAACGTCAGGGAATCACAGCCGAAGCCGCTGAGGATCTGATGGACAAAGCTGATAAAAAGCGTAGTGAGTACTACAACTACTATAGTTATAAGACTTGGGGAGCTGCTGCCACTTATCACCTTTGCGTAGATTCGTCCGTGCTTGGTATTGAAGGAACGGTGGAGTTTGTAGAAGAGTTTGTCAGGAAAAAATTGAAGCTGGGACTTTGATAGCTTGTTCTATAATAAAAGATGAGGTACGGAAATGCTTAAATTTTCCGTACCTCTTCTTTATAGCTCTATTTGAATTCTTTGTTTAGAATGAATATCCGAAGCCGATGTTCAGATAGATGGGGTACATGGCAAAGGTAATCGTCTGAAAATCCTTTTGAAAGATGTCGTTCAATCCCCACGTCAGGTCAGCAAAGACATTCAAATGCTTGAAGGCACGCCACTCACCACCTACCTGCACGCCCCACTGGAACTTGCGCAAGTTGTCGGAGAAATCGTAGGTGGCAATGCTTTCGCCTGTAAAATCGATACGCTGACCAGTGGCATCGGGCGTACGGAGGTGGCCTTCATACACACTTCCGGAAAAGTTCCCGTCTATCATGTACGAGAAATAAGGACCTGCCACAACTTTCCAACGGTTGCTGATGCGATAGTTGGCCAGCAAGGGCACTGTCAGATAGGAGTTGTTCACTTTGGTCTTTACATTGCCCGTCCAAAGTCCAGGAAGCGAGCGGCCGTTTTCGGCATTGATGATTTCCATGCTATAGTTTTTCACCCGTGCGTCCGTAGACATTTTTTTGCTTTCCAAACGTACGCCGATGGTCAGACCCCACTTTTTCTGCTTGTCAAACCACTTAGTGGAGTTTCCTTCAATGGCAATGGCTACACCACCTGGACGAAAGCTGTTGATGCCTCTTATTTCCTCGGGTAAGGGCAGGGGAGAAGTACCTCCCAGACTGAATCCTGCTTTCAACGAATATTCCCATCCGCGTAGATAGGACTGGATGATGCCTTGGTTACGTTCTTCTTGTGACCAAAGGTTGGCGGCGTTCATTAGCAGAAAGCTCGCCAAGAGTATGCTGTATATTTTTGTTTTCATATCATTGTTTATATTTAGGAGGATTTATTCACAGACCAATTCTACTTCGTCTATCCACAATGTGCTCCCGACAGCGCCTTTGAAGTAGTTGCCTTCGATACTCGAAGAGAATACGATGCCCAGTTTGTATTTCCCTTCACTCAGTTTCTGCATGTCCACGGTTTTACCGTTCATACTCTCAAAAGGAATTTCAAATTCCCTCCATTGGTCAGTCTCCAAAGCGTCAGCCTGGTCTATCTGAGCCAACAGGACGATGCTGCTGTCTGTCTTTCCGTTGGCGCCGTTCAGCATGAAGGAATTGTCATCGGCTTCATACAGCATGGCATAGATGTCGAATGAATCCTGTTTGCCTTCCACTTCTACTCCGCTTTCGGTAAAGACCTCTCCCCGTTTGTATCGGTAATACCCTTTCAAACTGACTGGTTTTTGGTAGAATTGTACACCGAAACGGGTAGCTGCCAAAGCATCGTTGAGTGCGTTGCTTAAGTCGAACGAGCCGATGAACAAGTTGCCTGCCGCAATGTACATCTGCACCATGGCACCGAAATCGCCCGTAGCCCGTGTTTCCAGCTTAGCGCATCGGCCTACGTATCCGCTTTCTATCTGCACCGTGGGATAATCAAGGGGGGTATTGGCCACTTTGGTCAGTTCAAAACCTGGATTGCCGCTACACCATTGCAGGACACGTTGCAAACCTTCCGTAGTCATGGCCTCTTCTTCCAGGAGAATATGATATTGCGAACTGCTTTCCTGCAAACGTTCAAAATGATACTCCGTAGGAAGCTCCATCTGAATAATCTGAATGAGGTAAGTAACCTGGTTGGCTCCATCTTCCGAGGTCACTGTAACCAAACGGCTGTAATTGGCATTGTCAAAATTCAAAGTGGCACTATAAGTCCCATCTTCGTTTTGCGTAAATTCGCTGTCGCCCGTGACTACATCGGACGTGGAGATGGAAGCACCTTCAGGTATCGTGAAAGTCAGTTGCTGGCTCGTCAAATCTGCTCCGCGATTGATGTAAATATTGAAACCACGGTTGCTGGCAAGGGCATTGGTAAACTGCACATCCACCCCTGTACATGCATCAATGGCCGCTTCTTTATTCAGCGCTTCGTCCTGAATACAGGAAGCTAGCGTAGCTGCCGCCAGCAGGCAGCAGGGCAAGAATTGTCTAAGTTTCATATAAATAAAATGTGTATGAGTATAATAATGTTGCAAAGGTACGTTTCTTTTTTGAATTATAGGAAGTTATATATTGAAGAATTTCTCCATTCTGACTATTTGTATAATAAAACGTTTTTCATACCTTTGTCCGGACTTTAAGTGATGACAAAATGATAAGTAAAATACAACGGGAAAAAATTATATCCCTGATAAAACGTGAAGTTGTCCCCGCCATCGGATGTACGGAACCTATAGCGGTCGCCTTATGTGTGGCGAAAGCCACGGAAACATTGGGCGTCAGACCGCAGAAAATTAACGTGTTGCTCAGCGCAAACATATTGAAGAACGCCATGGGTGTAGGCATTCCCGGTACCGGCATGATAGGACTGCCCATCGCCATCGCCTTGGGGGCGTTGATAGGGAAGTCGGCTTACCAACTGGAAGTGTTGAAGGATTGCACGCCACA
>CALUOV010000185.1 GCA_944322275.1 uncultured Bacteroides sp. | reverse complement strand
GAAACTTACATATAGATAAATCATAAAAGAGTTTTGTATCTAATTGTAATTAAAGACACGCATTTGCTTTCAATCCGGTACAATGAAGCAAAAAGTAGATTAAAAAAGGTCTCTTTTTAATTGTATATTATATCAAAATATCGTAGCTTTGCCGCGAATTAAAGCAAAAAGAAATATAAAACACAGAATATCAAATCAAAATGACAATAGCAATCAAATTCACCAAGATGCAGGGCGCTGGCAATGATTACATATATATATATGGTAGTCCGATGGCCGACCCTTCTGCTTTCGCCCGCCGGTGGAGCGACCGCCACAAGGGGATAGGAAGCGATGGACTGGTGCTGATAGAGCGTTCTGCGGTGCCGGAAGCCGACTTCACCATGCGTATCTTCAATGCCGATGGTTCGGAAGCCATGATGTGCGGCAACGCGTCCCGTTGCATCGGCAAGTATGTGTACGAGAAGGGACTGACGGACAAGACATCTGTCAGACTGCTTACGAAGGCCGGCATCAAGACGCTGAAGCTGCATATTGACAAAGACAACCGCGTGGAGAGTGTCATGGTGGACATGCAACAGCCCTGTTTAGCGGACTGTAACTTGCTGGCCACGGCGGACGGATCGATGCGGGAAGGGACGATAACCGTATGTGGGCAAGAGCTGTGCGGCACTTTTGTATCCATGGGTAATCCCCACTTCGTCATCTTCACCGATGATGCGGAAACAGTGGATTTGGCCCGGCTGGGGAGCGCATTGGAGATGCATCCGTTATTTCCCCAGCGGTGCAACATCGAATTCGCCAGCTTGGCGGGCAGCGGCCGCATACGCACCAGAGTTTGGGAACGGGGCAGCGGCATCACCTTGGCGTGTGGCACGGGAGCCTGTGCAACTGCTGTGGCCGCCGCATTGACCGGACGCTCCGGACGAAGAAGCCGCGTCATCATGGATGGTGGAGAGTTGGATATCGTCTGGAGCGAGGCGGACAATCACGTCTATATGACCGGCCCGGCAGAGTTCGTATTTGAAGGGGAAGTCTTTTTAAATGAAGAATGATGTAATTTAGTAAATAGTAAATTTTTAAATAGTAAATGATAAGATGGCATTAGTAAACGAGCATTTTCTGAAACTACCGAACAACTATTTATTTGCCGACATAGCCAAGAAGGTAAACGCTTTCAAGGTATCCCATCCGCAAGTAGATGTCATCAGCCTGGGCATAGGTGATGTGACACAACCGCTGTGCCCCGCCGTGGCGGAGGCCATGCACAAGGCTGTAGACGAGATGACTACCCCGGAAGGCTTCCACGGCTACGGGCCGGAGCAGGGCTATCTGTTCCTGCGGGAAGCTATCGTGAAGAACGACTTCCTGCCGCGCGGCATCCACTTGGACCCATCCGAGATATTCATCAACGACGGAGCCAAAAGCGACACGGGCAATATTCAGGAATTGGTACGCTGGGACAACAGTATCGGCGTGACCGACCCTATCTATCCGGTCTACATCGACTCGAATGTCATGATAGGACGTGCCGGTGAGGTAAAAGACGGTCGGTGGAGCAACGTCACCTATCTGCCTTGCACGGCGGAGAACAACTTCGTCCCTCAGTTGCCCGATCGCAGGGTAGACATCATTTACCTCTGTTACCCCAACAATCCCACGGGCACCGTCATCTCGAAGGAAGAGTTGCGGGGGTGGGTCAACTACGCGTTGAAGAACGATACGCTCATCTTCTACGATGCGGCCTATGAGGCATACATTCAAGACCCCGACATCCCTCACTCCATCTACGAGATAAAGGGAGCACGGAAGGTGGCCATCGAGTTCCACAGTTACTCGAAGACTGCCGGATTTACGGGCGTGCGTTGCGGTTACACCGTGGTGCCGAAGGAGCTGACCGCCTCCACACTGAACGGCGAGCGGATTGCGCTGCACCAGTTGTGGTACCGTCGTCAGTGCACCAAGTTCAATGGCACGAGCTACATCAGCCAGCGCGCCGCCGAGGCGACTTACACGCCGGAAGGCAAAGAGCAGGTCAGAAAAACCATCGCCTATTACATGGACAACGCCCGGACGATGCGTTCCACGCTGACCGATCTCGGTCTGGAAGTGTTCGGCGGAGAGAACGCCCCCTACATCTGGCTGAAGACGCCCGGCGGCGAGGACAGTTGGAGGTTCTTCGAGCAGATGCTCTACAACGCCCACGTGGTCTGCACGCCCGGCGTAGGTTTCGGACCGAGCGGCGAGGGATACGTCCGCCTCACAGCCTTCGGCAGCCACGAAGATTGTGCAGAGGCCATGACAAGACTGAAGAAATGGATATAAACGGAAGTCTGTATAGATAGAATCATCGGCAATGATTCCTACAATCATCGGCAATGATTCCGGCAATCAATGGCAATGATTCCTCTTCTTGTCAGTGATTTGACAAGGTCAATCCGGAGACAAGACACCGCCATCTTGCGGAGATTTCATAAGGAAAAGTAACAACTAAACATTTTATACAATGACAAACTTGAGATTTAAAGTAGTAGAAAGCGCTTTTGGCAAGAAGCCTTTGAAGATTGACACGCCGGCGGAACGTCCGGCAGAATACTTCGGCAAGAATGTGTTCAACCGTGCCAAGATGTACAAGTACCTGCCCACATCGGTGTACGAGACATTGATTGACGTCATCGACAACGGTGCCTGTCTGGACCGTTCGATAGCCGATGCCGTGGCTGCAGGTATGAAGAAATGGGCAGAGGAGAACGGCGTGACGCACTACACGCACTGGTTCCAGCCGCTGACGGAAGGTACGGCCGAGAAGCATGACGCCTTCATCGAGCACGACGGTAAAGGCGGCATGATAGAGGAATTCTCCGGCAAGCTGCTCGTACAACAGGAACCGGATGCCAGTTCGTTCCCCAACGGAGGCATACGCAATACGTTCGAGGCGCGAGGTTATTCGGCTTGGGACCCTACATCGCCCGTTTTCATTATGGACGACACGCTTTGTATCCCCACCATATTCATCTCTTATACGGGCGAGGCACTGGACTATAAGGCTCCGCTGCTCCGTGCGCTTCACGCAGTGAACGTGGCCGCCACGGATGTGTGCCACTATTTCGACCCCGCTGTGAAGAAGGTGATATGCAACTTAGGTTGGGAACAGGAATATTTCCTGGTGGACGAAGGTCTGTACAACGCCCGTCCCGACCTGGTATTGACCGGCCGTACGCTCATGGGGCACGACTCGGCAAAGAACCAGCAGATGGACGACCACTACTTCGGAACCATCCCCGACCGTGTGCAGGCGTTCATGAAAGACCTTG